>JBMOMO010000279.1:17330-52109 GCA_049324135.1 Chloroflexota bacterium
ATTATCGTTGATCCCAAAATTTTGGTCGGTAAACCCGTTATCAAAGGGACGCGGCTGGCTGTCGAGTTTATCGTGGATTTGCTTGCACAGGGATGGCAGGAATGTGAAATCGTGAGAAATTACCCAGGCGTTACGCACAACGATATCGCCGCCCGTCGGAAATATACCGACGGTAAATGATGAATAGTATTACAGCGCAAGGTTGGAGGTATAGGCCCGAAAAAGTGACCAGCGGATAGAAAACGGATAAGCGGATAAGGCGCTGTCTATCCGTTTATCCGCTTCAATATCCGTTGACCATGACTCGCGCCGGAAAGTTGCGCGACTTTGCGCTGTAATAATAGGCAAGGAGACGAAAATGGTTCTCACCTCCCGCACCCAAAATTTATTGGCCGGCCTGCAAAAGATTATGGCTGTTAACGAAGACGAGGTTGTACAACGGGGTATTGCGCAAGCGACAACCGACCGTATCATCGAATTACGCCAACGCATCGGGCAACTGAGCGAGCAATACGGCAGCATCGAAAAACTCGAAGCGCAGGGCAATCATGTTTCCGCCGACGATCATACACTGTATACCGATTTACTCGAATGGCGCGCCATTCGTCATGAACTGGAACAGTTGACTCGTTTCCTGGAGACCGTGTGAGTATTTGGCGCGCCTCTGTCATCCGTATTTTGCGCGAGAGTGGATTGTTTTCGAGTGTCCAACTCGCGGGCGGCAAGGTGCGCGCATCTCTCACCCAGACGTGTTTCCTTGATATTCATGTCGACCCAACCACCAACGGTTATTCCTACGCCCTGATTGACCTGACCCTGCCCTACGCGGGGGATAAAAGATTATTCGGCTGGGATGATTATCCACACCCCGATTACGCCGCGCTCACCAGTTTGAAAAGTTATCCCCATCATTTTCAGGAACGTCTTGATGATGGAACGTGGCAATTCAGCGAGTCGGCATTTCGCGGGGATGTCGAAAGTGAGATCCGCGAAGTCATCGAAAAAATTCGACAACGCACATCGGGCGAAGGATGATCCCTCGCCCGTTTTTCATCCTTTACCGCTGTCCCAACTGATCACTGATCTCTGATGACTGCCTTCACCCCTCGCCCCTCCCAACAAGCCATCCTCCGCTACACCAGCGGACGGCTCGGCATTGCTGCTGTCCCTGGCGCGGGCAAGACGCACATTCTCTCCGCGCTGGCGGCGAAGATCATTCACGAAGGCTGGCTCGGCGACGACCAGGAAGTGCTCATCGTCACGCTGGTCAACTCGGCGGTGGACAATTTCGAAGCGCGCATCAAACGCTTCTTCGACAACCCGCTCCAGGCGCTGTACAAATATCGCGTGCGCACACTGCACGGGCTGGCGCACGACATCGTACGCGAGAAGCCGGCGCGTGTGGGCCTCGAGGAGCGGTTCAGCATCATCGACGAGCGCGAGGCGGGTTTCATCCGCCGCGAGTCGGTCAATGCCTGGCTGGCGTCGCATTCGCTGGACGATACCCTCGACCCCGCCCTCGACCAGTCCAAAATGGATTGGGTCAAACGTCAGCAGTTGCCTGACTTATTGGATTCCCTCGCCTTAGCCTTCATCCGCTCTGCCAAAGACCGCCTCCTGACTCCCGAAAGCCTGCGCGCCAAACTGGATCAGTCACCTGCGCCCCTGCCTCTCGCCGAACTCGGCTACAGCATCTACGCGGACTACCAGCGCGCCCTCGCCTACCGCGGCGCGGTGGACTTCGATGACTTGATCCGTTTGGCGTTGACCCTGCTGGAAAGCGACGAAGAATACCTGGAGCGATTGCGGTATCGCTACCCGTTCATCCTGGAGGATGAAGCGCAGGATTCGAGCCTGACGCAGGAGAGGATACTTTCTTTGTTATCTGGTGGCGCAGAACCCCCCTCGTCCCTTCGGGACACTCCCCCCATTTTCGCAGAAAATGGGGGGAGACGGAGGGGGGTTGGCAACCCTTCGACGAGCTCAGGGCGAGGCTGGGTGCGCGTCGGCGATCCCAACCAGGCCATCTTCGAGACGTTCACCACGGCCTCGCCTGAATTGTTGCGTGAATTTATTCGTAATAATCCGCATGAGGATATGCCTGAATCCGGTCGTTCCCAGCCATCTATCATCGCATTGGCAAATCACTTGATCGATTGGGTCATGCAGTCACATCCAATTCCAGGAGCGCGAACCGCCCTCGAACCCCCGCACATAAAAGTTGTCCCTGAAGGCGACCCGCAGCAGAATCCGCCCGACGACCCCGAAGGCGTCAAGTTCATCCGCAAGAAGTACACGCCCGAACAGGAGTTGGACGCGGTGGTCAGGTCGGTGAAGGGATACGTCGATTCGTTTGCGGACGTTCCCGTCGAAGAACAGCCGACCATCGCCATCCTGGTGCCGCGCAACCAGCGCGGCGTGGAAGTGGTCAATGCGCTGCGGCAGAAGGGCATCGAACCCATCGAGTTGATCTCGTCCACGTCCGAGACGCGCGCCGCGGCTGGCTCGTTGAGTTACCTGCTGGCGTACCTGGCAGACCCGGGTTCGGCGCGGAAGTTGGCGAAGGCGTACGAGGTGTGGAGGCGGGATTGGAGGGAAATGTCACTGCGAGGAACGAAGCAGTCTCCTGACGACGAGGGGGTTGCTTCGACGGAAGAGCGCCGTCTCGCAACGACATTACAAAGAGAACGCCTCGCGATGACATCGAACTTGTTGAAAAAGATGGTCGATGTGGAAAATTTTGTAGCGCCCCTCACCCCTGGCCCCTCTCCCTTAGGGAGAGGGGAGGGGGTGAGGGAGGACTGGCTGGCAGGTGTCGGTGAGAGTGAAGCGGAGCAGGTCGTCCAGGAGTTGGGCGCGTTCCGGGTCGTCCTCCAACGCTGGCTGAACGCGGTCACGCTTCCCATCGATCAACTGGTGCTGACGCTGGCGCAGGACGTGTTCAGCGAAGCCTCGGACCTGGCGTTGGCGCACAAACTGGCGCTGGCGCTGCGAGGGACGGCCGACGATCACGCGGATTGGCGCCTGCCGGAGTTGACGGCGGAACTGGCGGTCATTGCCAAGAACGAACGGCGCTTCATCGGCTTCTCGTCGGACGATTCGGGCTTCGACCCGGAGCGCCATCGCGGACGGGTGGTGGTGACGACCATGCACAAGGCCAAGGGGTTGGAGTGGGAGCGCGTGTACCTGATGTCGGTCAATAATTATGACTTCCCGTCGGACATGCCGGGCGACCGTTTCATTTCGGAGAAGTGGTTCGTGCGCGGCGGCTTGAACCTCGAAGCGGAGGCGCTGGCGCAGTTGAGCGCGCTCGAGTCGACGAGCGAATACGACTGGTACGAGGAAGGCGCGGCGACCATGCGCTCGCGGCTGGATTACGTGAAGGAACGCCTGCGCCTGTTGTATGTAGGCGTCACGCGCGCCAAACGCGAGTTGATCGTGACCTGGAACACCGGCCGGCAGGGCGATGCGACGCCGTCCCTGGCATTGAGCGAGTTGATGGGGTGGTGGGAGGGGAGCGGCGAAACCAGGATATAATACCAACAGCCATCGAAAGGCAACGATGAACAAGACACTCAATCAACTATCCACAAATGAGTTCGAGACCCTGGTCGAGCGCGCCGTGGACAGGCGGCTCGAGGTGTGGATGACTCAACTGATGGACGCGCTCACCAGCATCGACGAGCCTGCCGGTGAATTTCGCCCCGAATTTGCCGAGTCGCTGCGAAAGGCGATCCGGCAATCGCGGGCAGGGCGATGCGACGCCGTCCCTGGCGGCAGCGTCCCCTTTGGGGATGGGTGAATCAGCGGGATGGTGGGAGGGGAAAGTGTAATTCTGGGGTTTTTGTGCTATATTAAAGCCAAGTATTAGCGAGGTATTGTTTTAGATGCAATAGGGCTGGCTAGGAGATATGCAATGGTACAAAATGAAAACCTAACAGATGACAAGAAAGTAGTCTTATTAGATTTATCAATGTTTCTTCTGAACTTGTTAAGCCCACAGAAGATCAAAGAGAACTTCTCATTAAGAAATATTATTTTAGAGGTTCCCAGTGCTCTTGTAACTATGATGTGGTCAGCAATAGCTGATACAGAAATTGAAAGCGATGGGGGGCATAGAATTCTTTTTGATTTTATTTACGCTCATCTCCTCGGGGTAAAAAATAATCCTGTCCATCAGAATTCACAAGATCAAAGAATATTAGATGTAGTATATGCTGATCACGAAAAGCTCCATTCTCTCGCCAGTACAGCCTATCAAAAACTATTTTTGGAATTTGCCCCCCTAATTGAAGGAGCAACAAAGAAATATGCGTACAGTCAGGAAGATGAAGAAAGACTATATTCCCAATTTCCTATAAGACGTTATGAACCAGCAGTTTTTCTTAGTTCTGCAGAAGAATATTTTCTTCAAGATGCTTATAAAAACAATTTTGGTTTACGCCCTCATCCTTTATATGATTTATATTTCTTACAAATTTATCATGCACAAACCATAGGTCTTGCTGCTTCTCCAATACTAAAAAGACAATTGATTGCTCTAGGTAAGCAGACCTATTATTCTTTAAAGGAATGGAAAAAAACTTCAGATATTAAATGGGATGAAAAGGAATATTCAGCAGACGAACTTGTACAGGTAGAAGAATTTCTTGCTGCATTTTCCGAATGGGAACCTTTTATTCTTGGAGTACTTGTTGATATTACAATATCATCGATTGTACCTGGGGGAAATTTTGTTATCACAGCAATTGCATCTGGTCTAACTTCAAAAAAAATCGAAGATAAAGATAAGAAATCAAAAGGTCCAATTATACGGGCAGCAATAATTGGCTTGATGGTTTTTCTTATTACTTGGTGGGGTTGTCGCCCTTCCATAATTGCTCTCCTAAGATTTCTTGGAACCCCGAAGGTATCTTCCCCAACCCCAACTTCTTATTTAGCAACAATCCCTGCACTAACACCAACTATATTCAGTTCCCCAACATCAACACTACTAACTTATACTCCGACCGTTACAGCAACATTTCTTTCGACCATAAGTCCAATATCAACCACTGCTATTAGTTCAAATCCAGGTTATTGTTTCTATGTAACTCAGCCCGGCGATACAGCGCAAGGTATCTCATCCTGGTTTTCCATTTCTGAGAATGATTTTCGAAATGATAATAACTTACTCCCAGGAACAGAATATGTCCAACGTGTAATGGTCAATGTAAGGACTTCCTGTTGCAACTCAAGATATCCAGGCGGTCATACCTATACAGTGAGACCAGGGGACACTGTTTTCAGCATTGCACAATGGCGTAGGATAGCGCCAGAATATTTAGCCTCTGCAAATAATTTGAAAGAACCCTGGTACATACAATCCGGCCAAATGTTGTGCCTCCCATGAGTGCCATGAACTGAGGCAGGGCTTATCCGATCCGGGATGGAAAATGGTTTCAGATAGGATGTCAACAGACTTTCCAATTCCCATTTTCCCAACCCAAATCCAGGTTTGCTCCGGGCAAATTTCAGTTTGGTCTGGGCAAAAATTAATTTGGTCTGACCAAATTTCGATTTGATTAGACCAAATTTTGGTTTGGTCTGACCAAACTTGCGCAATCAAGGATGAAAACCGGTCCCTGGACATCCCGTCCGCGCGACCGGTTTTGGTTCCTGCATATTTACGCTACAGCGCTACACCAACTTGCCATGCCCTTCGTAAACCGGCTTGTTTTCCAGGATGCGCCCGGGCGAGAAGATGGACAAGTCTAAGAACACATCCACCCCGCGGATGGTCTCGGCCAGGTAGCGCCCGATGGCGTGGCATTGCTGGAAGCCATGCCCGGAGAACCCGTTGACCAGGATAAACCCTTTCAATCCGGGCCACTCTCCCAGGATGACATTCCCGTCGAAGCGGTTGACCGCGTATAGCCCGGCCCAACCGCTGACCACTTTCAGGCGGTCGAACGTCGGCGCGTAGGAAACCAGTTCTTCCCACAAATTCTCGATGAAGCCTTCGCGGCTCCAGGTGAAGTCGAAGCCGATCGGGTCGGTGTCCACAGATTTGGCGCACGTAAATCGATTGCCATGTTCCTGGATGAGATAGAGTCCCGAAGGAAAGACGGTCAGCGGGTAAATTTCTTCTGGCTCGACCGTTGTTTGCAAAACAAAGACCGTCCGCATCACCGGATCGACCGGCAGTTCGATCCCGGCGGTGCGGGCCAGTTTCGTCCCCCAGGCGCCGGCGCTGTTCACCACAAATTTCGCCTTCAACTGCGCGCCATCCGTCAATTTCACCCCATGGACTTTGCCCTCCGAGTGCAGCACCTCCGCCACTTCCGCTTCGAGATAGGCGGCGCCCAGGTCCACCGCCTTGCGCTTGAAAGCCATCAAGACAGCCTGCGGGTCCATCGTCCCGTCGAGGCGGCCGAAGGCGCCGCCGACGAACCTGGTTTCATCATACAAAGGGAATCTGGCCTTGATTTCTGCCGGTTCCAACCAGGCCACATCACAGCCCATGCGCTGCTGCTGCGCCAATCCCGCTTTGGCGTTCTCCAGGTTGGCTTCGTCCGTCAGGAACAGGTTGCCCTGTTGCCGGAAATCGATTTCAGGCTGCCAGTCTCCCACCGCCATATCTTCCTTGAACGTTTTCAGCCTTTCCAGGCCATACAAGGATATGAGAATATTCTCCTTCAAGTTGAACTGCAACCGCGTATTGCCATCCGAAAGCACGGTGGAGTTGTATTTATAGTCCGGATCCATCTCCACGATAGCCACCTTCATCGTCGGATCGGCCTGCAGGAGGTAATAGGCCGTGGCGCATCCCATGACGCCGCCGCCGGCCATGATCACATCGAATGAATTTGTTCCGTTCATGATTTCCTCTCCGCATCACGCTAGACCGAGTGGTTGATTCCGCCATCGACGCGGATATTTTGCCCCGTGATATATCCCGCCTCTTCGGACAGCAAGAAACGCACCGTTTTTGCGACTTCTTCTACTTTGGCGTAGCGTTTCATTGGAATTTTGGCGATGATCTCCGGGCTTTCGGGGTAATTGTCCATGAAGCCGGGCAGCACATTATTCATGCGGATGCCTTTTTGGGCATAGCGGTCGGCGTACAACTTCGTGAAGCCTGCCAGGCCGCCGCGCAGGCTGCTCGAAACGGGGAAGGCTGGGTCAGGCTCGAAAGCGGAAAAAGTGGAGATGTTGACCATCGCCCCGCCGCCCTGCTTTTCGAAGATCGGCGTCACCAGCCGGGCCATCCGCACTACGTTCAGGATCAGCAGTTCCAGGCCAATGCGCCAGTCGTCATCCGATATCGCCAAAATATCCCCTTTGGGCGGGTGTCCGGTATTGTTGACCACAGCGTCGATGCGTCCATATTTTTCCATGGTCGTTTCGACCAGTTTTTCCAGGTCGTCGGGGTCGGTCACAGAACCGGTCATCCCGATCCCGCCCAGTTCCCCTGCCAGCGCCGCAGCGCCTCCCGATTTCGACATCAAAGAGACCCGGTAGCCCGCCTCTGCCAGCGTCCTGGCGACTGCTGCGCCGATCCCTTTCCCAGAGGCTGTAACAATGGCAACTTTTTGGCTCACTTTTTTCTCCTTATAGAATTGCTCTTGAGAATCTATCCTGGACATTCGCCAGGGCATTCACAACCGCAAAGATTTGTAGCGCGAAATTTATTTCGCTGTTGGTTGCCTGCTTGTCACGTTATCCCCCCATCTTCTTGAGATATTCGCGGATGGCCAGCGCCGCAGAAGCGCCCTCCCCGGCGGCGGAAGCGGCCTGCTTGGTCGAGTCGGCGCGCACGTCCCCGGCGGCGAACACGCCCGGCATACTGCTCATCATGTGCTGGGTCTGGATGAAGCCCCAGGGGTCCAGGTCGGCTTTGCCCTTCACCAGCGCGCTGTTGGGCGTCAGGCCGATGAACACGAACACGCCGTCGTATTGCCATTCCTTGACCTCGCCGGTCGCGCGGTCTTCCACGATGACGGCTTCCAGCCGTTTTTTGCCGCGCAGTTCCTTGACGGCGTGGTTGACGGTCACGCGCATGGTTTCCTTGCCGGCCACCTTGTCTTGCAGGATCTTGCTGGCTTTCACTTCCGGCAGGAATTCCACGATGTCCACGCGCTCGGCGAATTTCGTCAGGAACAGGCCTTCCTCGAAGCCGCTGTTGCCGCCGCCTACCACCAGCACGCGCTTGCCTTTGTAGAACGCCCCGTCGCAGGTGGCGCAGAAATGGACGCTCGAACCGATCAGGTCTTCCTCGCCTGGGATGTTCATGCGCCGGTAACTGGCCCCGGTCGCCAGCAGGACGGCTTTTGCGCCGTATGATTCGCCGTCGCCGGTGGTCGCGCACAGGTATTGTCCCTCGCGGCTGAGTTCGCGCACTTCCTGGGCTTGCAGGATTTCCACGCCGAACTTGCGCGCCTGCCGTCCCAGCCGTTCAGCGAACTCCGCCCCGGAGATGCCCTGGTCGAAGCCGGGGAAGTTCTCGATGACCTGGGTCATGCCGGCCTGCCCGCCCAGCCCGGCTTTTTCGATCACCAGCGTATCCTGGCCCTCGCGCGCCAGGTACAGCGCCGCCGTCAAGCCGGCCGGGCCGCTGCCGATCACGATCACGTCGTAGAACTTGCGCTGCGCCCGGGTTTGCAGTCCCAGTTTCTTGGCCAGCGCCGCATTCGACGGCTCGACCAGGATTTCGCCGTCTGGGAAGATGATGGTCGGGATGCTGCGCATCCCGTTGTTGACCTGCTCCACGAAGGCGACAGCCCGCTCGTCCTGTTCGATGTCCACATTGGTGTAGGGTATGCGCTGTTCGCCGAAGAATTGCTTGGCGCGCTTGCAGTCCGGGCACCACACCGCGCTATAGACTATGATGCCGGACGGTTCGAGATTGTAAAGGTCGCTCATGTTACCTCCTGGGATTGAATGGTCGGCTTGCCTGTAAAGGGTATGCAATGTGACAGTCGCTTCCGAAGTGATTGTCACATTGCTGCCGAGCGGGATTGTTATTTCGATGACCGAATGGGGGATCTTCTTACGAAAATTTACAGGACGGCAGGCAACTGCCGTCCCGGTTCCTCAATCCACGAAACGATATTTCAGCAAGGTCCAGACGGCCTCGAAAGCGTCCTTGAGTTTGATCTTTTTCCCTTGCGCGTAATCGCGCGGGTTGAAACTGATCGGCACTTCGAAGATGCGGTAATGCCGCTTGAGCACTTTGGCGGTGAATTCCGGCTCGAAGTCGAAGCGGCGGGCGTGCAGGGGCATCCCCTCGATCACCTGGCGGCGGAAGACCTTGTAGCCGGTTTCCATGTCGCTCAAGATGGTGTTGTACAGGACATTGGTCATAAAGGTCAGCAGGTAGTTGGCGACCATGTGCCAGAACATTGCCACCCGGCGCGGCCCGCCCAGGAAGCGCGAGCCGTAGACCACGTCCGCTATGCCCTCTTCGAGCGGTTTGAGCAGCACAGGGTAGTCGCGCGGGTCGTATTCCAGGTCGGCGTCCTGGATGAGCAGCACGTCGCCCCGCGCGGCAGCCAACCCGGTGCGGACAGCGGCGCCCTTGCCCTGGTTCTTGTCGTGCATCAGCACACGGACGTTATCCTTGCCATCCATTTCTTTCAGCAAGTCGCGCGTGCCGTCTTTGGAGTAATCATCCACGATGACGATTTCCCACGCCAGGCGGGTGGACTGCACGCGTTGGATGATCTCCTGGATACTTTCAACTTCATTGTAAACGGGAATAATCACGGATAGGTTCATAGTTTGGGATTATAAACGAAAATGCCATGTGAAGGCAGCCATGCTATAATCGAATTATTATCATGTTTGGTTTCGTGTGAGGCTTTATGACCAATCCGCTTACCCCCCCCGCGCCTGCACCGGCAGGCAGTTTTATCCCGCCGCAGATCAACAGCGTGGATGATACAGGCCTTAACCCGCTTTGGCTGCAAGACCTGGTTTTGAAAGTCATGTACTTTCGAGGTTACCTGAGCGGCTTCAAGATCGCCGAAGAGATCGCCCTGCCCTTTGCGGGCGTCACCGACCAGATCCTGGTGTCGCTCAAGCAGGACAAACTCATCGAAGTCAAATCATCGCAAGGGGGCGGGCTGGGGGAAGGCACCTATACCTACGGCATTACCGGCGCAGGCATCCAACGCGCGCGCGAGGCGCTGGAACGCAGCCAGTATGCCGGGCCCGCGCCCGTGCCGTTCGAAGTCTACAACGAGGCCATCCGCCGCCAGAAGAGCGGGCGCATGACCGTCACCACCCGCACCATGCGCCAGATCCTCTCGCAACTGGTCATCTCGGAGTCCACGTTCCAGCGCCTGGGGCCGGCGCTCAATTCCGGCACCTCCATTTTCATGTACGGGCCGCCCGGCAATGGGAAGACCAGCATTGCGCGCGCGTTCGGCAACCTGGTGCTCAGCCAGACCCTGTACATTCCATTTGCGTTGTACTTGGACGGGCAGGTCATCAAAGTATATGACGCCGTCAGTCACAAACTGGCTACGGACGAAGACCGCGCGCCCGGCTCCACCACCGGCGGGCTGCGCACCAATACCCGCCGCGATCCGCGCTGGGTGAAAGTGCGCCGTCCCTTCATCGTGACCGGCGGCGAACTGACGCTGGAAGGACTAGACCTGGTCTTCGATGATACCCACAAATTCTACGAAGCCCCGTTCCAGGTCAAGGCCAACGGCGGCATCCTGTTGATCGACGACTTTGGCCGCCAGCAAGTGCGTCCGCGCGACCTGCTCAATCGCTGGATCGTCCCGCTCGAAAACCGCGTGGACTACCTCACCCTGCACAACGGGCGCAAAGTGGAAGTCCCCTTCGATGTGCTGATCGTCTTCTCTACCAACCTGCCCCCCAAAGACCTGGTGGATGAAGCCTTCCTGCGCCGTTTGCGCCACAAGATCGAGATCGGCGACCCCTCCTATGAGGAATACCGCGAGATCTTCAAGCGCGTCGCCAACAACAAGCGCGTCGAATACAACGACCAGGGGCTGGCCTACCTGTTGCAGGAATGGTACATCAAGCGCAACCGCAAACTGCGCGCTTCCCATCCGCGCGACCTGTGCGACCAGATCCTCGACATCTCCAGTTACCTTTCCGTCCCGCCGGTCATGTCGCGCGAAATGATCGACCGCGCCGCATTGGCGTATTTCGTGGAGATTTGATGCGCGATTGGCCCCGTCCATTGATCTTCGCCCATCGCGGCGCTGCGGGAGACGCGCCTGAAAACACCCTGGCAGCCTTCGAACTAGCCGTTGCTCAGGGCGCGCACGGCATCGAACTGGACGCCAAACTGAGCGCCGATGGGGAAGTGATCGTCTTTCACGATCCCACCCTCGACCGCACAACCGATGGGCATGGCCGCGTTGCCGACATGCGCTTTGCCGCCTTGCGCGAATTGGACGCTGGCGGTTCTTTCTCCGACGCCTTCCGCGGCGAGAAAATTCCCACCCTGGCAGAGGTCTTCGAAACCATCGGCAAGCGCGCCATCATCAACGTCGAATTGAGCAATTACTACACCCGCTTCGATTACAAGTTGGCCGAGAAGACCTGCGCGCTGGTAAACCGTTTCGGGCTGCAAGGGAACGTCATCTTCTCATCCTTCCTGCCCCCGAATCTGGCGCGCACCCGCAGCCTGCTCCCGGAAGTCCCGCGCGGATTGCTGACCCTGGCAGGCTGGAAAGGCAGTTGGCTGCGTTCCTTTGGATTCGCCTTCGGGGATTACCAGGCCCTACATCCTCACCAGGAAGATGTAACCCCCCAGCAGGTTGCGCGCGTCCATCGCCTGGGGCGCCGCGTCCACGTCTACCCGGTGGTAGACGCCGACGTGATGCGCCGTCTCTTCAATTGGGGAGTGGATGGCCTGTTTACCAGTTATCCCAAACTTGCCCTCGAAATCCTGGCGAATGGGTCGTGAGTTGCATCCCAGCGGAACCGGAATCCGCATGAAATCGAGACGGGCTGTATCCTTTTTCTTGCAGTCGGCGTTGGTAATTGTCCTGCTGGCCTCCGCCCTGCCTGCGCATGCGCAGACTTCCACGCCGCCCGCCGTTGCCAGTCAGATGCTGGCAGGACTCACGCCGGAAGAACGCGTCGGGCAATTGTTCCTGGTGACTTTCGAGGGGACGAACACCGATGCCGAATCGAAGATCTATGACCTGATCGTCAATTACCATATCGGCGGCGTTATCATGCTGGCCGGGAATGATAATTTCGTCCCCGCGCCCGATACCATCCCTGCCGCCCATGATTTGATTTCCCGTTTGCAGCAGATCGAATGGGACAGCGCCTCCGCGAGCGAAGCGCCTCCCCCGGCCTATGTCCCGTTGTTCGTGGGCATCGAACAGGATGGGGATGGTTATCCCTCCGACCAGATCCTCAGCGGCCTGACCGCGCTTCCGAACGTGATGGCGCTCGGGGCGACCTGGAAACCCGAACTGGCGGGTCAAATCGCCGAGATTCAGGGACAGGAACTGGCCGCGCTGGGATTCAACTTGTACCTGGGGCCATCCCTGGATGTGCTCGAATCTCCCAACCCTTCTGCGCGCGGCGACCTCGGCCCGCATTCGTTTGGCGGCGACCCATACTGGGTTGGCAGGATGGCGCAAGCCTACGTCAGCGGGTTGCACACCGGCAGCCAGGGACGCCTGCTGGTCGTCCCCAAGCATTTCCCCGGCCTGGGGGCGGCCGACCGGCGAGCCGAAAAAGAAGTAGCGACCGTGCGCAAATCCCTCGAACAATTGAAACAGGTCGAATTGGCGCCCTTCTTTGCCGTCACAGGGAAAGCGCCGGACGCCTTCACCAAAGCGGATGGGCTGCTGGTATCCCATATCCGCTACCAGGGATTCCAGGGCAATATCCGCGCCACCACACGCCCCCTGAGTTTCGACCAACAGGCGCTGGGCGAAATCCTGTCTTTGCCGGAAATTGCGACCTGGCATACGGAAGGCGGGCTGGTCATCAGCGACGACCTGGGCAGCCAGGCAGTTTACACCTTCTATGCGCCGGCCAACCAGGGCTTTTCCCCGCAACAGGTGGCGCGGGACGCCTTCCTGGCCGGCAACGACTTGCTCTACCTGGGCAATATCACGCCCGGTGAAGGCGGCGATACCTATGCCACCACCGTCAATATCCTGAATTTCTTTGTCCAGCGCTACCGCGAAGATCCGGCTTTTGCGCAGCAAGTGGACGCTGCGGCTGCGCGCATCCTGGCGCGCAAAGAAGGACTTTTCGAGCGTTTCACGATTTCGAACGTCCTTGCCCCGGCTGGAAACCTGCCTGGCCTCGGCCAATCGCAGCAGGTTGTGTTCGAAGCGGCGCGCCAATCGGCGACCCTGATCAGCCCTACGTTGCAGGAATTGACCGCCGCGCTCCCTTCCCCGCCCACCGTGCGCGACCGTTTGCTCTTCATCACCGATACATCCCAACATGCGCAATGCAGCGACTGCCCAATGCGCTCATCCTTATCCATGACCGCATTACAAGATACGGTTGCGCATCTGTATGGTTCCACTGCGGGCGGGCAGGTTTCCGAAGCGCGCTTGAGTTCCTACTCGTTTTCCGACCTGGCTGCGCTCCTGAGCGGCGCGGAAGTGCCAACGATGGTAAACGACATCAACCGGGCGAGTTGGATCGTGCTGGCGTTGTCGGACGCCGGCCTGGGACAACCTGAACTGGTCAGCCGTTTCCTGTCCGAACGCCAGGACCTGTTGCGTGACAAACGCATCATCCTGTTTTCGTTCACCGCGCCATACTACTTCGACGCGACGGACATTTCCCGGTTGACCGCCTATTACGGTTTGTACAGCAAACAACCCGAATTCGTAGACGTGGCCGCCCGCCTGCTCTACCAGGAATTGCCGACTTCCGGTTCCTCCCCGGTCTCCATTCCCGGGGCCGGTTATGACTTGATCGAAATTACCCGGCCCGATCCCCGGCGGGTCATCTCGCTCTCCCTGGACACCCCGCCTGCATTGTCCCCGCAGGGGGCTCCCGTTACCGGGACGCAACCTGCGCCTAGCGCATCCCCCGCTACCGCCGAGCCTACGCCCATTCCCCTGCTGCGCATCGGGGACACGGTGTATGTGCGGACAGGCGCCATCCTGGATCACAACGGGCACACCGTCCCGGATGGCACCGTGGTGCGCTTCACCGTGCTGTTGAGCGGCGAGAGCGGCGGCATCTTCCAGCAACTGGATCAGGTCACGACCAATGGCGCAGCGCAGGCTTCCTTTGCGCTCGAAAAACCGGGGCTGGTGGAAATCCGCGCCGCCAGCGAGCCGGCCACCCTGTCGGACGTCATCCAGATCGATGTCACCTCCGGCGAAGCGGCGGTCATCACGGTGATCCCGCCGATCATCTCCGAGACCGTTGCGCCTACCCTCGTTCCGGCTACGCCGGTTGCAGAAGATGGGTTCGTCACTACCGAAGGCTATCCGCGCTTTGGCGCCTGGCTGCTGGCGATGCTCTTTATCTTTTTGGGCGCCTGGCCGGCGTATTGGATTGGCTTCCGCTCTTATTCCGTCCGCTGGGGCTGGCGCTGGGGATTGTGCGCCCTGCTGGGCGGCCTGGCTGGATATAACTACGCGGCGCTGGGCTTGCCGGGCAGCGTTTCCTTGACGCTGGAAAACGGCGTCGCTGGCCTGCTGGTTGTTACGGGAGGGGGGGAATTGCTGGGGCTGGCTTTGGCCTGGCTGTGGGCCCGGCGGTCTAGTGGATAAGGGTTGCGATCAAACTGAGCAGGAACATCCCCGCCAGCGACCACAGTAACAGGTTCTCTGGCGGCGTGGACAGGGTTTCCCACAGCGAGGGCGCCGGTTCCGGTTGCGAAACGACGACCGGCAGGGTGGGCGGTTCGTGGTAGCCAAGCAGGGCCTGGCGCAGGAGTTCGATGGAGGCCGGCCGGTCGTCAGGGTGCAAGGCCATCGCCCACAGGATGGCGCGTTCGGTGCGCAGGCTGAGGGAGGGGTTGACCTGTCGAAGCGGGAGCAGGCTCTCGGGGAGCAAGAAGCGTTTGCGCGCGTCCGCTGGCGGTTCGTTGGTCAGCAAGTGGTAAAGCGTCGAGCCGAAGGCGTAGATGTCCGACCGCACGTCGGTGTGCAGCCCGTCGCCGCCGTATTGTTCGAGCGGGGTGTAGAGCGCAGTCCCCTGGCCGTGGATGATGGTGATGGTGACTTCTTCGGGCGCCAGGATCTTGACCAGGCCGAAGTCCACCAGTTTGAGCAGGCCGTTGGGGGTCAATTTCAGGTTGCTGGGTTTGATGTCGCGGTGGACGATCGACGGCTGTTGGTTGTGCAGGAAGGTCAGCGCGTCGGCCAGTTGGTTTGCCCAGCGCAGCACGTCTTTTTCGGGCAGGAATGCCTGGTTGCGGCGCGCCTCCAGCATGAGGTCGCGCAGGTCGTTGCCCGGCACGTAGTCCATGACGAGGTAGTCGCGCGGGCCAATGTAGAAGAAATCGGAGACTTTGGGCAGGTTGGGGTGGTCCAGGCGCGCAAGCACAGTGGCTTCGCGGAAGAACTGTTCACGAGCCTGTTGCAGGATTTTTTCCGGGAGGGCGCGGTCATAGCGGACTTCTTTAACAGCGCATAGGCGGCCAGAAAGCCGCAAGTCTTCGGCCAGGTAGATGCAGCCCATACCGCCCTGGCCGATCCGCTCGCGGATCTGGTAGCGACCACGTAGGACCTCCCCGTGTTTAAGCGGGAAAGACATATCAGGTTTTTGGAAAGCAGGCGCTGTGCAGGAAAATTTTCGGCGTTGGTTCTGCACAGATTGGCGCTTTTCTGCTATTATACTTCTGATATTGTTTTTAATGCTTGGTTGCCATATAATTTATTGAGGTATGATGGAATTTTCGCTCGAAGATCAACCCATGCTCGTTGCGCAAGACGGCTTATTGGGCGACCAGCGCTGGCCCCTGGCGCATACGGTTGTCTTGGGCCGCGATTCGGCCTGTGATATTGTCATCCCTGACCGGCAAGTCTCACGCTATCACGCCCGCATTACGCCAACCCAAGAGGGGATGATCCTGGAAGACCTGGGCAGCAAGAACGGGACGCATTGCAACGGCGCGCCGCTCACTGCCCCGGTTGTCTTGCAAGATGGGGATGTGGTGCAGATTGCGCTGGCGCAGCAGTTCCAATTCCTGACTTCGGACGCTACCATGCCGTTGGTGGACGGCGCGGCCCGCCCTGGGCGTTTGATGATGGATGCCCGCTCGCGCCGGGTGTGGATCAGCCAAAAGCAACTGGTCCCGCCGCTTTCGGCGCAGCAATTCAGGCTGCTGTGGCTGTTGTACGAAAACCAGGGACAGGTCATCAGCCGAACCGACCTGGTGGCCGGTGTGTGGGGCGAGGATCAACTGGCGGGCGTCTCCGATCAGGCGTTGGACGCGCTCATCCGCCGCCTGCGCGACCGCATCGCCGCGCTCGACCCGGCGCACCAGTATATCGATACGGTGCGCGGGCATGGCATACGCCTGGATAACCCGTCAGCGTGATTCTTGTGATTATGGGGTTAGGGGAACAACTGGCAAAGCCGCAATATCTCCCTCGATAACTTGCAACAATGAACTGGACACCCAGGCCTTTTTATCTGGCTGGGAGGGGACGCCCAGCAGGTACCAAGCGCCATCGGCGCTCTGGCCGAACGCCTCGGCCGGCTGCTCCCTGTTCAGGTAATCAACGATCTTCCCGTCCTCAGACGGAATGTCGCGCATGTTGGCGGCGCTAAACTCCGGGTTGAGAATCACAACCAGTACCCTCGCCATAACGGGCGTCGTCGTCATCAGTAAAGTGGCCGCTTGCGTGGATACCGAGGCGGGTGTCAATCCCAACAATCCCGCCAGTTCGAACATGTACATTTCATATTCCTGGCGCGCTTGCAGGATGCCTGCGTTCACAGTTTCGGTATCAGAACCCGAATAGAAAGCCATCATGGTATTGATGACCGTTGCCATGTGATCGAGTTGGAGCGTTTTGAGTTTTTCCAGGCAGGCCGGGACTTGCAAATCTTCTGCCTGGCGGCGAATGCGCTGCATATCCGCAATGGCGGGATAGAGTTGCTGGCTGGGTGTGTTGGAGGCCAGCAAGGAGGCGTCGTCGAACTTCCGCATAATCTTCTGGACCTTTTCGACCTCGGCGCCGATGTTCCCGGTCGCGCATAGATCGGGCGTAAGCGTCGGTTCGATGGCCGGCGCAGGTTGAGTCTCAGGCGCGAGCGCCGACGATGGGGCGGAAGATGGGGCAACCAGGGTGGGCAAGGGAGTAGACGTTTGTTCCCCGGCCGGGGAGTCGTTGGGGAAAATTGCCAGGCCGCCGCATGCGCTCAAAGCGCCCAAAATCAGCATGGAAACTATTGTCATTGGACGTTTCATTGCATTCCATCTTTTTGCAAAACAAGCGAGCAAAGGACAGTCTGATGATCCTGTGCTCGACGAAAGCGTCGCGCCGGCAACCCCGCTTATTGTTCGACCAGGACGAAAACGCCTGTAAAATTGACTTCCGCGGTAAAGAAACCAACCGGCTCTTCGCGTCCGCTTTCGTAGACAATCTTTCCATCCGTGAAAGTTGCCTCTGCCAGGTTTACCCAGGCTGCTCCGTCCCAATACAAGATCGAAAGGCCTTCCACGTTTGCGCCGGAGGGAATGGCAAATGAAATTGCTACCCTGTCGCCAGGCAAGGCTTGAGGAATGCCGTCTGTAAGCAAAGTTGCAGACAGGGCAGAGAGGAAGGTCGCGCCCTCCGGCAATGCGCCCGGCATAGCGGGGTCGCTTTCCTGGAATTCGAGCAGGGTGGCTTCCCCAACGGCGGGGCAAAAGACCGTGACCTGGTTGCCACTGGCCGTTCGCATCAATGCGCCGCTGTACTGGCCGCAATCCAGGGCCACGGGAGTTCCCGCAGCCAGGCTTCCCATGTCAATTTGTTGCAACGGCAGCCCCAAGCCTGGCTGTTGAACTTGCTGTCCGCCGGCCGGGTTTTCATTCGCGCTCCCATTTTCAATTTCTATGGCGGCCTCCCGCGCGCACTCATGGAACGGATTGGACGACACCACCCCCTCCCCGATGATGCGGCAATCCCCCAGGGCATTGTTGGCAAACGTGACGTTGTTCATCGTCAGCGATGCGGGCGTGATGGCGGGGGTGTCGTTGTAAGCCTGGTAACCGGCTTCCAAACCGTAACCGATGTTGTTTTGAAAGGAACTATTGCTGACCGTGATATTACCAGGTGTGATGATCAGCGCGCCGCTGGCGTTGCCAATCGCGCCGCCGCCATTGCTGCTGACGCCCTCCACCAGGACATCCCCGGTGGCGTTAATATATACAACGTGCCCCTGCATGGTGTTGTTGGTAAAGATATTCGTGCCGGTCAGGGTGACAGCGCCGTTCCAGGTTTCCAGGTGGACGCCGCCGCTGTTGGCGACGTTGATATTTTGAACGTAGATATTCCCGCCGTTTCGCATCACCATGTAGAGACTGTCGCCGCGATTGCCGTCGAAGGAGTTCGTTCCGCTGACGGTCACCTGGTGGCCATTGGAATCAGCAGCCACCCCCAGCCACTGGTTGTTGTTGGCGATCAGGTTGGATAGGCTGACATCGCCTGTGGCCCCGAAATATGCCCCCATGTTGTTGTCATTGGTCGTTATGCTGTTAGCCGAAAGGGACCCGCCCGCGTCGGCTTCGATGCCCCAGCCGCCATCTTCGTCCACAAGCCCGTTGCCGTTGGCGGTCACGTTTCTCATGTTGATGTTCCCGCTGGTGTCGACATGCAGGCCAGTGCCGGGGGCGTTTTGAACAGTGAGATTGTTTACCGTGACGTTGTCCTGCCAGTTGGTGATGACGATCGGTACGGTGAAGACAGAATTTGCCCCAATGGTTCGGTCGCCGCTGACGCCGCTCCAGCCGCCTTGTAAGGTCAGGGAATAAGTGTCCCAATTCGTGTAGTTGTTTCCATCGAGGACGATGGGGCTTGAATCGCTTATTGTCCCGCTTTGAATCCAGATTGTCCCGCTTGCGCCCGGATCGCCAATGTGCGCCAGCAAGTCGGTCATATTCGTGTAAGAGGGCGTGCATCCGTTCTGTCCGGGCGTTGGTATTTGTCCCGCCGGACACCATACCGGATCGCCTTCCAGGATGGCATCTTCCGCGGCTTGTGTGACAAGCGGTTCCGGCGCTCCGTTCTCGTCCAGGACGACCAGGTTGGTGTCTTCCGGTAGTTCGGCAAGCGCCTCGGTTCCACCTGTACTTCCAGGTTGGGGTTCCTCTTCATCGGTTCCTGCTTCGCCCTCGTTGGCAGGGGCAGGCGCAGTTACCCCCTCATCTTCCGTTGGCGCGACTGGCGCAGGTTCGTCTGTCTCCTCAGGGACAGGTTCAGCCGCAACGACGTCTGCAGGGGACGGTTCGTTCGGCAGGCTCTCGTCTTCCAGGGGAGGGGCTTCGGTCGCTTCGGATGTTTCTGGCGGCGGCGACTCTTCGTCGGCCAGCGCCGACATCGGCAAAGCGACCAGCAACAACGTGATAACGAATAAGGCAATGCCAAACTTGATCTTCCTGCTCATCGAGGCCTCCATGTTTGCGCTAATTCGTTAATATTTTAGCACAAGAGAGAACCGCAAGAACAGGTTAACAAATTTGCAAGGTGACAAGCAGGCTGCCCAGATAAAGTCCCCGCCCTCAAAGCGCGTCTTTGGGGCGGGGAGATTATTCTACTGGCTCACATGTTGCGCGAACACACTCTCGAACTGTTCCTGGGGAACGAACCCAACCCATTTTTGCAACACGGTTCCCTGCCCGTCCAGCAGGTAGAACTCCGGCTGGTAGCGGAAACCGAGCGTGCGTTGGAAATCCTGGGTGCGCGCGTCGTCCGCGTCGAGGTAGGTGAACTTGATCTTGCCAGCATACTGCGCTTCCAGCCCATGAACCATGGGCGCCATCGAGCGGCAGGTGCCTCAAGTGAAGCGGAAGAATTCCACCAGTTGCAGCCCGCCGGACGCCAGGTTGACAGAGGCGGGATCGGTCGCTTCCAGGTCGGGACCGCGCGAGGTGGCCGCCGCTTGTGGGACGGCCGCCGGCGCTTCGGTCACGACCGAGGGGGCTGCTTCCGTTAAGGCAGGCTGTTCCACCGCCTGGGTCGGGGTAGCCTCTGCGCTTGGGGCAGGGGGGGAAGCGGCAGGGGCCGGGGCGCAGGCCGAAACTACCATAACGGCCAGCAGGCATATTGTCGGGATGTGGAAGCGGGGTTTCATTTTTCTCCTTTTGAAATAGCGTTATAAATGTCTTTATTAAGATATAGTATATCTGATTTATCTTACATAGTCCACGCGCAACGCCATTGAATCAGCATAACGCTTTGACGCCTCTTGTAACCTGCGCTATACTACGGTTACACATAAATGATCAGTATGGAGGCTTGGATGGCTGATTTCAAATTGACTTACGCGACCATGTTCAACCCCCCGGAAGAGTTACATGCCGGTTTCGACAAAGCCGTAGAAACGCTCAAGAAAAACCTGGGCAAGGAATACGGCATGATCATCAACGGCAAGGATGTGTTTGCCGATGAAAAGTTCGACGACTATTCGCCGGTCAACACGGATTGGAAACTGGCCGTGATGCAGAAAGGCAATGCGGCGCACGCCCAGCAGGCGCTGGCGGCGGCGCGCGCGGCGTTCCCCAAATGGAGCCGCACGCCCTGGCAGGAGCGCGTCAGGCTGGTGCGCAAGGCCGCCTCCATCATCGAAGACCGCATCTTCGAATTGGGCGCGGCGATGGCCCTGGAAGTGGGCAAGAACCGCATGGAGGCGCTGGGCGATGTGCAGGAGACCGCCGACTTGATGGCTTATTCTGCCTTGATGATGGAGCAGAATGAGGGCTTCATCAAACCGATGGGCAAGGACCCGCTGGTTGGCTACGAAGCGAGCAACGTTTCGGTGCTGCGGCCTTACGGCGTGTGGCTGGTGGTCTCCCCCTTCAACTTCCCCTTTGCGCTGACCGGCGGCCCGACCGGCGCGGCGTTGACGGCCGGCAACACGGTGGTCATCAAACCTGCCACCGATACCGCCTGGATCGTGCGCCTGTACGCCGAATGCCTGCGCGACGCTGGCTTCCCGGACGGCGTGGTGAATTTTGTCACCGGGCCCGGCTCCACGCTGGGGCAGGCGCTGGTAGACAGCCCCGAAGTGGACGGCGCGACCTTCACCGGCTCCTTCGACGTTGGCATGAAGATGTATCGTGACTTCGCCAGTCGAAATTATGTCCGCCCGGTCGTCCTGGAATTGGGCGGCAAGAACCCGGCTATCGTCTCGAAGAACGCCGACCTGGAACGGGCCGCCATCGGCATCGTCCGTTCGGCGTTTGGCCTGCAGGGGCAAAAATGCTCGGCAGCCTCGCGCGTGTTGGTGGAAGAGCCGGTCTATGATGTGCTGGTCGCCCGCCTGAAAGAACTGACCGAGAAACTGGTCATCGGCGATCCCACCGAGCGCAGCACCTATCTCGGCCCGGTCATCAACGCCAGTTCCTACAAGGATTTCAAGAATTTCTGCGACGAATTCTCGAAGGGTGGCGGGAAGTTCGTTACCGGCGGGAAAGTGCGCACCGACGGCGCCCTGGCCAAGGGCTATTACTGCGAGCCGACCTTCGTCACTGACCTGCCCTACGAACACCGCTTGTGGCAATACGAAATGTTCTTGCCCATCACTACGATCGGCAAAGTCAAGAACCTGGACGAGGCCATGAAAATCGCCAACAGCGTCAATTACGGGCTGACGGCCGGCTTCTATGGCAGCGCCGAGGAAGTGGAGTGGTTCTTCGACAACATCGAGGCGGGCGTCACGTACGCCAACCGCCCGCAGGGCGCCACCACCGGCGCCTGGCCCGGCTTCCAACCCTTTGGCGGCTGGAAAGGCTCCGGCGCGAGCGGCAAGAACGGCGGCGGCTACTATTACGTGCAACTCTACATGCACGAACAGATCCGCACACTCATCAAGTAGGATACAAGCCTCTTCCCGGTTTTTGGGAAGGGGCTTTTTCTATCCAGAAGATCCAAAAGCAAGGTTTTCCGTTGTTGGTCTTGGCGGGATAAGGGTACAATTGCCCTATGCCGTGGAACCCCGACAAATACCACCAGTTCCAATCCCAGCGCAGCGCGCCATTCGATGACCTGCTCCACTTGGTGGAGGTCCGCCCTGGTTTGCGCGTCGTCGACCTGGGCTGCGGCGCGGGCGAGTTGACGCGCCGCCTGGCCGATTCCCTGCCCGGCAGCGACGCGCTTGGCATGGACTCATCCCCGCACATGCTGGAGCGCGCGGCGGAATACGCCCGTCCCGGTTTGCGTTTTGCGCTGGGAGACCAGGCAACGCTGGATGGCGAATGGGATCTGGTCTTCTCCAACGCGGCCTTGCAGTGGTCGGAAAATCACCAGGCGCTCATCCCGCGCTTATTCGACAGGTTAGCCCCTGGCGGGCAGGTGGCTGTGCAGGTACCGTCGAATCATAATCATGTTTCGCAGCAACTCATCCGTTTGGTAGCCGGGCGGGAACCCTTCCGTACGGTATTGAACGGATGGACGCGCCAGTCGCCGGTGCTGCCCATCGAAGCGTACGCCAGCCTGTTATTCCAGTGTGAGGCGCGGGAGATCGTCGTCTTCGAAAAAGTCTACCCGCACGTCCTGGAAAATGCGGAGGCTGTGCTGGACTGGATCTCCGGCACGGCGCTGGTTCCGTACTTCGAACGGCTGGGCGACTCGAAGGACGAGTTTTTGGACGCGCTGCGGCAGGAACTACGCGCAGCCATGCCGGGGGAGCCGGTCTTTTATCCGTTCCGGCGGACGTTATTTTCTGCCAGGAAGGCGGCCTAGAGGATGGGCGAAAACCAGACCGACCAGGGTGAATTCATCCCGCGCATTGGCACGTTCTTGATCCTGCTGGGTATCTTTTTCTTTATCTTGTTCCTGGCGTCCGATTTTGCCAGGCAGCCGGATTTCGACTGGCTGTTCCTGGGGATGTTGGCCGTGGCGGTTGGGATCGTCTTCCGCCGCCGCGCGCCTCCTCCGCCGCCTGCGGGGCGCTTTGCCCTCCTCCGTAAACTGCGTGAGGAGGCAAGAAAACGCAGGGAAGAAAAATCTAAGAAGGCACAGAAAAAATGACCAAACTCACCTCACTTTCAGAAGCCATTTCCAAGTACGTAACCGATGGGGACATTGTCTATGCGGCCGGGTTCACGCACCTGATCCCGTTTGCCGCCGGGCACGAGATCATCCGCCAGGGCAAGAAGAACCTGACCCTGGCGCGCGCCACGCCTGACCTGATCTACGACATGATGGTAGCGGCCGGCTGCGCCCGCAAGGTCATCTTCTCGTATATGGGCAATCCCGGTGTGGGATCGTTGCGCATCGTGCGCGCCGCCATCGAGCGCGGCGACCTGGAAATGGAAGAGTATTCGCATTTCGGCATGATCACGCGCCTGCAAGCCGGGGCCGCCGGGCTACCCTTCCTGCCCATGAACCAGGTAGGCGTGACCGACCTGGAGCGCGCCAACCCGAACATCAAACGCATTCCCGACCCGTACGGCGGCAAAGACGTGATCGTCGTCCCGGCCCTGCACCCCGACGTCGCCATCGTCCACGTACAGCGCGCGGACGCCAACGGCAACGCCCACTTGTGGGGCATCATCGGCGAGCAGAAGGAGGCCGCCTTCGCCGCGAAGAAGGTTATCCTGACCGCCGAAGAGATCGTGGACGAGGCGGTCATTCGCTCGGACCCGAACCGCACTATGATTCCCGCAAATATCGTTCACGCCGTCTGCCACACGCCGTATGCCTGCCACCCGTCCTATGCGCAGGGCTATTATGACCGCGACAATGAGTTCTACCTGGGCTGGGACGAGGTCAGCGCATCGGACGAGGCCGTCAAGGCCTGGCTGGATGAGTGGGTGTACGGCGTGAAAGACCGCGCCGAGTATTGGGACAAACTTGGCAAGGAAAAACAGGCCCGGTTGCAGGTCAAGCCGAGGATGAGTCAGCCAATCAATTACGGAGAATATTGATCCGCGAATTTGCGCGAATTACGCTAATTTTTGAGGATGTTATGACCGAGTTGATTGCTAAAGACGAAGTGTATGCCATCATCGGGGCTGCAATGGAAACCTACAACCGTCTTGGCCCCGGCTTTCTTGAACCGGTTTACCAGGAAGCGCTGGCGATTGAGTTCGCCTATCGGGCCATCCCATTCCATGAGCAGCATGAAATCGAGATTGTCTATCGTGGTCGGCGATTGAAGAAAATGTACATCGCTGATTTTCTTTGCTACGACACAATCATTGTCGAAATAAAGGCGCTCAACGGCCTGACATCCCGCGAGGAGGCGCAAATTCTCAATTACCTGAAGGCCACAGGTCATCAAGTAGGCGTGCTGATCAACTTTGGCGCACACCCCAGTCTCGAATGGAAACGTATCGTGCTTACCAAGAATTCTCACTCTCGCCGTCTTCGTGAAGACGCGCCTGAATATCACGTTGAAATCAGCAGCGACCATGAGTAAAAATTCACAGGTGAAATTCGCGAAAATTAGCGAAAATTCGCGGATCCCCCTCCTCGATTACGGCGGCGAGGGGCCGGAACTGCTTTTCCTGCACGCCAACGGCTACCCGCCCGATTGTTACCGTCCGCTGCTTGCGCGCCTGGCGGGGGATTTCCACGTCACGGCCATGTTGCAGCGCCCGCTGTGGCCGGGGAGCAAGCCGGAGGACATCCGCGACTGGACGCCGCTGACCGACGACTTGCTGCGCTACCTGGACGCGCATCATCCCAAGCCCTTGGCCTGCGTCGGCCATTCGTTGGGCGGGATCGTGGCCCTGAGGGCCGCCCTGCGCGAGCCGCAGCGCTTCTCCTCCCTTGTGCTGCTCGACCCGGTGCTCTTCCCGTCATCCTTCATCCGCTTCTGGCAGGCCATCTTTGCGCTGGGACTGGGCTACCGCCTGCATCCGTTCATCAACGGCGCAAAATACCGCCGCCGCGAGTTCGACAACCTGGAACGGCTATACAACGGCTACCGGCGCAAATCCGTGTTCAAGTATTTCGACGACGAAGCCCTGCGCGCCTACGTGGAAGGCATCGCCTGCCAGTCCGATTCCGGCGGCTACCGATTGTGTTACAGCGCGGACTGGGAGATCCGTATCTATGTCACCGGCGTGTGGCGCGACATGGACATCTGGCGCGGCCTGCCCAAACTGCGCGCGCCGCTGCTCATCGTGCGCGGAGGGGAAACGGATACCTTCTGGGAGCAAACCGGAAACCTGGTAAAACGGAAGCAGCCCCGGGCGCGGGTCGAGGCGCTGGAAAAATCCACCCACCTTCTTCCGTTGGAACGTCCAAACGAAGTGCATGAATTAATCCGATCCTTTTTGAAGGAGCAACCATGACAGAATTGAATTACTCCACTGGTGAACTGATGATCATCAACGCCGCGCGCCTGTTGCGCGATGGCGACGTGGTCTTTGTGGGCGTCGGCCAGCCCAACCTGGCCTGCAACCTGGCCAAACGCACGCACGCCCCCAACCTGGTGATGATCTACGAGGCGGGCGTGATCGGCGCGCAACCGGCGCGCCTGCCGCTGTCCATCGGCGACCCGACGTTGGTTTCGGGCGCGTTGTCGGTGGTCAGCATGTACGATATTTTCGCCAACTACCTGCAACGCGGCAACGTGGACGTGGGGTTCATGGGCGGCGCGCAGATCGATAAGTACGGCAACATCAACGCCACCGTGATTGGCGCTTACGACAATCCCAAGGTGCGCCTGCCCGGCTCCGGCGGTTCGCAGGAGATCGCCGCCTGGGCCAACCGCTGTTACATTATGACTCCGCACCAGAAGCGCCGCTTCCCCGAAAAAGTGGATTTTATGACTTCGGCGGGCTTCCTGGGCGGGCGGGAGGAACGCGAAGCGACCGGCGTGCGCGGCGGCGGGATGTTGGCGGTCGTCACCGACATCGGCCTGCTGGAGCCGGACGAGGGCGGCGAGATGGTGCTGACGGCGTTACACCCCGGCAAAACGGTGGAAGAGGCCAAAGCCAACACCGGCTGGGACTTGAAGGTGGCCGCCGAGGTGCGCGTCACCGAGCCGGTCACGGAGAAAGAATTGCGTATCCTGCGCGAAGACCTGGACCCGAACGGCTTGTATTCGAAATAAGGAGTTCCCCATGACAAAACGTCAGGTTACTTACGGAAAATGTTTCTCTTGCGGGGAGGCGTTTGCAAAAAACGCCATTACCCGCCACCTGGGAAAATGCCCGGCGCGGCAGGAGGCCATTGTTAAAGAGAGCGGCAAACCAGCGCAATTGTTCCATTTGCTGGTCGAAGGCAGGTATGAGACCGGGTACTGGATGCACATCGAGTTCCCGGCCAGCCGCACCCTGGCCGACCTGGATGACTTCCTGCGCGCCGTCTGGTTGGAATGCTGCGGGCATTTGAGCGCATTCACGATAGGCAACACCCGCTTTGAAATGGACACTGGCATGATAGACGCCATGTGGAAGGGTTTCTTCGGACCCTCACAGCCAGTCAAGAGCATGCAGACAAAACTGTACAGCGCGCTGGCTGTTGGCGATAAATTCTTGCATGAATACGACTTTGGCACCACCACGGCACTCAAACTCAAAGTGGTTGGCGAGCGCAAGGGCGCTCCTCCTCCAAAAGGCGCGCGAATCCTGGCGCGCAACTATGCCCCGGTCTATCCCTGCGTGAAATGTGGGAAACCCGCAAAACTGCTCTACGTGTATGATTATCCGTTCGACAGTTATTGCAAGGAACACGCCAGACAGCACGCCTCGTGGGAAGAAGGTTTCATGCCAATCGTGAATTCGCCGCGCACAGGGGAGTGCGGTTATTCCGGGCCGCACGATAAAACGTTGGCGTTCGAGGAAACATACACGGGCAGTTAGCAGGCAACCAGTCATCGGGCAGACTGCTGAGTTGACCCTGCTTGCTGACGCCGGCGCGCGAAAGACTGACGGCAGGAAGTCTCTTACTCGGAGAATAGGATTGTTGCGAAAAATATTCCATTTTATCCTTGTGGTTGCCTGGGTTTCCATTTCCCTGGATTTGCTCTGGCCTGTCATATTCCAGATACAGGCGTCTATTCCCGCCGAAAAACCTCCCGCCAGATCGGGAGTGAATTATCTTGTGATTGCCCCACAAGCGTTTTCTGGAGTCGCCGCAGAGTGGGCTGCTTATCGACAGGCTGGCGGCTTTCAGGTAGCGACGGTGTTGCTCTCCCCTGAACAAAAAACTCCCCAGGTCATTGCGCAACTCATCCAAGAGGCTTACTACCAAAGCGGTAGTCCTTATCCGTTTTACGTTATCCTGCTTGGTCCACCGTATCCGGACGCAAACGCCGACATTTTCTTGCCGCCTCACAAATTCAAAGTGGCGACGCCTATCACGCAATTGTATGGCTATGAGCATATCTTGGGCGACAGCGGCTACACTTTCGACGAGCAACGGAAACAATGGCTCCCCATCGCTATTGGGCGCATTCCGTTTGCGGAAGAAGTATTGATATACCAGACGCTATCCAAAACCAAGAGATACGAAACGGACAGCGCAAACGGGTTGGCTGCTTTACAGGTCAATTTAACCGCTTCGGATGCAGCCTGGGGCGATGCTTTTGGAAAATTGGCCGAAACGATGTTGCGCCAGTTTGCTGGCCATTTTATCTCGCCAGATATCAACTTTAAGATCGTTTATGGTTTTCCCCAAAGCGCTTATAGCCTGCCCACTGACCAATATGCGAGCCGCATCAATGAAAGCCTGAACGGCTCGCCGCTTTGGTGGACTTACGTTGGACATGGCGGCGAGTCGCTTGGCCCTGCTACCGGGAAGGAGGGGGAATGGGTCAATATGTACGACTTTAATGCTGCGTTATCTATGCCCGATATCAATCAAACTGTTGCGACTTTTGTAGCATGTACGATAGGAAATTATGAGCGCCCATCTTTCAGCCACTTTACCATGATGTTGCCTCAGGGCCCGGTTGTTGCGTTTGCCGCCTCCGACATCACCTTCGATGTGCCGAACACATTCCTTCAAAGAGACTTGATGACCCTGGGCTTGAACGAACAAGTGGAAACCGTTGGGGAATGGACGCGGTTAGCCAAATTTGGCTACCAACATGCCGCCTATGACCGTACCTTTTTCGTATGGCTCCTTCATCAACAATTGGACGAACTCTATAGCCGGACAATTGTCGCCGATTGTGATGCGACAGGTGTTGTTACCGAACAGGACATGATAGAACATCAATTGTATGGATACAACCTGTTTGGCGATCCCGCCTTACACATCAAGCACGCAAAACGAGACCTGGAAGTGACATCCAGGCTGGCTGGGCCTTTCGACTGGGGTGAAATCTATGTGCATGGGAAAAGCGCGTTGCCGCAGGGGACTCCAATTGTAGTCTGGCTCAAACCATTTCCGGGCAGCCGTCTTGACGTTCAGCCTGGAAGCGACCCGGTTGAGAGATTCGAGCAGGCGAACCGTATGGCTCTCGCTGCGATCACTACACAGGTGGATGCAGGCGGCGTATTCAAAGGAAACCTCCGTGCGCCAGGCCTTGCGCTCGGCAAGTACGTTGTAACCGCGGCCAGTCTGAGCGCGCCAATAGTTGTAGGACACGATATACTTTACGTCGGTCTGCCATGGCAAGAATGGTTGACGAACAGATGGCTTTGGTGGACGCTCATCCCTTTCAGTTTGTTTTTTCCCTACCGGACGAGGTTTAAAACCACATGAAAAAAACTTTGCGTTGGGTATTTCTCTCACCCACCGAGCCGCGCTTGCGCGCCGGCTGGCGCTTGCTTTTACAAATGCTTTTCATGGTCATCATCGGGCTGGCGGTCGGCATCCCGGCCGGGATATTGGCTATGGCGCTGGGCATCGACCCGGGCGGTATGCTCTTCGGGCAGGTGGTCCAGTTCTTTGTGGTCACTGGCTCGGTCTTCCTGGCCGTCAGACTCCTCGACCGGCGTCCTGTCGCGGCTATCGGCCTGGAACTGGACCGATGGGTTGGTGTGGACATCCTGGCCGGGATCGTCATCACCTTTTTCATGATGGGCTCCATTTTTGCCATTCAACTGGCGCTGGGCTGGCTGACCTTCGAGGGGTTTGCCTGGCAAACAGACCCGTTGCAAACAGTGCTGGTCAACACGCTGGGTACATTCGTGATCTTCCTCTTCGTCGGCTGGAGCGAGGAACTGCTCTCGCGCGGCTATCACCTGCAAACGCTGGCAAGCGGACTGAACCTGTCCTGGGGCGTGGTCATCTCATCGGCTGTCTTTGGCCTGCTGCACCTGGGCAATCCCAATGCCACCTGGTTGGGCGCGGCCGGCATCTTCCTGGCCGGGCTGTTCCTGGCGTACGGCTACCTGGCTACCCGGCAACTCTGGCTGTCCATCGGCCTGCACATCGGTTGGAACTTCTTCGAAGGCGTGGGATTCGGTTTCCCGGTCAGCGGCTTGGACATCTACCGGCTGGCGCGCATCACCGTCGCCGGCCCGGAGTTGTGGACCGGCGGGGCCTTTGGCCCGGAGGCCGGGCTGGTGGTGCTGCCGGGCCTGCTGCTTGGCGCAATCCTGGTTTTCCTTTACGCGAAACTCATCAGGAAATCCATCCCTGCCTAGCCCTCCTTACACATTACGCATTACGTTTCCATGCCCTTCCTCGCCTCCCTTCCCATCCTCATCATCCTCGCGCTGATGATGGGATTCCGTTGGGGGGCGGTGCGCGCGGGCGCTGCCGGGTACCTGGCAGCGTTTTCGATTGCGGCGCTTTTCTTCGGCGCGGACGGGACCATCCTGGCGTACGCGCACACCAAGGCGTTGCTGCTCTCCGTGGATGTGCTGCTCATCATCTGGGCTGCCTACCTGCTCTTTCGTGTAGCAGACGAGGCCGGGGCGGTGCGCGTCATCGGGGTGGCGCTGCCGGGTTTGACCGCTGACAAGGGGATGCAAGCCCTGCTGATCGGCTGGGTGTTTGCGTCCTTCCTGCAAGGCGCGGGCGGATTTGGCGTGCCGGTGGCCGTGACCGCGCCGCTGCTGGCCGGGCTGGGATTCAATCCGCTGGCGGCGGTGTTGATCCCTTCGGTGGGGCATGGCTGGGCGGTGACGTTCGGTTCGCTGGGTTCCTCGTTCAACGCCCTGCTGTCTGCCACCGGGCTGGACGCGGCCACGCTGGCGCCCTTCTCGGCGCTCTTCCTGGGATTGGCCGGCTTGCTGACCGGCCCGATGGTGGCGCACGTAGCCGACGGCTGGCGCGGCGTGCGGCGGCTGCTCGTCCCGGCGCTGGTCATCGGCGCGGTGATGGGCCTGACGCAGTACGCGGTGGCAGTGGGCGCGGGGCTGTGGAACCTGGGCGCGTTCACGGGCGGGTTGGCGGGACTGGCTGCCAGCGTGTGGATCGCCAGGTGGGGGCAGTCCCCCATTCGGGGGCAGGCAAGCAAGGGCGGGGAAAGAGGCGGGGGCAGGCGCTTGCTGGTCGCCCTGTCGGCGTATCTGGTCCTGGTCGCGCTGACGGTCGTCATCCTGCTCGTGCCTCCCGTCAAAGCCTGGATGGGGCAGGTCGTGGTCCAGATCCCTTTCCCGGAGACGGTCACGCGGCTGGGCTACGCCAGCCCGGCGGGGATGAGCCACCCGATGCCGGTGTTCACGCACACGGGCGCCATCCTGGTCTATGCCGGGGTGATCTCGTTTTTCATTTACGAGCGCGAGGGGCTTTACCGGGGCGGCGCGGCCGGGCGCATCCTGGGCGGGACGCTGCGCGCCATGCTCCCCTCCAGCCTGGGGATCGTGGAGATGGTGGCGATGGCCGCCATCATGCAGCAGGGCGGGATGACCGAGGCGCTGGCGCAGGGACTGGCCTCGGCTGCGGGAGCGTTCTTCCCGTTGGTCGCGCCGTGGATCGGGGCGGTGGGCGCGTTTATGACCGGTTCGAACACCAATTCCAACGTGGTCTTTGCCGGGCTGCAGATGCGCACCGCCGAACTGCTGGGCTGCAACCTGCCCGTGATCCTGGCGGCGCAGACCGCCGGGGCCGCGTTGGCTTCGGTGGCCGCGCCGACCAAGGTGGTGGTGGGCGCCAGCACGGCCGGCATGGCCGGCAAGGAGGGCGAGGTGCTGCGCGCGCTGTCGGTCTACACTGCGGTCTTGGTGCTTTCCGTCAGCCTGATGGCGGGGCTGGGGGTACTTTTGGTGAAATGACATCCTTTCTGGGTACTTTGTGTTATGCTTAGAAACAACCTGACCCGTTACGCCGCCGCTTTCCTGACCATTTGCGCCGTCTCCGCTGGGCTGTACCCGGCGGCAAGCGCCGGTTCGAGCGCCCTGGTCTGGGGCCTGCTGGGACTGGCAGTGGCGGCGGTGGGCTTTACCCTGGCGACAAAGTGACAAAATCATCCACCCCTGTTGATATCCTCATTACGCTTCCTTTCGGCGCTGCCCTGATCCAGGCCTTGCAGGAGGTTTCTCCCCGCCTGCGCGTGACCGTCTCGCCGGCGCAGAAAGTGGAAGATGTTCCCGGCGACCTGTGGGCGCGCTGCGAAGTGCTGTACACCGACCGCGTCCTGCCGGAGCCGGCCCTGGTCCCGAAACTCAAGTGGCTCCAATTCCATTACGCCGGGATCGAGAAGGCCCTGGGCGCGCCGCTGCTTGCTAGGCCAGACCTGCTCGTCACCACCCTGAGCGGGGCGGCCGCCTCGCAGACCGCCGAACACGTGCTGGCCCTGCTCCTGGCGCTGGCGCGCCAATTGCCCGCCCTGACCGCCCACCAACGAAAAAGCGAGTGGCCGAAAGACCGCTGGGGGCGTTTCGCGCCGCGCGAACTGCGCGCCAGCACGGTCGGGATCGTTGGCTACGGCAGCATCGGGCGGCAGGCGGCGCGCCTGCTGCGCGAGTTCGGCGCCGACGTGCTGGCGACCAAATACAACGCCATGCAGCCCGCCGACCGGGACTACACCCCCGAAGGGATGGGCGACCCGCAGGGCGACCTTGTGCATCGACTGTACCCGGCCCAGGCGGTCAAGTCCATGCTCAAGGATTGCGACTTCGTGGTCGTGGCTGTCCCGCTCACGCCCCAAACGCGCGGCCTGCTGGACGCCGAAGCCCTCGCGGCTTGCAAGCCGGGCGCCTACCTGGTGGACGTGTCGCGCGGCGGCATCGTGGACCACAACGCGCTGGTCAAGGCCTTGCAGGAACACCGGCTGGCCGGGGCCGCGCTGGACGTCTTCCCCGAAGAGCCGCTGCCGCCCAAAAGCCCGTTGTGGGAACTGCCCAACGTCATCATCACGCCGCACATCGCGGGCATCAGTCCGCGCTACGATGAACGCGCCGTGCAGATGTTCGCCGCCAACCTGGCGCGCTACGTCAACGGCCAGCCGCTCTACAACCTGTTCGACCCGAAGCGGGGCTACTGACCTATGCAGCGCCGCATCAAGGTCGTCTTCTTCGACCTGGGCAACACGCTCATCTACGACCGCGATCCCTGGCCGCCCATCCTGGCGCAGGCCGACCGCGCCATGCGCCGGTCGCTGGAGGCGGCTGGCTATCCGCTTGCGCCGGGGGCCTGCGGCGACTTCCCCACCATTTTCGACCTGTACTATCACCGCCGCCAGGACACGCTCAAAGAGGAGACGACGCTCGCATTGCTGCGCGAACTGCTGGAGCGACAGGGCGCTTCGCCCCCCGACCCCGTCCTGCTGGCCGCTATGCAGGCCTTGTACGCCGTTACGCAGCGGAACTGGTACGCGGAGGCCGACGCCGTCCCCACGCTGCAAAGGCTGCAAGCGGACGGCTACCGCCTGGGCGTCATCTCCAACGCCGCCGACGACCGCAACGTGCAGGCGCTGGTGGACCAGGCCAGCCTGCGCCCGTATTTCGAATTCATCCTGTCCTCGGCGGCTTGCCAGGTCCGCAAACCGGCGCGGCGCATCTTCCGGCTGGGGCTCGAGCATTTCGGCCTGCCGCCCGAGCAGACGATGATGGTGGGCGACACGCTGGACGCGGATGTGCAGGGCGCGAACCGCCTGGGCATGTACAGCGTCTGGATCACGCGCCGGGCGAAGTACGATGAAGACGGCGAGTTGCCTTACCAGCCGCAGGCTGTCATTGCTTCGCTGGAGGCCTTGCCTGGTTTGCTGGAGGAGATCGGCTGATACCCAGACTTCCGAAGTCTCTGCGACTTCGGAAGTCTGACTGGCCTGTTGGGAAATTGCGCTTGCCAGGGCGCGATTAATTTTATATACTGAAAGTATATCTTTCTCAGGAGGTCGCTATGCCATTGGATGCAATCCTCGAAGTTGCCATCGGGCTGGTATTTGCCTGGCTGGTCTTGAGCGTGGCCACGATGGAAATCCAGAACTGGATCACGGCGCGGCTGGATACGCGCGCCCAGTTCCTGGAACAGTCCATCCTGGAGATGTTCAAGAACGAACAATCGCTGGTGGATCAGTTCTACAACCACCCTGCCATCGTGGAATTAAGCAAACTGGACAAGAAGGGACGCTTGAAGAAACCCGCTTCCATCCCGGCGGCGGTGTTCGCCGAGGCGGCCATGGAAGTGCTGCTCAACGCCGGCAAGGGCGGCGAGGAAGTGCCGGCCGGCGCTATGTCGTTCGACCTGATGGCCTCCAGCGTGGAGGAGACCAAGGCCATCAACCCCGATCTCTCGCGCCTGATGGACCGCCTCTTCCCGCAGCCGAGCATGATGGGCGGCCCCGGCGTTTCTTACGGGCTGGAAGATTACGTGGACAAGGTGAAAGAGTACCGCGGCAACGTGGAGAAGTGGTTCGACAATGTGATGGGGCAGGCCTCCACCTGGTACAGGGAGAACGCCCTGGCGTGGGCCTTCGTCATCGGGCTGGCGCTGTCCATCGCTTTCAACATCGATACGATCAACATCACCGAGAAGTTGTGGCGCGAGCCGACCATCCGGCAGGCGCTGGTGGCGCAGGCTGAGACCTTCGAGTTGCAGGAGGGGACGGATAACATCGCCCAGGTGCCGGGCTATTTCGACAGCCTGGCCATCCCGGTCGGCTGGACGACCGTGCCGGCGGTGGATCCGTCGGCGTGCAACACGCGCATTACCGCCGAGGGACAGTTCTCGTTCTGGGTGGCGGGCGAGTGCAAGGTGCTGGTGAACGTGCCGCCGGTGACCGATATGTGGGGCTGGCTGCTCAAGTTCCTCGGCCTGGCTATCAGCGCGTTTGCGGCCCGCCAGGGCGCGCCGTTCTGGTTCGACGTCTTGAAGAAACTGGTGAACGTGCGCAGCGCGATCAAGCCGAAGGAAGAGGCCAAGGGGTAGGGTTTTAATGTCACTGCGAGCGAAGCGAAGCAGTCTCCTCTTGTTATGAGGAGATTGCTTCGCGGAAGGCGCTCGCAATGACATGTGTCAACGAATGTCGCTGCGAGCGAAGCGAAGCAGTCTCCTGTTACGAGGGGATTGCTTCGCGGAAGGCGCTCGCAATGACATGTGTCAACGAATGTCGCTGCGAGGAACGAAGCAGTCTCCTCTTGTTATGAGGAGATTGCTTCGCGGAAGGCGCTCGCAATGACATGTGTCAACGAATGTCGCTGCGAGGAACGAAGCCCTGGACTGACGCCAGGACAGGCAGTCTCCTGTTACGAGGGGATTGCTTCGTCGCTCACTCCGTTCTCTCCTCGCAATGACGGGTTGCGCGTACCGGGGGTGAGGTAGCGCGTTTGCACGAATGGTTTGAGTTGCGCGGACAGGTTGT
>JBMOMO010000279.1:52209-53349 GCA_049324135.1 Chloroflexota bacterium
GCAGTCTCCTGTTACGAGGGGATTGCTTCGTCGCTCACTCCGTTCTCTCCTCGCAATGACGGGTTGCGCGTACCGGGGGTGAGGTAGCGCGTTTGCACGAATGGTTTGAGTTGCGCGGACAGGTTGTCTTGCAGCAGGCGGCCGGATTCGTGCATGAGGGTGTCGTGGTTGTAGTCGTTCAGTTTGACCATGCTGGCCAGGCAGGGGAAGTGATGGTGGTACAGCCCGGCTCTTTCTTCGACTTCGCCGGCGGGCAGGCCGACCAGTTTGGCGGCCACGTGACGGGCGCAGCCGCATACGGCGTCGCGGCGGACTTCGGCTGAGGTAACGGTGGCAGTCCCTTCGTCCAGGGTGAGGCGGATGTCAGGCTGCCCGAAGCGGCGGGCGAATTCCGCGATGACGTCGCAGTGATATGTCTCGCGCTCGCGGCGGGTCACTTTGTAGTCGCTTTCGGTGAGGGAGCAGAGCGGTTTGGGGGCGGCGCAGCCGACGTCCATGCGTTCGAGCCAGCCGCGCAGTTGACGCGCCAGGCCGCGCGGCAGCCAGGCGTCGTTGTCTACGGCGACGATCACGCCTTTTGCGCCGGTCATCTTGGCGATCTCGGGCAGGAGTTCGGCGACGGATTTGTTTTCGGCGAAGGAGAGGATCAGGTCGCAGGGGTCGAAGCGGGCGGGCAGGAATTCTTCGGGGTAGTCTATGATGAGGGGGAAGGCGGCCGGGGCTTTCCAGTCCTGGATGCGCCAGGCTGGCGGGGCGTGGGCGCGCAGGTTGTCGATGTGGCGCAGGCCGTATTCGCCGGAGTAGATGGAGAGGATGTGCATACTCTCATTATGGCTGTTTGGGGCGGGGTTGTCTGTGACTTTTGTTGTGGGAGGGGTAAGGCGTGAAGCGTAAAACGTGAAACGTGAAACGTAAAACGTAATGCGTAATGTGGGATCAGGGTGTTATGAGACACGGGATGCGGGGAAAAAACTCCGCGTCTCCGTGTCTCCGTGTTTCGATTTATCCTTCGGCGGCGGCCGGTTTTTTGCGCGGGCGTTTGATCTCGCTCTTGCGCGTGCCGCCGGCCATTTCGTACTGGCTGCTGTCCTTGCCGTACCTGGCGGCCACGCCCGCCAACATGCGTTCGCTCAAGGAGCG
>JBMOMO010000280.1:0-7315 GCA_049324135.1 Chloroflexota bacterium
GAACAGATGGGCAAGACCAACCCCGATTTAGTCCGCGCCATGCACGGCTTGGCGGGCGGACTTGGATTCAGCGGCGAGCTATGTGGCGCGCTGACAGGCGGCGCTTCCCTGCTGGGACTGTACGCCGGGAAAGGCACACCCGAACAACCCGAAGACCCACGCCTGGATTTCATGATCCAGGATTTGGTCAAGTGGTTCAAAGCGGAATATGGCGAACAATTCGGCGGAATCCGCTGTGAGGAGATTCTGGCGGGCAACAGCCAGAACAAGACCACTCGCTGCCCGTTGATGGTGATGGGCGTGTCACAAAAGGTCAACGAGTTGCTGGTCGAAAATGGCTTCGACCTTTCGGGATTGGACGATGAGTAAGGGCGGCTCTTCAAGGATTGGCAAGACGTCTGATGTTTTTGAGAGAGCCGCCCCTACCCAAATCCTTTCTCAAACCGAAAGCGTCTGTCCCGAGTGCCTTGTACGCATCCCCGCCGCGCGGGTTGTGCGTGACGGGGATGTCTATCTCGAAAAAGACTGTCCTGACCACGGACATTTCAAAACCATCATCTGGCGCGGCGCGGATAGTTTCAAAAACTGGGTCAAACCCAAATTCCCATCCTTCCCCAAAAATCCGACCACCGAAGTCAAAGACGGCTGCCCCTACGATTGCGGGCTGTGCGCCGACCACCGCCAGCACACCTGCTCCGTGCTGCTGGAAGTGACCCAGCGCTGTGACCTGCATTGCCCCGTCTGCTTTGCAGACGCGGGCAACGCCCAATCTGTCGACCTGCCCATGACGGAGATTGCCGCCTGGTACGAGCGGCTGATGGCGCAGGGCGGCCCGTTCAACGTCCAGCTTTCGGGCGGTGAACCATGCGTGCGCGACGACCTGCCCGAGATCATCCGCCTGGGGCGTTCGTATGGCTTTACGTTTTTTCAGGTCAACACCAACGGGCTGCGCCTGGCGCGTGACCCGGACTACCTGGCCGAACTCAAAGCCGCGGGGCTTTCGACAGTCTTCCTGCAATTCGATGGCACGCGCGACGAAATCTACAAGACGGTTCGCGGGCGCAACCTGTTCGAGAAAAAAATGGCAGCCATCGAAAACTGCACCAAGCAGGGCGTCGGCGTGGTGCTGGTGCCGACCCTGATTCCCAACGTCAACACGAATGACATCGGCAACATCATCCGTCTGGCGCTGGAACACATGCCCATCGTGCGCGGCGTGCATTTTCAACCGGTCAGCTATTTTGGGCGCTACCCCGAAACTCCCGCCGACGACGCGCGGATTACCATCCCCGAAACGCTGCGCGAAATCGAAGCACAAACGGGTGGCATGATCCGCGCCGATGTATTTTGTCCGCCTGGGTGTGAAAACGCCCTGTGTTCCTTTCACGGGAACTTCGTGCTCATGCCCAACGGCGACCTCAAAGCCATCACCCAACACAAGGAGGATGCCTGCGGCTGCAAGCCCATCGTCGCGGAAGAGGGTGCGGCGCGGACACGGGCTTTTGTGGCCCAAAACTGGTCAGCGCCCGCCCTGGTCGCGGAGCTGCCGGTCTTTGGCGGCCCCAGCTTGGGCGAGTGGGATATCTTCCTCGAACGGAAACGTACGCACTCCTTCTTCGTCTCTGGCATGGCCTTTCAAGATGCGTGGAATCTCGACCTGGAGCGCCTGCGTGACTGCTGTATCCACATTGCCAGCCCGGACGGACGTCTGGTTCCGTTCTGCGCGTACAATTTGACGGACAAGAATGGGCGGGGGTTGTATCGAAACACGGTGGCCAACGTTCAACGTTAAACGTTTAACGTTGGATGTCGTTTGTGCTTTTGGAAACTGACAGAAAATGAAAATTACTCCTCTTGACTCTTGGATAAAAGAAAAAACAAACGGCGTTGACCTTCGGGCTTGGCAACTGTCAAAGTTGAACGAGACGCTGGCTTTGGCGCGGGACAAGAGCGCGTTTTACAAAAAGCATTTCGAGGGACTGCCAGAAACGCTCTCGGCTTTGGATGACTTGCGGCAGTTCCCGTTCACCACGGCGGAGGACATCCGCGAGAATCCGCTGCGATTTGTGTGCGTGCCGCAGGGCGAGATTCAGCGGATTGTGACCATGCAAACGTCGGGGACGACGGGTGAGCCGAAGCGAATCTTTTTCACCGCCGAAGACCAGGGACTGACAGTTGATTTCTTCGGCGTGGGCATGTCCGCGCTGACGGAGCCTGATGAGCGCGTTTTGATTTTCCTGCCTGGTGAAACGCCTGGGAGCGTGGGCGACCTGCTGCGGATGGGACTGGAGCGCAAGGGCAGAAAGCCCATCCCATACGGTATGGTCAAAGACCCGTTCCACGCGCTGGATGTGATGGAGAAAGAGCAGGCGGATTGCCTCGTTGGGTCGCCGACTCAAATATTGAGTTTGGCGCGCAGATGGAATCCTAAAAACAAAGCGCCGCGCACGATTTTGCTTTCCACGGATTATGTCCCTGCGGCGCTTGTCAACGTGTTGGAGAATACCTGGGGCTGCAAGGTCTTCAATCACTACGGCACGACCGAGATGGGCTTGGGCGGCGGCGTGGAATGTGAGGCGCATCGCGGCTATCACCTGCGCGAAGCGGACATGTACTTCGAGATCGTGGATCCCGAAACGGGCGAACCCGTCCCCGATGGAGATTATGGCGAGGTGGTCTTCACCACGCTGACGCGGCGCGGGATGCCGCTCATCCGCTACCGCATGGGCGACAGAAGCAGGTTCATCGTTGGGGAGTGTCCGTGCGGGACGAAGTTGCGGACGATGGAAAAGATACGCGGGCGGTTCAGCGGGTTTATCCGCGTGGGAGAGGAAACGCTGAAACTCCCCGACTTCGATGAGGCGTTGTTCCCCATTCCGGGGCTGCTCAATTTTTCGGTAACGGTGACAGGCGCGGGGGCGGAGGCGTCCCTGCTCGTCGAAACGCAGATGCTCACCAGCGTGGATTCCACTGATTTGGTGGAACAGGCGCTCGGGAGAGTTTCATCCATAAAAACGATCGTGCGCTGCAACCACAATCCAAATGAAGTTGGAAATTTGCTCAAACGAGTCATCAAACGAGGCAACCATGCGTGAAGTATTTATAGAAGTCGAAGCCTGGCGCAAGAACGGGAAAGCGGTGGCACTTGCCACAAATGTCATGCGGGATGGGGCCTCGTTGCGCCCGCTGGGGGCCAAGATGGCGATGACCGCCCAACAAGACATCGCGGGTTCCGTGACGGGCGGTTGTATCGAAGGCGTGGTCTACGAGGAGGCGCAGGGGGTGCTGAAAACGGGCGAGCCGAAACTGCTGCATTACGGCGTCGTCAGCGAGCAAAATCCGTGGGAAGCGGGGCTGAGCTGCGGCAATTCGTTGGACGTTTTCGTCGAGACGCTGGATTCGCCCGCCTGGCAGGAGATTTACCCGGCGCTGAAAACCTGCCTGGAACTGGGGCGGATGGCCGCGGTGGCGACGGTGATCTCCGGGCCGGGGCTGGGCAATAAGCTGATGCTCTGGCCGGACGGACGCAGGCTTGGAGACCTGGGAGATGTTGGCCTTAACACCCAGGCTGCGGCGTGGATGCAGAAACAAATGGCTGCTCAAGAAACGACCTGGGCATCTTTCGATGTGGCGGATGAAAAGGCAGTGGTTTTTGTGGATGTGTTTACGCCCGTGTCGCGCCTGGTGGTGATCGGCGCGGTGCATATTGCAATGCCCTTGGTGGAATTGGCGAAGACGCTGGGCTTCAAGACGATTGTGATCGATCCGCGCACGGCGTTTGCGACGCGCGAACGTTTTCCGCTGGTGGACGAGTTGATTACTAAATGGCCGTCCACCGCGCTGGAGAATCTGCGCCCGGATGAGGGCACATACATCGCGGCGCTCAGTCACGATGAAAAATTGGATAACCCCGCGCTGGCGATAGCGCTGAAGAGTCCGGCCCGCTACGTGGGCGTGCTGGGAACGCGGAAAAATATTGGCAAGCGGCTGGCGGCTCTGCGTGAAATGGGATTGACCGAGGAGCAATTGGGACGCCTGCGCGCGCCGATCGGGATGAACATCGGGGCGATCCTGCCGGATGAGATCGCCCTGTCGGTTTTGGCGGAGATCGTATCGGCAAAACATGGGATGTAGAAATTGGCGGATCGTGACCTCTGTACAGCCACAATCCGTAGTGGATGATTGATATTCCCGCTCATTCCAGCCGCCTTCAAGCTTGAGTGCTATTTCCCCGAGTCTCCCCACATCGTCCGCGGCCATATCCAAACTTGCAAAATGCAATCCATCACACTATACTCAAAGCATGGAACAATCCCACCTGTACCAACAGATTGTCGCATCCATCCGTGAGGATATTCTTTCGGGCATCATCAAGCCTGGTGAGCCATTGCCGCCCATGCGCAAAATGACCGAGACCTGGAATTGCACCACGGGCACCATCCTGCGCGCATATCAGGAACTGGCGCATCAGGGGCTAATCATCAGCCACGTCGGCAAAGGCACAAAGGTGGTGGATAATCTATCCGGTCAGGATCAATCCCCGCTGCGCAAGGCGACGTTGTTCAATCGCACCGAAGCCTTTCTGCTTGAAATTATCACTGCGGGGTATACGCCCGATGAAATCGAGCAATCCCTGCGGACGGCGTTGGACCGCTGGAAAACATTTTCAACCCCGCAGGAAACGACTCCCGCCCACGTTCTGCGTTTTGTCGGAAGCCATGACCCGTCGCTGGCGATGATCGCCGCCCAGTATCATGAAGCTAATCCCGAATTAACTTTGCATTTATCTTTTAGCGGAAGTTTGGGTGGATTGATTGCACTGGCTGAGAAAAACGCCGACATTGCGGGCTGCCACCTGTGGGATGAAACCACAGATACCTATAACGAGCCGTTTATCAGCAAGTTGTTGCCAGGGCAAAAAGTTGCTTTGCTTACATTGGCGCATCGCCGCGTCGGGTTGATTTTCGCGCCGGGAAATCCGCTTGGATTGAATGACCTGGCGGATTTGGCAAAGCCAGGCATCCGTTTTGTGAACCGCCAGCAGGGATCGGGGACGCGGGTCTGGCTGGACGCGCAACTCCATCGGGCTGGCATACACACATCAGACATTGCCGGCTATCAAGACGAAAAAATGACCCATTCCGAAGTGGCGCGCGCCGTCAGCAAGGGACAGGCGGAAGTTGGGCTGGGGGTGGAGACTGCGGCGTTATCGTTTGGGCTTGGCTTCACACTCTTGACCACCGAACGCTACGACCTCGTCATCCCCGCCGACAAATGGGAATTGGAATCCGTTCAGGCGCTCAAGCGCTGGCTGGATACTCCCCATGCGAAAGCAGAAATCAATAATCTGGGGGGCTATGACACAACAGAGACTGGCTTGGTCAGGTGGGTTTCCTGAGATAGAGGGAGATTACACCGCCTTGACCTCGCAGCACGGCGCCGCGGCCCTCTCCTTCTTCGGCGCATTCTTCTCCGCCCTGATCTTGATCAACTCGCCGACAATGCTGACCGCCAACTCTTCGGGCGTTTCCGCGCCAATTGCCGTGCCGATGGGACAAAACACGCGCGAGAGTTCCTCCCGCGTGAATCCGTTTGCAACCATCTCCTCATAAGTCAAATCCCGCTTGTTGCGACTGCCGATCATGCCGACGTACGCGGCACCGCTTCGCAGCACCTGTTCGAGCACATGCCTGTCAAAGAGATGTCCACGGGTGAGGATGACCATGTAACTATTTTCATCAATCTCAAGCTGGGGAAGCGCTTTGAACGAATCAATCATCCTGACCTCGATGGGCTCGGGGAATCTCTCGCGATTGGCGAAGTCTGCGCGATCGTCCATCACCACGGTTCGAAAGCCAACGCTTTCGCTGAGCGGCGCAATCTTTTGTGAGACGTGCCCCGCGCCAAAGAGATACACCGTGCCGCCCTCGCGCAAAGGCTCCACCAGAAAACGCTGGTCGTCGAAAATTTCAGAGTGCAGGGTAATCTTCGCGGGGCCCGCAATCAGTTTTTCCAGCAGGTAGGGGTCACACGTCACTTCGCCGACCAACGACCTGTCAGGTTTCACCAGACACCGCTGTCTACGGAGTCCGCCATCGTCGGCGGGCTTGCCCAAAATCGTGATCAACCAGCCCCGCTTTCCGAGCTTCATAATATCGGCGGCTTCGGCGTAAACCTTCAGATTGTTCAAGTCGCCCGCGTCAACGAAGTCAATCAAGATTTCGCCCATGCCGCCGCAAATCATGTCCGAGCCTGCCGCATCGCGGCTGGTCAGGTTGAACGAATGCACCACCGTCTTCCGCACCGCAATCATCTCTTTGGCAAGACCAATCGCCTCAGCCTCCAGCCGTCCGCCGCCGATGGTTCCCGCAATCGAACCGTCTGCCCGCACCAACATCTTCGCACCGTCGCTGCGGGGCGCGGAGCCAGTTTTGTCGAACAGGGTCGCCACCGCAAAATTCTCGCCCCGCTCCAACAGGCTGACCATGGATTCATAAAGTTGCTTCATAGAGTCCTCATTGGGATATGACTTTCAGGGAATTTGAGTTCAGGTACACATCGCGGCACATACAGACATTCAGTCCCTGCCCGCCGGGTGGGACAATTCCATGCCGCGTGTAGATTTGCGCCAGGCGGGTCTTGAATGCCTGATAATAATCCAAAGTTGGAGTTTTCATCGAATCCAAGACCGGGCGTCCAAACGGAATCCAGACCGAGGCGATGGGCACGATTCCATGCGACGCCATGTATTCCGCGCCTTCGAGCAGGCTTTCCACAGGCTCCAACCCGATGATGAAATTACAGCACGCCTTGTTTTTTCCATGCCTTGATGAAATGTAATGCAGGCAGTCCAAATGACGTTTTCGCCCGGTGAATTTCATCTTGCCCGGCATGATTTTGGACGCCAGACCTTCATCCCAAACTTCAAGACTGCACGAAACCCTGTCCGCGCCCGCCTCGAACAGCAGGTCGATTTGTTCGGGGTGTGTTGGCGGCGTGATGTAGACGAGGATTTCGCCGGGGATATTCCGCCTGCCCACACGTCTTTCGATGGCATTCAGGATATTGCAAATCGTCTCCATCTCGACTTGTTCGTTGAACAACGAGCCGCCTGTGATCTGTATTCCCTTGGCGCACCGTTCCTTCACGATGGCGTACTCGACAATCTCCGCCACATCTTCCGGGCTTGGGTACTTCGGCAGCGGCTTCCTTCGTCTGGCGAGCGTCGCGATCTCGCCGCCAGAAAAACAAAACTGACAAGGCTCGCCTGCATGGGCATAGTCGCATTTCCACAACAACGGGAAGGAAAGCCACT
>JBMOMO010000281.1:0-7290 GCA_049324135.1 Chloroflexota bacterium
ACGAACGCCTGATCCGTTGAATTCGATTCGGCATAACCGCCTTGCGCCAGTTCATAAAAGAACTGGCGCTTTTTTAATTTTATTTTAATCTTTTGTAGCCTGTTTTGAAGCCTGGGGAATCGTATGCTTATGACAACAAACCATTCTTTTTTCTCAAATTGTAGGAGTGCATCGCATGAACAGCAAACTGTCCCGCTTTGTCTTGTTGACCAGCAAAATCAACCGCCAGCACATTCAACTGGCCTTGTCTGTCCTCGCCCTGGCTTTACTGGTGCTGGGCATCGGCGCCCCTGAAGCAGGCGGCGGGCCGAGTCGCTAATGATCTTGTGGGCGGCGCTGGGGGCAGGACTATTGACCGGGCTTGGGGTGTCGCGGTTTCAAGGACACCCTTATCGCCCGCCTGCCCTCCGACATGTGTGGCTGGTGTTCGCAGGTTTCCTGCCGCAATACCTGGCGATTTATCTGACAGACACGCGCGCCCTGTTTCCGGACTGGTTGGCCGCTTCCTGTGTGTTGATCTCACAAGTTGCCTTGCTTGTCTTCTCATGGTTCAACCGCCGTTTGCCCGGTATGCCGGTTTTGATCGTTGGGCTTGTGTTCAACCTGGCAGTCATCGCGGCCAACGGTGGGTTTATGCCGATCAACCCGCAGACGGCCGAACGGCTGGTGGGCGCTGGAAGCGCTGCATCTTTGGAAATTGGAAGCCGTTTTGGCTATAAGGATATGCTCATCCCCGCAAACGAAACCCGCCTGGAATGGCTGGCCGACCGTTTCCTGCCGCCCCAATGGTTCCCCTACCAGGTTGCTTTCAGCCTGGGAGATGTGTTCATTGGGGCAGGCGTGTTCCAGATCCTTGCCAGCCAAAAACTTAATGGTTAGGAGTATGAAATGGCAGTACCACAGGTATATCAAACGATGATGACGTTCCATTTGGCAGAGCCCCCCAAAAGTATCTCTGGCCTGAACCGGCTGTTTTCTGCGGCGGTTGTCAATCAACAATTTTGTCACCTGCTGTTGAATGATCCGGCGTCTGCGTTGCAGCAGGGATATCGTGGGGATGCTTTTGGCTTGACGTTGGATGAACAATCTTTGCTCCTTTCTGTACAAGCCAGATCTTTGCCTGATCTTGCGTCTCAAATAAACAAGGCTTTAGGAAAGTAGGTTTGTAAATACACACCAAGCCGAGTTGGTCGCCTGGTGTATACCCGGTGACGCGGTGGAAAGGGGCGTAGTGATAAGGGACTCACTACGCTCCGCGTCCGCGTCTTTACGCAGATTGGAATAAATAATGCTCCAAGTCGTCATAAAAGCCTTTCCAATGTTGCTTATGGAAGTTGACCTGGATGGAACCATCTTGGGTTACAAAAGTGATACTCCATCCCTTTTTGATATTCACATTGAAGACGTACACAAGAATCACCTGAGAGACATTTTCCCTTCAGATGTCACGCATGAGTATGAACTTGCGCTGGCGGCTGCCAAAAAAAGTGGGAATTCTTCATCCATAAGTTATTCGATGCAATTCGAAGATGGGGAGCATTGGTTCGAAGCCAGGTTGGTTCCGTTGGATAATAAGAAATTGACAGTTGTCATTCAGGATATAACGAAATACAAGAAAAGTGAATCCAAACTCCAAAAGCAATTGGAGCAATTATCGGCTTTGCGGGCAATCGACCAGGCGATTGCCGCCAGCATGGATTTGAAGTTAACTTTATCGATTCTATTGACCCAAGTAATCCAACATTTACAAATTGACGCCGCTTCTGTCCTTTTATGGGATTCGAAGACGCAGGCTTTAGAATACACAACCGGGATCGGTTTTCATACAGGCGCTTTGACCGGCAGCCAGGTCAAATTGGGGCAGGGCTATGCGGGCATTGCTGCATTGGAACAAAGGGTGATCTATATCGAGAACCTGTCCAGCCGGCAAACGGATATTTTGCGTTCCCCTTCATTTTTTGAAGAAGGTTTCATCTCGTACTACTGCGTCCCTTTGATCGCAAAAGGACAAGTACAGGGCGTGCTGGAAATATTCAAACGGTCGCCGATCTACCCTACAGCCGATTGGATTTCATTCCTGGAGACCCTGGGGGGGCAGGCTGCAATTGCAATTGACAATGCGGTGCTCTTCAACAACCTTCAGCGCTCGAATGCAGAATTGATGCTCGCCTACAATGCGACAATCGAAGGTTGGTCCCGCGCGCTCGATATGCGCGACCATGAAACGGAAGGTCACACACAACGGGTAACCGAACTGGTTTTGCAATTGGCAAGCCGTGTTGGGATGAAAAATGGTGAGTTGATCCATATCCGTCGCGGATCTATCTTGCACGATATTGGGAAGATGGGGATTCCTGACCACATCTTGCACAAACCCGGGCCATTGACGGATGAAGAGTGGGCGATCATGCGCAGGCACCCCACATATGCAAAGAACCTGCTTGCCCCGATTGACTACCTGGCCCCCGCTATGGATATTCCTTGTTATCACCACGAGAGATGGGATGGCAGCGGGTATCCATTGGGTTGGCAAACCAAAGACATCCCTGTGTCTGCGCGGTTATTTGCCATCGTTGATGTCTTCGACGCGCTGACATCCGACCGTCCATACCGCCCGGCATGGTCGAAAGCCGATGCGCTCGATTACATCCAACAGCAAGCGGGTATATTATTCGATCCAGAGTTTACAAGTATCTTTATCCAAATGACAAGCGAGCAGTATGTTCCCATCATGAGAAGGCGGGAAGACGCAGCCATGGATTTTTCCGTTAAAGATGCACAATTGGTGGGGCGCTCATAATAACAAATGATCCTCCCGCAGGAGGATCGGTGGATGAGCGCGCTGGGATTCGAACCCAGAACCAATGGCTTAAAAGGCCATTGGGCGCAGTTATGCGAAATTTACGGGGGCGCGTAGTAACGATCATATGCCTGGGCGAGCTCGTCCAGGGCGAAGACCCCATAAAAACTCGAAGTAACTAAAACTGATTTGTGCCCGGCCAGCTGTGAGACCTGCGCCAGCGGCATACCGGCCTGCAGGCGCGCGCGGCACCATCGATGACGCCATTGGTGCGGCGAGCAGGGGCCGGACAACCCCAAGCGCTCTTTGTAGCGTTTCAGGATTTCAGAGATGCCGCTGGGCAAGAGGGGTGCGCCGGTGGTTTCGTTGTGCCAAATGTGATCTGTGATCGATCGGCGCAGGGGCAGCCACTTTAGGAGCGTGGCCAGGCAAGTGGGCGACATGATGACGACTCTCTCGCCGGTTTTTTCCCTGACGGTGGCGCGCCGGTTGAGCGGCGGTGGGGCGTTGAGATCGAGATCACCTAAGCGCAGATCGGCAATTCCACCCCTCCGGGCGTTGGTCGACTCCAGGAACAGGAGCAGGCTGTAGTCGCGGGGATGATCGCGGGCGGCCTCGAGGATGGCGCGGGCGTTCTCGTCTGAAATTCCCTTGCGTGCCCTGGGGGGCAGGTGGGGAAGGCGCAGGTCGCGAGCGAGATCCATGGGGACAAGATCGCGCTGGTACAGCCAGTGGCAGAACCTACGCGCGGCGCGGATGTAACCGTGTTTGGTATCGGGGGCAAGATTGGATTGATTGACTGTGACTGACCAGGCTATCAGATCGCACTCGAGGACACTTTCGAGCGGGCGATCACCCCCTAGCGATTGAGCAAGCAGATTGAGACGCGCGGCATACCATAGCCGCGTTTGGGGGGACTTTTCGGCGGTTTGGGCGGCCAGGAAGGACGCCACCGCCAGCGAGAGCGTAACCGGCGCGGCCTGCGTAACCTGCGCGAGCGCGGCCGGCGCGAGGGGGATACCTGATGATTGATGCAAGACTACCTCCATGAGGCATTAACAGACCTGGACGACCCCCAGGGCTGAAAATGTGCGTGACTGGTCCCGCAGTCACGGAGCGAAAGAGCCACCCGACTCCCGGAGACCTATCAGAGTTCGAGGAGTCGGGCGGCCACATCCCTATTATAGCAAGGAGACCTATCAAATGTCTATTCCCCTCGTAACTGTGGACGAGGCGACCGGCGCTGTTATCGTGGACGAGATCGGCGGCGGGCCTGACAACGTGGTGATACCGACTCACCCGGAGATTGACATCAACAGTTCGGACTTCCTGACCCAGTTGGATGACTGGTACCGGGAGAATAATCCGGGGTGGGGAAGTGGAGGTTAAGCGGAATGACAGATAAAAACGCGACTTCAGATAACGTTTTCGACCGGCTCAACGAGTGGGTGAACGGGACGGAAGGCAGCCTCGTTAATTTTTTGACGGCCTTCTCTCCCTGGCTTGCGCCGTTGGCCCCGGCGGCGATGACATATTCGCATGTACGAGAGTTCCTCGGCTTTCCCGTGTGGCTGGCGGTGGCCATTGCAGTACTGGTTGAGGTGCTTGGCTTCGGGACGGTTTCGACCGCCCTGGATTTCTGGTTTTACAACCGGCGGGATAGAGCGCAAAAACGGCGCGCGCCGTTGGAGGTGGTGGTCGTGACGTTTGTCTTCTACCTGGCGCTGGTGCTTGGCTCGAATGTTGTGATCGATGTAGCAAAGAGCTTCGGGAGCGCCAAACAATTGCAGTGGTCGGTGATCGCTGTGCGGGCGTTGCTGACATTACAGACCATACCCGGCGCGCTAATCGTAGCGGTGCGTACTGGACATCGGGATTTACTGCGCGAGATCAAGCGCGAAAAGGCCGAGAAAGCGGGGCAGAAAGTTTCGGAAACTTTCGGAAACTTTCAGAACCAAGCGCCTGACGGGTTGCCCGGTTTGCCTGGTGACTGGCGGAGTCTGCGGCCTGGTTTGGACCTGGACGGGCTGCAATACTATGCACGGCTGACGCCGGCCGAGGCGCGCGAGGTTGCGGCGCGGCATGGCGTAACGGAGCGTACCGTTTTGAACTGGCGTGCGCAGGCGTTGGAAGAATTGCGTAGCCTGGAATGGACGCCGGCTGAGTCGTGATTGTAGCAATGTGTTTGTAACGTTTTACGGCCTGGCGCGGGACCGCCAGGCCGGGAAAGGAAATGATGCACGAAAACGAGATTGCGATCTTTCTCCAAAGCCTACGGGGTAGCCAGGCTGTGGTTGCGCTGGCGTACCTGTTCCTGCGGCGCGCGCTGACGGTCGAAGACCTGGTACGGGTAACCGGGTTGAATCATAAGAGCATCCGGGACGGCGTGAAGGGGCTGGCCTCGAAGGGGCTGCTATACCGGCAGCGGGGGGAACATGGGCGGGAAACCTGGTTGCCGGCCGGGGATACCTTCTTTGGCGGCCTGGCGGCAGAATCCCAAAATTTGGTAACCTGCGTGGACCAGAATCCCAAAATTTGGGAATCTGGCGCTTTGTTTGTTGATGTTGCTGAGAGTAAATCGTCACTTCCTACCTATACAACATTAACAACAAACAGGGGGCAGAATCCCAAAAAACGGGAATCTGCCGAAAAGGTGCTGGATGCGCGATACAGCCAAAAAACGCGCGATGACGTGGAGGCGTGCCGGGCGGCATTGGGGGAGGCGGGTATCTGCGGGAAAAAGGCCGAGTTGCTGGCCTGGGCTGAACACGTTACGCCGGAGTACATCCGCGCACATGTGGCCTGGACGAAACAGGGCGATTGGCAAAACCCGCTGGGGATGGCGATTTACCGTATGGAGCAGGGAATCAGTGCGCCAGAGTTGGCCGAGGGGGGGCATGTGGTAGGCTGCGCGTGTCGCGAATGTCAACTGCAGCGCGCGCTCAAAAAATATTCGGATGGGCCGTGGAATTTGGGCGGCCAGGATGACGACCAGGAAAGCGAGTAACAAAATGGAACCTGTTGTAACAATCCCGATAGGCTTCTTGCGTTTGGTTCAACGAATGCGGGAAGCGCAGAACCAGATATACCCGGATGGAAACCGGGCGGCGCGGGACAGGGCGGCGGCGCTGGAAATCGAGGTCGACGCGGAAATTGCCGCGTTTTATGCGGTTATGGAGAGTATGGGACTCTTCATGCCGAGTCATCGAGAGGAGTGATACAAATGCCTGACGCAAAGATTGATATCAAATTCGCGCGCCTGGTCTGGAATATGCGCAAGGCGCAGAATGACTACTTCGAACATAGGACACAAATGCACCTGCAGGCGGCCAAGGATCTCGAAAACCAGGTTGATAAGTGGTTGGTTGACATCCTCGAGGACGTGCTGCGCGTGGAGGCGTGGCTGAACGGCGTAGGGCGCAAGCCGTACGGGAAAGGCGGCCAGGGATGAACACGAAACATAGGTGGGAAACCACTTGCACGATCTATGACCCGGAGAGGGCGCGTTTTTGGTTGAGCGCGCTGGGATGTAATACCGTGCCGGTGACATCTGTCAGGGCAGCCCGGGCGGAGTTGCCGGGCTTGGGCGCGCAGGACGTGTACATGCTCGACCTGGCGGCGCTGTGGCCGGAGCAGATCGAGAAGGTCGTCAAGGGGCTGGCCGTGCGCTTTGGTTTGACGGCTGACCAGGTGCTCCAGGACTTGGGGCGTGGCGTGCCGATCCTGGCGCAGGGCTGCTACGTGACGGGACCTGAGACGGCGGAGGGCTGGCGGTTTGTAGAGGACAACCCGGAGATTGACTTGCCAGAGCGTGATTATGAGGCTGGGGAAAGTGAAACCGGCTGGTAAAAAGCGGCCTAAAGTGGAGAAAATGGATAAAATGTATCCATTATGGCCGGACGAACACGGGATACTCAATCTGCCCGACGGAAAAGGCGCGCGAGCGACTCGCGCGCCTACCAGGTTGCCAGGCGGGCGGAGCGGATCATCATCGCCGCGTTGGCGGCAATTGTCGCTAAGGCTGCCGACGGCCAGACGGCGCTTGCCATCCTGGCGCTTGTATGTCTCATGGCGCTCTCGGAGTTGGGAGCCTGGTTGCTGTATACAGAGACGGGATCAGGCTACTTGGCGGATCTGGCTCGCGCGGCTCGTCGACGGCGCGCAATACGGATGCGTAACGCTGGCAGAGCTCTTCGAGGCGGCGCGGCGCGATCTCGGCCTCGCAGATGACGACATTAGGGCGCTGCTGCTGGAGTCTACGGCGGCAGGCGGGGGGTTTGTAAGTGATGGGGAGGTCGTGCGCTGCGCGATGGTGGAGCAGGCGGGATGACCTGCCCTGCACCAACCTGGTGGAGTAGGCGGGATGACCTGCTACACCATGACATAGGACGGTGAGATATGACTTATCCGGGAGGCAAGGAGGGGGCGGGGGTGTATCAGACGATCATCAATCAGATTGTGCCCCACACGCGATATATTGAGCTCTTCCT
>JBMOMO010000282.1:0-7268 GCA_049324135.1 Chloroflexota bacterium
GGGCCTTTTCCTGCGTCACCAGGTAAGCGTCCGGCGAGAGCGGGCGCTGCGGGTCGCGTTCCACCACGAACAGGATGTGAAAACCGACCTCGCTTGCGATCACCTCGCTGTACTGCCCGGCCTGCAACCCAAAAGCGGCTTCCTCCAGTTTTGGCTCCAGCAGGTAGCCGCGCGGGAACCAGCCCAATTCGCCGCGTGTGTTCGGGTCGTAGAGCGCCGCCAGTTCTGCAAAGTCGGCCCCGGCAGCCAGTTGCCCGGCCGCCTCGCGCGCCGTCTCGTCATTATAGAGCAGAATCTGTTGCGCGTGTACCTGCTCGGCGGTAGGGGGGACAGCCGCAATGATCTTGTCACGCATCCAGGCCGCCTCGGCGGCGCGCTTCAACGCGGACCGGAACGACTCGTCCGTGTAACCGTGCGCGGATTGCCAGTTCGACAGCGCCTCGGCGCCCCCGGCCTGGGAGGCCAGCGCCTCCAGCCTGGACGACAGGTCTGCTTCCGTTATCTCGAAGCCCTCCGCCCTGGCGGCCTGCGCCAGCAAGACCTGCGCCACCAGGTCATCCAGGACGACTGCGGCGGCCTCGTCCGCGGGGACTTCCTCGCCCAGCGCCAGGCGGGCGGCGCGGTAACGTTCCACCTCGGCCTGGAACTCGGCCTCGGTGATCCACTCGTCGTTGACGGTGGCCGCCAGCGGCGGTGGGGTGGGCGTAGGCGGGACAGGCGTGGAGGTGGGAAGCGCCGGGGTGGGCGTGGCAGGCGTCCCGGCGAATGAAGCGCAGGCCGAAAGCCCCAGGGCGAGGAGCAGGATCAATTGGGAGGGGAACGTTCGAAAACGGGAAAGCATCGTCCCGATTATACCAAAACGCCCTCACCCCTCGCCCCTCTCCCTGAGGGAGAGGGGTTGGGGGTGAGGGCAAAGGGAAAAGGTGGAATGGTTTAGTATTCCGGCATGGGCGGGGCCATGGGTTTTTCTTTTTCGGGCAGGTCGGTGATGAGCACGTCGGTGGTCAGGATCATGGCGGCGATGGAGGCGGCGTTTTCGAGCGCGCCGCGCACGACCTTCACCGGGTCGATCACGCCAGCCTTGATCATGTCCACGTATTCGCTGGTGAGCACGTTGTAGCCGATGTTCTTGTTCTTCTTCTCGGCAGCCGTGCGGCGGACGGTATCGATGATGACGGAGCCGTCCTGTCCGGCGTTGGCGGACAGTTTGCGGATGGGGGCCTCGAGCGCCTTGCGGACGATGTTGACGCCCACTTTGGTCTCTTCGTCGTCAGCCTTGATCTTGTCCAGGGCGGCGGAGGAGTTGATGAGGGAAATCTCGCCGCCGGGTACGATGCCCTCTTCCACAGCCGCGCGGGCTGCAGAGAGCGCGTCTTCTACGCGGTGCTTCTTTTCCTTCAACTCGGTCTCGGTAGCGGCGCCCACACGGATGATGGCAACGCCGCCGGAGAGTTTGGCCAGGCGTTCCTGGAGTTTCTCGCGGTCGTAGTCGCTGGTGCTCTTGTCGATCTCGGCGCGGATTTCCTTGATGCGCCCCTGGATGGCAGCGCCTTCGCCCTTGCCGCCCACGATGGTGGTGTTCTCTTTGTCAGAGACGACCTTCTCGGCGCGCCCCAGGTCCTGCAGGGTGGCGGTCTCGAGTTTGCGGCCGGTCTCTTCGGAAATGACGGTGCCGCCGGTCAGGACGGCGATGTCTTGCAGCATGGCCTTGCGGCGGTCGCCGAAGCCGGGCGCTTTGACGGCCAGCACGTTCAGCATACCGCGCAGTTTGTTCAGCACCAGGGTAGCCAGCGCCTCGCCGTCGATGTCTTCGGCGATGATGACCAGTTCACGCTTGCCGACCTGGACGAGTTTCTCCAGCAGCGGGACGATGTCCTGCGCGGCGGAGATCTTCTTCTCGTTGATCAACACGTACGGCTCGCTGATGACGGCTTCCATGTGCTCAGCGTCGGTGATGAAGTAGGGCGAGATGTAGCCGCGGTCGAATTGCATACCCTCGACGTATTCGGTCTCGAATTGCAGCGACTTGGACTCTTCCACGGTGATGACGCCGTCCTTGCCGACCTTGTCCATCACGTCCGCGATCAGGCCGCCGATCTCGGCGTCTGCGGCCGAGTTGGTGGCAACGGAAGCGATCTCTTCCTTGGTGTCGATTTTGACGGACATCTTGCGCAGTTCTTCCACAACGGTGTCGGTCGCCAGTTCGATGCCGCGCTTCAGGAGCATGGGGTTGTAACCGGCTTCCAGCGCCTTCAAACCTTCGTTGACGATGGCGTGCGCCAGCACGGTGGACGTGGTGGTGCCGTCGCCGGCGATGTCATTGGTCTTGGACGCGGCCTCTTTCAGCAACTGCGCGCCCATGTTCTCGAACGGGTCTTCCAGTTCGATTTCCTTGGCGACCGAAACGCCGTCGTGCGTGATGGTGGGGGAGCCGAACTTGCGGTCCACGGCCACGTTGCGGCCCTTGGGTCCCAGGGTGGCGGAGACGGCCTCGGCCACGATGTTGATGCCGTGCTTGAGTTTGCGGCGTGCGTCTTCGGAAAAGACGAGTTGTTTAGCAGCCATAGTACATTACCTCCAAATAATTGGGTGATTAACCTTCGACGATCGCGAGCAGGTCGCTCTCGCGCAGGATGAGCAGTTTCTTGCCGTCCACTTTGAACTCGGTGCCGGCATACTTGGCGTACAAGACTTTGTCGCCAACCTTGACATCCATTTCGATCCGTTTTCCGGCGTCGTCGCGCGCGCCGGGGCCGGAAGCCAATACCTTGCCCTGTTGGGGCTTTTCCTTGGCAGTTTCGGGCAGCACAATGCCGCCTGCGGTCACTTCTTCCTGCTCGACAGGTTCGACCACCACGCGGTCGCCGAGGGGTTTGAGGGATAGCGCCATTTGTTCCTCCTGGTTAAAGTTGATCAAAACTTCTCGAATTTTTAGCACTCCAAACAAGAGAGTGCTAAATTGCGCCCGAATGATACTGTCCTTTTCGATGCAAGTCAAGGGGGATGGGGGGACGTTAACGAAACTCTGACATTACGGGGTACTGCCTGCCCAGCGATGCAGGTTTGTCGGTCGCAGCGCAAACCGTCAAATTTATCCGCAGATTAAGCAGATGTCGCCGATTTTTTCTCCCATCTGTGTAACAGCGTCCCCTTTGGGGATAGCATCCCCTTTGGGGACAGCGTCCCCTTGGGGGATCTGCGGCATCTGCGGATGATTCCCGAGGCCGGGGAAGCCAGTTACCGTTACGGGGACGGGGTGGCGGTCGGTTCGGACATCACTTCCTGCGTGGCGGTTGCGAGGGGCGTTTCCCCCTCCCCCAGCGAGGCGCAGATGATCTCGCCCGAAGAGACGATGCCCGCGATGTCGGGGTCGCTGCCGTAGGCGGCTTTGACCTCCGCCAGCACGTCCAGGGCTTCGGGGCAATAGTTCTGCTGCGGGCGGCTGAGGGCGGCCAGCACCGATCCGTAGGTGTAATAATAGACGACTGTGCTGGGCGAGAGCGCCAGCCCGCTCACTTCGGCGGGCGTGTCGTTGGGGCCGCAGCCGCCGCGCCCGTCGCAGGATTCTTCCGCCGTGCAGCCGCGGATGGCGCATTTCAGGGCCGGGATGGAGCCTTCGTAGTTGCGCGACTTGAAGTAGATGATGCCCAACTGGCCGTAGGTATCCGGGTTGTCGGGCTGGAACTCCAGCGCCTTCTGCACGTTGCGGGCTGCGATGAAGAATTCGCCCATCTGCGAATAGGTCTTGGAGATCGAGAGGTACGGCACCGGGTCTTCGACGCCCAACTGCTCGTTGATGCGGGCTGCCTGGGCGAAGTATTCCAGCGACTTTTCGTACAGGGCGCGGGCGGCGTCTTCGTTGGGACTGCCGAAGGCCAGGCGGCGGTAATTGGCCCCGGCGCGCAGGTACAGGAAAGTCATGTTGGGCGTGATGGAGATGGCGAGGTCGTATTCCTGGATGGCCTGGTTGTACTGCCCGAGCGACTCCAGCACGTAGGCGTAGACGCGGTGTACGTCCATCAGGGAGGGGTCGCGCTCCAGCGCCTGCAGGATGTTCTCCTCGGCCTGGGTCCATTTCTGCTGGTCTACCAGGATCTCGGCGTAGAAGGCCAGCGCCAGGGTGTTGGTGTTGTCCAGCAGCAGGGCGCGGTTGGCCTCCTGTTCGGCTTCGGTCAGGTAGGCGCCCGATTGCCTGGCGTCCACCAGCAGCGGGTTGGCGTTCCAGTCCAATACAAAGGCGCGGATGGCGTGCGCCAGGCTGTCGTCGGGGGCCACTTCGGTGGCCCTGGTGGCGGATTCGAGCGCCTCCCCCAGGCGGGCGCGCTGGGCGTCGTCGGTGGTCAGCAGCGCCGAGGAGTAGGCCTGGATGCGCGCCAGTTTGGCCCACACCTCGGCGTTGTTCGGGTCTACCCGCGCGCCTTGCTGGTAGGCCAGGATGGCGGCGTCCATGTCGCCGGCGGTGAAGTGCGAGTCGCCCTCCAGCACGAAGGAATCGGTGGTGCGCGTGGGGGTGGGCGTTGGCTCGAAGGGCGACTTGACCTCGCCCTGCTGCAGCAGGCGCAGGAACCACACCCCTCCCAGGATCATGACGATCAGGAAGAACAGGCGGTAGATATTCGTCCCCCGTTTGCGGTAGAACAGGGCGCGGCGGGGAGGCACGTTCATGGTTCGGGGGTGGGGGTGGCCTCTTCGGGCGCGGGCGTCTCAGTAGATACCCCCCCTGCGGGGGGTGACGGGAGCAGTTCGGGGGTCGGGGATGAAGCGAGGTTGGCCTGGCAGATGTTCACGATTTCCACGGCGTTGGCTACGGCGATCTCATCCGCCGGGACGCGCGCCTGGATCTGTTGGGCGATCTGCAGGGCTTCGCCGCAGCGGTTCAGGCGCGCCAGCACCAGTCCGTAGGTGAAATAATATTCGGCGATGCGGGTGTCGTTAGCCAGCGGGATGGGCTCGATGGGCTGGTTGTCTTCGGTGGCGCCGCCGGCAATGACCAGTTTGAGTTGCTGCACGGCTTCGGGCCACTGGAAGTTGCGGTAGTACATGACGCCCAGGTTGCCGCGCAGGTTGGCGTCGGTGGGGTTGTCGTTGCGGGCGGTCTCGGCGTACTGCACGGCCTTGGCGTATTCGCCGACCGTGGCGTAGGTGCGCGAGATGTACAGGTCGGGGGTGGGGTCGCCGGGGTTGAGGGCATTGGCGCGGGTGAACTCTTCCACGGCCTTGTCGTAGATGCCCAGCACGCGGTAGTTGCGTCCCAGCGCCAGGTGCAGGTCGGCGATGTTGGGGTTGATGGCGATGGCGGCTTCGTACTCGCGGATGGCTTCTTCGTAGTTGGCGGTGGCTTCGAGGATGTAGCCGCGCGCGCGGTGGCTTTCGAGCGAGTCGGGCGCCAGGTCGAGCGCCACGCGCGATTCTTCGGCGGCTTTCTCGAGGCCTTCGAAAGTACCGGCGCCGTCCAGGTAGGAGTCGATCAGGATTTCGACGTAGATGGCGTGCGCCAGGGCGTTGTTGGGGTCGAGTTCGAGCGCGCGCTTGATGGCCGATTCGGCCGCCAGGTAGTCGCCCAGGTAGTCGAGCGCCCAGGCGCGCATGACGTGGGCGAGCGCGTTGTTGGGGTCGAGCAGCAGGGCGTTCTCGGCGCTGGTCTGGGCGTCTTCGTATTGCCCGGCGTAGACCTGCACGCGCGCCAGCGCGACGAACAGGGTGGCGTCTTCGGGGCGCAGCCGGATGGCCTCGGTGTAGGTGTCGATGGCCTGCAGGAGTTTGCCTTCACTGAAGAGCGTCTCGGCCTCCACGGCGTACGACTCCGGGTCGCGCGTAGGGGTGGCGGTCGGCGTGAAGGGCTGCGGCACGGTCGGGATGATGACGCGGTCGAGGTACAGTCCCGCCGCGATCAAGACCACCAGGATGGCGATGCGGAACCAGTTGGGCCGCTTGCGGCGGCGGTTCATGCTCCATTTGCTGCCTTTCAGGTACATGCCGTCATCTTACCATTTGGAGGGGAGGCGCGCAAGCGGAGGATGAGAGGAGGTTAATGTGATGATGAATAAAATATCAGAAAGGTTCTCTTTGTGTTAATCTCCATGATTATAGTAATTTGGTGCCATAAACATTTCCATAAGAATGCGGCCCACAAGAATCGGTAGGATCACAAACAAGGCTACTGTTGTAATGGATAGGCAATATGGAACCACTCGATCTTTATGAAATGTGTCAGCATAGGAATACATAATGAAAGCAGTTGGAATTAAATACAATACCGCAGCATTAACAGTGGCTCTAAGAGGTCCAACAACCTTATCGGCTACAAGGGACCAGATGAATGTGCTAAGTCCCGTTAGCCCATAAAATAGAATAAAGCCTGATATTATAGAGTTTTCATGCCAATGCACAGGAGGCGATCCTGTACTAGGCGCACCTATTAAATCACGAAAGCCACCTAAAATAGTGACTAGGTTGGCAGCAAAGGATGTTAGTTCGAATAACCAGAACATACAACCTTTGACTGGCGATTCCTTTAATTGTCTGAACAGCATATTTTCCTCCACAAATTAGCTAATAATTAGATCTTTTTCCTGTTCTTATTACATTCAATCGTAGAGAATTAGGAATGACCAAAGCATCGGGAGCGCACAAGTATTTCACGCATTCTGCTATAAAAAGTCTCACATCATCAGGGTAATTTTGCCATTTATTGAGAAGAGTGTACTCCAGTTCTTGATAAAATGCCTGAACGTACCGATCCGATTCTGAATCAGGCATCTTGCTAAAGGCTGGAGATGCTCCTGGAAAGCATTCGCCTGTAAATGCATAAAACAATATTGAATATACGCCATACCAGTCAATGGCTTCCATTTCCCTCCTGCTTAAAGAAAAACGGTGCCTATGGTTCCAAAAGTAAGGAGAACTAAAACCTAAACTTCCACCTTTCCAATCATCCAATGGATTCAAATAACAACCGCCAAAATCAATCAATCTAATTTGATCATAAAGAATTTTGCCATTCTTTTCACGCAAATAAACGTGTTCATCTTTACTGTCGCCATGAATTATTCCGGCTAAATGTAACATCTTCGTTGCCATAAAAAGAGAAGATCGCAACTTGTACATGGATTCGGCCGCGTCTGAGTGAAAACATAATGGTTCTGAAGTTATTATTTTGCTAAGGTTCTTCCAAATCCTTGTCTCCAGCCACTCAAAAACTATAAAGTATATTTTTCTTTCAAAATCATGTGTTATCCCATGTTGAAGTTTAGGGGCTATTTTTTTTG
>JBMOMO010000283.1:0-7267 GCA_049324135.1 Chloroflexota bacterium
AGCCGCTCGACCAGTTCCAGTCCACCTGTCGGCATGGGACGGCTTACACGGTCATCAGCTCGCAATACGCGGGCATCGCCAGTGAAGCGACCTACTTCGTGCCGCTCGGCCAGAACTTCGAATACTGGCGGCTGAAGGTCAGCAACGAGAGCGACTACCCGCGCGAGCTTTCGGCCTTCTCGTTCTGCGAGTTCACCAACCAGTGGAACACCCAGCAGGATCAGGTCAACCTGCAATATTCGCTGTTCATCGTGCGCGGCGAACTGACCGACGACAAGCTGCTGCGCATCGCCATTCAGGACAATCTGACACCCGAATCCGAGGCCTTCTTCAAGCACGACCTGGCCATGCACTCATGGATGGGGATGGCTGGTTCCGCCATCGACGGCTTTGACTCCAGCCGTGAGTCTTTCCTCGGCCCCTATCGCGGATACCACAACCCGCTGGCCGTCGAGCAGGGACGCTGCACCGACAGCCAGGTCTACGGTGACAACGCCTGTGGCTCGCTGCAAACCAACCTCACGCTCCAACCTGGCGAAAGCCGCGAGGTGCTGATCCTGCTCGGCATCGGCGACGCGCGCACGGTCGGCAGGCAAACCTTCGCCGAGTTCGGCTCGCTGGTACGCGCCGAAGCTGAACTGCAAAAGTTGAAAGAACATTGGCACGCCAAACTCGGCAGCCTGACCGTGAACACGCCCGACGAGGAACTCAACCACACGCTCAATGTGTGGGGCCTGTACAACTGCCTGATCACCTTCGCCTGGTCGCGCGCCGCCAGCCTGGTCTACAACGGCGAACGCGACGGTCTCGGCTTCCGCGACTCGGTGCAGGACATCCTGGGCGTGCTGGCCGCCATCCCTGAGGAGGCTCGTCAGCGCCTGGAACTGATGCTGACGGGACAGCTCGCCAACGGCGGCGCGATCCCCGTCATCAAGCCCTTCGAGCACAAACCTGGGAGCGAGACTCCGCCCGCCGACGAGGAATACCGCTCCGACGACTGCCTGTGGTTCTTCAACGCCGTGCCCGCCTACGTGGGCGAGACAGGCGACTTTGATTTCTACAACAAAATCCTGCCCTACGCCGATTGCGGCGAAGCGACCGTCTTCGGTCACCTGCGCCGCGCTCTGGAATTCAACCTGGAGCGCACGGGCAAACATGGCCTGCCCTGCGGCCTCTCCGCCGATTGGAACGACTGTCTGCGTCTCGGCTATTACGGCGAGAGTCTGTTCGTCGCCTTCCAGGTGCGCCTCGGTCTGACAGTTTACGCGGAGATTGCCCAACGCCTCGGCCAGCCCGCCGAAGCGGAATGGGCGCTGGCCCAGCGCGAGAAACTGGATGCCGCCATCCAGGCCATCGCCTGGGACGGCGACTGGTTCATCTGGGCCATCGGCGAGGATGGCACGGTCTACGGCACGAAGGAATACACGGAAGGCCAGGTCTACCTCAATACGCAAGTCTGGTCGGTGCTCAGCGACGCGGCCACGCCCGAACAGGCCGCCCGCAGCATGGAGACTGTCCACAAGCAGTTGGCCACCCCTTACGGCCTGATGCTCTCCGCCCCGCCCTTCGTCAAGACGCCCATCGACGTGATGCGCGCCGTGGTCTTCAACCCTGGCATCAAGGAGAACGCGGGCATCTTCAATCACACGCAAGGCTGGGGCATCATGGCCGAGTGTCTGCTCGGACACGGCGAACGCGCCTACGAGTATCTGCGCGCGTCCATGCCAGCCGCCTACAACACCAAGGCCGAAGTCCGCCAGTGCGAGCCATATGTGCAAGCCCAGACCACCTACTCCACCTACTCGCCGCGCGCGGGCAACACCCGCACCGCCTGGCTGACGGGCGCCGCCGCGTGGAGCTACTTCAGCGCGACGCAGTACATCCTGGGCATCCGCCCCGAAGCCGACGGCCTGCGCCTCGACCCGTGCATCCCGTCCGCGTGGAACGGCTTCTCGGCGACACGCCAATTCCGCGGGCAGACGCTTAACATCGTCGTCCACAACCCCGAGCACGTATGCAGGGGTATCGTCAAACTGACCGTGGACGGGGCCGCCGTTCAAGGAAATCTAATCCCCGCCGATCTGTCCGCGGGTGAACATCAGGTCGAAGCCTGGCTGGGAAAATAACATGAATGAGTCATTGCTCGAAATCCGCTCCTACGAAGGGCCTGGCTACCAGCCCCTGATCGACTTCAACGATTGGCGTGTGGCGGTCCTGCGTTACCTGGATGAACTCCAGCCCGAGCGTATCGATTCGATGGAGCGCCACTTGGAGACGGACGAGGTCTTCGTGCTGCTGCACGGACGCGGCACCCTGCTGCTCGGCGGCAACGGTCCCACCCTGGACGGAGTCGACCCGCAGCCGATGGAGCCGGGAAAACTGTACAACGTCAAACGCAACGCCTGGCATGGCGTGCTGCTCACCCGCGACGCCAGTGTGCTGCTGGTGGAAAACCGCAACACGTGCAGGGAAAATTCGGAATACGCCCCATTGTCCGACAGCCATCGCGGGACCATCCTGGAACTGGCGCGGGCGGGGGGCTTCGAATGATTCCATTTTTTTACAAGCCAGAAACACCGTCCTAACATGCGTGTGTGAAAATGGGGGACAGAGGAGCCAACCCATGAAACACACTCTTGCAAGCCTCATCCTGCTGGCCGCGCTGGCGCTCTCCGCCTGTTCGCGGCCGCTTCGTTCTGCGCAATCCCCCTCCGCCGAAGGAGAGATCGCCTCCCTGGCGCCTGGCAATCACAACCTCTCCATGAGCGTGGATGGATTGGAACGCACTTACATTTTGCACGTCCCGCCCGCCGCCGATGAACCCCTGCCGCTCATCATCGTCCTGCATGGCACCTACGGCACGGGACGCAAAATGCAGCTTGGACTGGGCTTCGACCCCTACGCCGACCAGCGCGGATTTTACGTCGCCTACCCTGACGCCTACCAAAAGCCCGATGAGCGCGAAACCGCCCGCTGGAACGACGGGCGCGGCACGCTGGAATCGTCGCTGGCGGGCATCGACGATGTGAAGTTCCTCGTTGGCATGGTGGATGACATCGCGGCGCAGGTTCCGCTCGACAAAAGCCGCGTCTTCGTCACGGGCGCATCCAACGGCGGGATGATGACCTACCGCCTCGGCTGTGAAACCAGCGGTGTCTTCGCGGGCATTGCGCCCGTCATCGGCAACATCCCCGAACCGATTTTCGAATCATGCAATCCGCAGGCTCCGCTGAACGTCCTCGCCATCAACGGCGACGCCGACCCCTTCATCCCCTTCAACGGCGGCGAGGTGTGCGAGAACGTCAGGTTTGGCTGTGAAGGCGGATGGGTGAAATCCCAATCCGAATCGCTTGCCAAATTTGCCGCCGCCAATGGCTGTGAACTCGCGCCGCAATCCGTTACCCCGCCCGCACAAGTTGACGACGGAACCTCCATCGAAGAGCAGACCTACGCCAACTGCGCGGACGGCGCACAAGTTAAAGCTTATATCATCCATAACGGCGGGCACACCTGGCCTCCGCGCGAAAGTCAGGTGGCAGCGGGCGGACAAGCGACTGGCAATCTGGACGCCACGCCAGTGATTATGGACTTCTTCCTCGGATCCAGTCAGCAAGTTTCCGTCGATCTCCCCACCACGGTCCCCTATAAAACCCTCACAGGCATCGACTCCAACCTGCTCAGTCTCGACATTCATGCCCCCGCGGATGCGCATAACGCGCCCGTGGTGATGTGGGTTCACGGCGGCGGGTACGCCATCGGCGACAAAGCCTACCAGATGCCCGACAAAATCACCTTGTTCAACGCGCAGGGCTGGATTTTGGTCAGCGTCAACTACCGCTTGAGCGCGCCCGACAAAGGCGCGGCGCAGTACCCCGACCATTATCTGGATGTGGCGGCGGCGGTGGCCTGGGTTCGGGATCACATCCCAGCCTACGGCGGCGACCCGAACCGCATCGCTCTGCTCGGTCACTCCGCGGGCGCAGACATCGTCTCGAATGTGGCGGTCAATCCAATCTATCTGAAAGAATATGGCATGAAACTTTCCGCGCTGACTTGCGCCGCTCCGCTCGACACGGCAGGTTTCAATAAGGAGAAGGCGGGCGACAGCGAACAGGAGCAATGGGTAAACGCCCTGGGCAATAACCCCAACTACATCACCGAGACTTCCGCGACCCTGCTCATCCAGCCGAACATTGGCATTCCGCCCATGCTGGGGGTGACGCGCGGAAATGACCGCCGCCAGCAAATCGAAACCGAGTTTATCGCCGCATTGCAGGCGGCAGGCATCGAAGCTACGCTGGTGGACGCAAGCTCCCTGACCCACAACGAAGTCAACAGCCAAATCGGCGCGGCAGGCGATACGGTCATGACCCCGCCGCTGATGGAATTTTTGATGGGGTGTTTTGAGTGATGAACATGAAACGAGCAAATATTCTGATGCTGCTATTCCTGTTCGCATCCGTGGTTTCGTGCCGGCTTACCGGCCCTGCTCCAGCGGATGTGCAGACGCCTGGCGCGGGTCAGGTCACCGTTCCTGCCGCCGCGGCCATCTTTCGCCTGGTTTACACGGAAGACACCCCAGGCATTCGCTCGGGCGCACTTTGGGATGCGAATGATGACGGATACCTGGATATTGCTTTTGCAACGCCAAGAAGCGTTCAATTCATCATCAACGAGAATGGCACTGGAAACTTTAACGCAAATGCCACATACAAAGTCTCTTCCGGAACCGGCTGGGGGGCGCTTGACTTCAACCGTGATGGAAAGTTGGACTTGCACCTGAACACGGAAGATTACGGTAGCGCCATTTCTTCAAGCGCTTCCAATATTTCCTTTACAGACATAGGAACAGAAACGCAGCAAGCTGTGATCCGAAATTCCCTGTTTGCAGATTTCGATGGCGATGGGTATACCGACACGTTCCTGACAACCTCCTCTTTTGGAAACCGCCACCAATGGCCGTTATTCTTTCGAGGCAATGCTTCCAGGGCTTTCGACAATGTCAACATCATTGATACGATACTTGGTCCAAATACCAGTAATTTCTGGCATGGCTTAACGCCGCCCGCCAGCCAACTCCCGTCTGCGGACCAGGCTTGCGCCAATGAAGACTGGGCAACCAAACAAATCAAAGGGGGCATTGTGCGGGATTTTGATCAGGATGGCAAACCGGATGTGCTTCTTTCCGTCTATGCCGATGCCGGATTCCAGGATGAGCGCTGTCTCCAATTTGCAACCGAGCGGGCATATCTGTCGGAGCGGGGGTTGTACTATCTGCGCAATATCAGCACCCCCGGGAAGATTGCCTTTGAAGAGGCGGCAGCAAGCGCATTTGGAGATGTTGTCAATGGGCAGGAAGACACTATATGGAATCCCTATCATGCGCTTGCGCTCGATTATGATAATGATGGCGACCTGGATGTGTTCATAGGTGCAAAATTGAGGAGCGGACGCCTGAGCCGTGGCGAGGATACGCGCATCGTGTCGTTTTTTGAGAATAACGGCGATGGCCAATTTGCCGACAAAACAGCCTCAACAGGCTTCCAGTGGCTCAACGATCTTCCACCATCCGAGAAAGATGAGATAAGCCTTGCGGCTGGCGGCGCGTTTGACTACGACAACGATGGCTATGTGGATTTGATACTCGTCAACCGGAATGGTATGAATGAACCAACGTATCAGCATGTGTTTGTGTTTCGCAACCGGGGGGATAAAACGTTCGAACAGATTTCCCCCGTTATGCATGGCATGGACGGGAACAGCGGACGCGATATGACCTACGGCGACTTCAACAATGACGGTTATCTCGATACGGTCATCATGGACGGAGAAGGCGGCGGGACGCAAGGGAGCGATGATGCCCAGGTTTACTTCAACACGCTCAGCACAAGTGGAAATCATTGGCTTGGTATTGATGTGGTCTCTCCAGACGGCAGTCCGGCAATTGGCGCAAAAGTCACAATTTACGACCCAATGACCCATCAAATTCTTGGATACGATGAAGTGCGAACGGATTTTAGTTATCGTTCAAAGAAAACCCCGCGGGTGTATTTTGGGTTGGGGACAAGGACAAGCGTCATGGTGGAGGTGGAATATTTCGGCAAGAAGATTACACTTACAAACGCAACTCCTGATACTGTGATGAAAGTTGTCGCTCAGTAGAGTATATATTCCCAGAGATCGCCGATGAAAGTAAAGCCCATTTCTTGGATCATTTTGTTGATGGCTGTTCTCGCCTGCCGCTTCACCGCCTCAGACTCGACGCCCGCGCCTGACTCTATTCCCCCAACCTCTGCCCCCGCTGACTCCGCTCCTCTCTGCCGCGAAGTCCTCCCCAGCGAAACGGACTCCGCCATCATCCAATGGAACGAACCACACATCGTCTGCACGCCAGATCAAGCCAACCAACGCGGTGAGATGTTTGTCTTCCTGCCCGGCACGGGAGCGCTGCCATCGTACTACAGGCAACTCATGCAGACCGCCGCCGAAGCGGGACTGCACGTCGTTGACCTGCGCTACCCGAATGACGAAAGCGTCAACATTGACATCTGCCCCACTGACCCCGACGATAACTGTCACCAGTTGGTGCGTCAGGAAACCATGCAAGGCGTGGATGTTTCGCCGCACGTCGCCGTGGACAGCAAGAACTCCATCGAAGCCCGCCTGCAAAGCGCGTTGACTCACCTCGCCGTGCAAGCCCCCGCCGAAGGCTGGGAACAATTTCTGGAAAATGACTTGCCCAGATGGAACGCAATCGTTGTCGCGGGTCACTCACAAGGCGGCGGACATGCCGTCTATTTTGCCAAGTTGCACCCGGTCAAGCGTGTCATCGCCTTCACCTGGGTGGATGTCCGCAAGCGTGAACTCGCTTCGTGGGTCACCAATATGCCCTCCGCCACCCCCGCCGAAAATTACTATCTGCTCTGGCATCAAGACGACCAGCCGATTGCTGGCTATCAACCTGAACTGATGAACGCCCTCGGCTTGGACAAGTTTGGTACGCCTGTTATTGTGGAGCAAAGCGCCCCGCCCTACCAAAATACTCATTCCTTGATTGTCATCACCCCGCCTCCTGCCGACCAGATTGCCCACAACACGCCAGTGGTAGATTTTGCACTCAACTTCGACGCAAACGGCGAGCCGATTTACAAAGCCGCCTGGCAATACTTGCTCACCCTCGAAGCGCCAACGACTGCTACCGCGTCCGCTCCAATCCGCAACTCCGTCAAAATGGGTAATTCGCCGCTCGGCTATATCGACCCCGAAT
>JBMOMO010000284.1:0-7229 GCA_049324135.1 Chloroflexota bacterium
CTACCCATGAACGCGAGGGCGTCACAAAACAGGTCGAGCGGTCGTCCTGGCTTCTGGGGAATCCCAGTTACAGTTGCGCGTCAGCGCCGGACTTACACCGGCTTCGCCTTTCACCTTCCCATCCGGGAGATAAGGCACTCGACCCAAACATAATTCGATTTTGGGAACCCCTGTTGATAACAGCATTTTATCGATTCCAGAGCGCGCGCGCTAGTGACAAACGGCCTGTATCGTGGTAACCTTTTTCCGTTCTCTAAAAACTCTAACCTTTTTCCTACATTGACTTTCCCCGCTTTTTGGTAAAATCAATCTCGACAGTTTCTGTCTGATTGATTAGGAGTATACATTTATGGCTGGCATGGAACGCTTTACACAGCGCGCGCGGCGGGTATTGAGTTTGGCCCACCAGGAGGCCGAGCGCGCACGTCAAAGTAATATTGGAACCGAACACCTTCTTCTTGGATTGATGGATGAGGATGGCGGCGTCGCCGGGCGCGTCCTGCGCGAGTTGGGGATGCAGGTCGAGCGGGTGCGTGAAGTGGTCGAGCGGGTCAACGTAGAGAGCCGGGCGCTGCCCACCGGCAAGATCGAACTGGCGCCCGATACCCAACAAGTGCTGGAATATGCCGTAGAAGAAGCCCGCCGCTTGGGGCATCACTACATCGGCACCGAACACATCCTGCTGGGCCTGGTGCGCGTGGAAGGCAAGGCTATGGACGTATTGCGCCGCCTCGGCGTCACGCCCGACCAGATCCGCCGCCAGACGCGGCGCGTGCTCAACGAAGGCGCCGCCTCGCCCACCCCGGCCGGCCCGTCCCAACCCCAGCGCCCCAACCAGCCGGGACAGAAGACCCCCCTGGTGGACCAACTGGCGAGCGACCTGACCTCCCAGGCCGAAGAAAAGAAACTCGACCCGGTCATCGGGCGGCAGAACGAGATCGAGCGCGTCATCCAGATCCTGGCGCGTCGGACGAAGAACAACCCGGCGTTGATCGGCGAACCCGGCGTCGGCAAGACCGCCATCGTGGAGGGACTCGCCCAGCGCATCGTGGACGGCGACGTGCCCGCTCCCCTGATGAATAAGCGCGTCCTGCAACTGGACGTTGGCTCCCTGGTGGCCGGGACGATGTATCGCGGACAGTTCGAGGAGCGCCTCAAGCGCATCATCGACGAACTCAAGCAGTCCGGCTCCATCCTCTTCATTGACGAGGTCCACATGCTGGTAGGGGCCGGCGCGGCCGGCTCCTCGGTGGACGCGGCCAATATCCTCAAACCGGCGCTCTCGCGCGGCGAGTTGCAGGTCATCGGCGCGACCACGCTGGATGAATACCGTAAATACATCGAGTCCGACGCCGCGCTGGAACGCCGCTTCCAATCCATTATCGTGGACGAACCATCCGAATCAGAGACTATCGAGATCCTCAAGGGCATCCGCGGGGCCTACGAAGAGCATCACCACCTCGTCATATCGGATGAGGCTCTCGAAGCGGCGGCCCACCTGTCGTCCAGGTATGTGACCGAACGCTTCCTGCCGGACAAAGCCATAGACCTGATCGACGAGTCCTCCTCGCGCGTGCGCATGTACAAGAGTCCGGCCGCCAAGCAAGCCAAAGACCTGTTCGGCCAACTACGGCAGGCGCGCCAGAACCGCACCCTGGCGCAAGAAGAAGGAAGTTTGGAAGATGTCCACGAGTGGGAGGAAAAAGAACTGGAACTACAGGCCAACATCGAGCGCCTGCGCACCGGCTGGGACCGCGCCACCAGCCCGGTCGTTTCGGCGGAGGACATCGCCGAGGTCGTTTCTATGTGGACCGGCGTCCCCCTGATGCAACTGGCCGAGGAGGAGAGCGAGCGCCTGCTCAAGATGGAATCCGAACTCCAGCAGGCCATCATCGGGCAGAAAGACGCCATCGACGCTATCTCGCGCGCGGTGCGCCGCGCCCGCGCCGGTCTCAAAGACCCGCGCCGCCCGATCGGCTCATTCATTTTCCTGGGACCGACCGGCGTCGGCAAGACCGAACTGACCAAGGCGCTGGCAAATTTCATGTTCGGCAGCGAAGAGGCCGCCATCCAACTGGATATGTCCGAGTTCATGGAACGGCATACCGCCTCGCGCCTGGTGGGCGCGCCTCCCGGATACGTCGGCTACGACGACGCCGGTCAACTGACCGAAGCCCTGCGCCGCCGCCCGTATTCCATTGTGGTCTTCGACGAGATCGAGAAGGCGCACCCCGAAGTCCATAACATGCTGTTGCAGATCATGGAAGAGGGCCACCTCTCCGACGCGCGCGGCCGCAAGGTGGACTTCCGCAACGCCATTATCGTCATGACCTCCAACATCGGCGCGGACGTTATCAAAAAGCAGGGCGCGCTCGGCTTCCAGTTGAAGCGCGACGAAGCGACCGAAGAACGCCTGTCCTATGAAGAGATGCGCAAGAAATTGACGGAGACCCTCAAGCGCGCCTTCCGCCCGGAATTCATCAACCGCGTGGACAGCGTGGTCGTCTTCCGCGCCCTCAACAAGGAAGACATCCAGCAGATCGTCTCGCTCGAACTGGACAAGGTGGCTGCCCGCCTGGCCGAACACGCCCTCACCCTGACGGCGACCCCCGCGGCCCTGGCGCTGCTGGCAGACCTGGGCTTCGACGCCGAGTTCGGCGCCCGTCCGCTGCGCCGCGTGATCCAGAACAAGGTAGAAGACCCGCTCTCGGATCGCCTGTTGGGCGGCGAGTTCCTGGAAGGTTCCTCTGTTTTGGTAGATGTGAACGAGGATAACGAGATCATCCTGACGCGCCAGGAGACAAAAGAGCCAGAGCCGGAAATGGCGGCTTGAGCACAGCCGAATTCTTTATTCGATCTTCAACTTTCGACCATTCGACCGGATCGACTCGACCGCCGCAAAACTGGCCTGCGTGACGCCGATCAACTGCTCGTAAGGGATCGGCGGCGGGCCGCCCTCGCGGATGGCCCTGGCAAAGGCCACCCACTCGTCCTTCCAGCCTTTATCCTGTGTCCGGCGTTCTTTTTTCTTTTTCCCGTCCCTGACCGTCGTCAACTCGCGGAAATCGTCCAGCGCGGCGATGCGTCCGCCGCAGAAAACCTCCACGCGCTCCTTGGGGAAGGACTTGTCGCCGTTGGCGAGATAGTCCACCACGCCGACCGAGCCGTCTGGGAAGGTGAAGGTCATCGAGAGGTTGTCTTCGCGGTATTTACCGCCATCCGGCAAGGCGACCGCGCTGACGCTGACCGGCGCTGCGCCGACCAGGAAGGCGATGAAATCAATGAAGTGACAGCCCTCGCCGATGATGCGCCCGCCGCCCTGGGCAGGGTCATGTACCCAGTGGTTGAGGGGAATGTAACCGGCGTTGACGCGGTAATGGGCGTAGAGCGGTTCGTTGCGAGGCAAGAGGAAAGAGGAGAGAGATCGCGCGAGGGGAGCAAAGCGGCGGTTGAAGCCAACTGTGAGGAACGCATCCTCCGTAATGCGCAACTGGTCACTGATGACTGATAACTGCTCACTGGTAATCGCCAGCGGCTTTTCCACAAAGACGTGCTTGCCCGCCTGCAAAGCCCTGATGACCAGGTCTGCGTGGGAATCGTGGCGGGTCAGGATGGCGACGGTGTTGATGTTCGGGTCGTTCAGGATCTCGTCATCGGAGGAAGCGGCATAGGCAAAGCCAAATTTCTTGCCGGAATGCTGGGCGTGGACGCCGCCGGCCGAGGCGATGCCGACCAGTTCGAGCCCATCCACTTTTTTGAGGGCGGGAAGCAGGGTGGCGTTGGCGTACAGGCCGGCGCCGAGGACGCCGAGATTGACCGTCCCAGTAGATTTGAAAGAGGAAAGATGAAAGATGATTTTTCTTTCGTCTTTCCTCTTGCCTTCTGGGTAGGTCAACAAAACCCCCAAGAACGGCTCATTTTTCTTCCCGGTAATGACCTCATACGCTTCGGCTGCCTGTTCGATAGGGAAACGATGCGTGATGAGCGGCTGCACCTGCAACTTGCCGCTCCCCAGTAATTCCACGATCGCTTCGAAGTTGCGGCCCTCGGTCCAGCGCACGTAGCCGAGCGGATAGTCGTGCCCGCCCTCCTCGTAGGCCGGGTCGTAGCGGCCAGGCCCGTAGGAGCGCGAGTTGATGAAGGACAGTTCCTTTTCGTAGTAAACCTTGCGCGGGAAGGTCAGCCCGACCGCGCCGGTGGCTACTACCCTGCCCCGGTCGCGCGCGATGGCGCCGGCCAGTTCGACCGGGTCGTTGGAGGGCGTGTCCGCGCAGATGATGACCACGTCGAAGCCGCGCTTGGCGGCGAAGGCCTGGGCCGAGTCCACTGCCTGGTCGCGGGAGCAGGCCGCAAGTCCGAGGGAAGAAGCGAGGGCAACCCGCGCCGGGTCTACGTCGATGCCCAGCACGCGGCATCCGGCCGCGGCGGCGATCTGGCTAGTCAACAATCCCAGCAGCCCCATGCCGATGACGGCCACCGTCTCGCCGATGTGCGGCTCGGCCAGGCGAAATCCGTGCAGGGCAATCGCGCCCAGGGTGGTGAAGGCGGCGGACTCGAAATCCACGTTACCGGGCAGCGGGGTGAGCAGGTTGCGGGGGACGAGGTTGTACTCGGCGTGGACGGCATAGCCGCCGCCCGCGCAGGCTACGCGCTGGCCGACGTGGAAACCGTCCATGCCCGCGCCCAACGCGACGATCTCGCCCGCCGAGGAATAGCCCAGCGCCATAGGCTGGTCGAGGCGGTCGAAGGCGGCTTGCAGGGTGGGGAGGAGGCCTTCGCGCTGCATTTTGTCGACGACCTGGCGGACGAGGTCGGGACGCGAGCGCGCCTTGCCAAGCAGGTTTTTCTCCGCGAATTCGACCACCATGCGCTCGGTTCCGGCGGACACCAGGCTTGCTCCCGTTTCGACGAGGGCCATGCCGGCCCGGGGCGTGGGCGTAGGGATATCTTCAACGACGGCTTTGCCGTCACGCATGTTTTGTAAGAGTTGTTTCATAAGCAACGAGTATACCTTATGAGAATCATTCGCGGATATTTGTCATGCCAAATTGATGACGCAAAAGGCGATTAAGGAAAAACTTAATAATTGACTGACATAAGATAAAAATGCTATGCTGAAAAAAGATTTTTACGATTGCGCAGGCTGAAAGCAAACATTCTTTGAAATCCGTAAAACCGGATCGTTTTTGTTTTACCCAACACTGGACATGCTCTTCCCAACGTGAGCGAATTGTAGAAAGGAGACATAACGTACAAAGATCGAACGGAATTGCCTCTGCTGTCGAGAAAGCCAATTATCTGATACAACTTCAAGAAGGAGGATCATTATGTGGATCGTACGTGTCAACATGACCGACCAATCTTATAAGGTTGAGGAAATACCCGAGGCTTACAAATATCTTGCAGGGCGCGCCATGACGTCCACGCTGGTTGCGGACGAGGTCCCGCCGCTGTGCCACCCGCTTGGCCCGAACAACAAACTGGTCTTCTCGCCCGGCATCGTCACCGGCACGCCAGCGCCGACTTCGGCGCGCGTCTCGGTGGGCGCCAAGTCCCCGCTGACGGGCGGCATCAAAGAGTCCAACGCTGGCTCGTCCTGGGCGGCAGACCTGGCTCGCTTGCAGGTCAGGGCGTTGGTGCTGGAAGGGCAGGCGCCCAAGGGCAAGTCTTGGGGATTGCACATGACCTATGACAAAGGCGCGGAGAAACCGAAGATTGCGTTCTTCGACGCCAGCGAATACAACGGCAAACCGCTCATGGAAGTTTTCCCCGGCGTCTACCAGAAATTTGGGGAGCGGGTTTCCATTGCAGGCGTAGGCCTGGCTGGCGAGCGCTTCTATGGCAACTCTGGCGTGGTGTTCAATGACGAAGCCAAACGCGCTACCCGTTACGCCGGGCGCGGCGGCATGGGAGCGGTGCTGGCCAGCAAGGGCGTGAAGTTTATCATCACTGAACGCAAAGACGCTCCCGCCATGGAAATTGTGGACAAGGCCTTGTTCGACGAAGGCCGCAAGAAGATGACCGAGGCCCTGCAGACCCACGATATTTCCAAACCCAAGGGCGGCCTCAATACTTACGGCACCGCTGTATTGGTCAACATCTTGAACGAGGCCGGCGGCCTGCCCACCCGCAACTTCTCCAGCGGCCGCTTCGAAGGCGCCGCCAACATCGCCGGGGAAGCGATCTTCGAAGGCAACAAGAAGCGCGTCGGGAAGGAAGTGTACAACCACGCCTGCAGCCCGGGCTGCATCATCCAATGCTCGAACACCCTGTACGGCGAAGACGGCAAGGAGATCGCCTCCTGCGTGGAATACGAATCGGCTTGGGCGTTGGGCGCGGACTGCGCCATCGACAACCTGGACGACGTTGGCGAACTGGTCAGGCTGTGCAACGAGTACGGCCTCGACACCATCGAAACGGGAACAACCCTCGCCGTCGCCATGGAAGCGGGCGTGATCCCCTTCGGGGACAGCAAGGGCGCCATCAACCTGGTGCACGAGATGGGCAAAGGCACGCCGCTTGGCCGCATCCTGGGCCAGGGGACGGAAGGCGCCGGCAAGGCCTATGGCGTCAGCCGCGTCCCGACCGTGAAGGGCCAGTCCATGCCGGCCTACGAACCGCGCGCGGTCAAAGGCATTGGCATTACCTACGCTACCACCACGATGGGCGCTGACCATACCGCCGGGTACACGATTGCGCCCGAAATCCTGGGCGTCAGCGGCAAGCAGGACCCGCTCAGCAACGAGGGCAAGGCCGCCTTGAGCCGCGGCTTCCAGGCTGCCACCGCCTTCATCGACTCCAGCGGCCACTGCCTGTTCATTGCCTTCGCCATCCTGGATATCGCCAGCGGCTACCAGGGCATGATCGACGAGGCCAACGGCGTTTTCGGCACCAAGTGGACCGCCGATGACGTTGCCGCCTACGGCGTGGCTGTGTTGAAAAAGGAACGCGCTTTCAACGAAGCGGCCGGGATCGGTAAGGAAGCCGACCGCGTGCCTGAGTTCATGAAACTGGAGCCACTGCCGCCGCACAACCAGGTCTTCGACATCCCCGATGCGGCCCTGGATTCGGTCTACGGCGAGTTGTAAGAAACCTTGATCCGACGACAGACAGGGCAGAGTTTCTGCCCTGTCCCTTTAATTTTTATAGGTGAAGAGATGCCGAGAGTAAAGACGACCAATGGGCAGGGACTGGACCTGCCCGCCGATTTCCTGGAGCGCAGGCGCATC
>JBMOMO010000285.1:0-7112 GCA_049324135.1 Chloroflexota bacterium
GGCCAGCAGGCACAAGCCCGCAAGCGCGGCCAGGCAGGCGTACACGCCGCGCCATCCCAAGCCGAAATGGACGAACAAGCCCAACAAGAGCGGCCCGGTCACCACGCCGAGGGACCCGGCAAAGGTCCAGCGCGCCATGTTCTGCTCGCGGCGGTCGGGAGCCGAGTCCATCAGGCTGGCTTGCGAGAGGCTGACGAACGCGCCGGAGGCGGGATGAAAAAGCGCGAACGATGCCAGCAAGAACAGGAAATTGTGACTGAGCGCCGTAAGCGCCAGCGAGAGCGTAAACAGGATGCCGCCCCCCAGGATAAGCGCCCGCCGTTTCCAGATATCGCCCAGGATGCCCAGGAACGGTTCGACAAAAGCGGCCACCAGTCCCGGCAGGCTGAGCAGCAGGCCGACCTGGGTGTAGGTCAGCGCAAGGTCGTCGCGCAGGAGCGGCCAGGCGGTTTCGCCCACGCCAAAGACGAGTTCGTCCAGGAATTCAATGAGCAGGTAGATGAAGGTCATGTGCAGGGCCAGGAGGCAGGCGTTCCCGTTTGTTCGATTGGGTGAATTTTACCGGTTCTGAAACTGTCATTTTTCACCCAAACTTTACCACCCATTTGCGGCCAAAGTTTACCACCTGCGGGTAGGGGACTCCGAAAAACACAGTATCCTTCCGGGAAAAACGCCGGAGGGATACATGCCGAACAGGAACAAAAAACTTATGGATGTCCGAGAAATTCTCGACCAACTGCGCGCAGGCGCGAGCGACCGCCGCGCTGCCCTTCGGCTACCAGCGCCGAAGCGACCATTGACTACACCCTTCGACGGGGTCTCGACAGGTTTGGACCAGCGGCTATTCGACCAACCCATCCGCCAGCCAGCGCACTTTTTCCGGCTGGTATGCCGGCGCAGGCCAGCGCACGGATTCGCCCTGCCGCAAAGTGTGGTAAGCGACGCCGCTGTAAAGGGGCGTGAGCGCGGCGATTTCCTGCATCACCTTTTCGGGGCCGGCATATTTCCAGGCCGAGAAGGGCGCTTTGGCCGGTTTGCGCCCGCGTCCCTGCGCGATCAGGCGCGCCAGGTCGGCGATGACCTGCCAGTCGGCGCGCGCCTCGCCGAGGGGCTGGATGGCCTGCTCCACCAGTTGGATGCGCCGCTCGGCGCTGGTGAAGGTGCCGCCCTTTTCGGCGAAACTGACTCCCGGCAGGATCACGTCCGCGTAACGGCTGGCCTCGGACGGCATGATCTCCTGCAGGACGACGAACTCGCAGGCTTCGAGTCCCTGGCGCGCGCGCGCTCCTTCTTCGGACGTGTTCAGGATCTCCTCGCCCATGATGTACAACGCCTTGACGCTTCCCTCGCGGGCGGCGGCCAGGATGCCTTTCGCATCCAACCCGGGCCAGGCCGGCAGGCTGGCGCCCCAGGCTTGCTCGAAGGCCTGGCGGGCGTCCGCGTCCTCCACCGGCCGGTAGCCGGGCAGCATGTCGGGGACGCAGCCCAGGTCGCAGGCGCCCTGGATGTTGTTCTGCGTCCGCAGCGGGTTGACGCCCCCGCCAGGCCGTTCCAGGTTGCCCAACAGCAGTTGCAGGTTCACCAGCGCGTGGACGTTCTGCCGGGCAAGCGCGTGGTCGGCCAGGCCGCTGCTCCACACCACGGCCATCGGGCGCGCCTGCGACAGGATTTCGGCGGCCTGGTAGAGCGCCTCGACGCTCACGCCGGTCATCCCGGACACCTTTTGCGGGGAATAGCCCGCCACTGCCGCCTTGACCTCGGCAAACCCACGCGGGTATTTCTCGACCGAGGCCTGCTCCTGCCAGCCCTTTTCGAGGATGATATGCATCAGGCCGTTCACCAGCGCCGCTTCGGTGTTGGGGCGGTGATAGAGGGCCAGCGCCGCATATTCGGCGATGTTGATGAAGTCCGGGCTGGCGACTACCATCTTGATCTTGCGCCGCATGACGGCCTGGCGGATGTGCGCGCCGAAGACCGGGTGCTGCTCGGTCAGGTTGGAGCCGATCACGAACAACGCCCCGGCTTTGGTTGCGATGTCCTCGAAGGAATTGGACATGGCCGGGAGACCGGTGGCTTCCAACAAGCCGTCCACCACGCTGGCGGTGTAAATATTGGCGCAGCAGTCGATGTGGTTGGTGCCCAGCGCCTGGCGCGCCAGTTTGTTCAGCAGGTAGTTCTCTTCGTTGGTGCATCTGCCCGAAGCCAGCACGGCCACGCTCTCGCCGCCGTATCCGTCGCGGACTTGCCGCAACGTTCTGGCAGCGATGTCGAGCGCGGTATCCCAATCCACTTCCACCAGTTTGCCGCGCCCGGCGGGACGAGGCGCGCCGTCCAGCAGGTACTGGCGCACCAGCGGGCGCGTGCGCCGCTGCGGGTGGTGGATGAACTCGTAGCCGTAGCGTCCCTTGAGGCAGAGATGAAGCCCGTTGACGGAAGCAGCCTCCGGCGCAGTGTGAGACGTGACGCGGATCACCCGTCCGCCGGGGACGTCATCCTTGACGTTCAAGTCCAACTGGCAGCCCACCCCGCAGTAAGCGCAGGTGGTCTGCACCAGCCGGTCGGCGCGCCCGGCGTTGACCGACATCTTGTTATCCAGCGCGCCGGTGGGGCAGTAGGCCACGCACGCCCCGCACGATTCGCAGCGCGAGGCCAGCATAGTGGAATCCGCGCCAGCCACGATGCGCGCCTGGTAGCCGCGATAGGACTGCGACCAGACGAAGCGTCCCTGCACCTCGGCGCAAGCGCGCACGCAGCGCGTACACTGGATGCACTTGTTCATGTCCACCCACACGAAGGGGTTGGGGTCGCTGTCCACCGGGACGAGAGGCTTCTTGGCCATGGCGCTGCGGATGTCCACGCCGTACACCCTGGCCCAGTGCGCCAGTTCGCTGTCCTGCTCCAGGCCGGGCTTGCCGTTATAGCGTTTGTAACCGGCGTCATAGTAATTGGAGAGCATCATGCGCAGGATGGTTTGCCGGTGGACGGTGAGCGCCGGGGATTCGGTCGTCACGCGCATATCCGGGATGACCGGCAGGTTGCAGGAGGTCATGGGCAGGCGCGCCCCGCGCACTTCCACTACGCACAAGCGGCAGCCGCCGTACTGGCTCAGGTCTTTGTGGTAACACAGGGTAGGGATGACAATGCCAAGTTTTTCGGCGGCTTGCAAGACGGTAGCGCCCTCTTCCACCTCGACTGTTCGACCATTGATCGTCAGGCTGATCATCGGCTTCTCTCCTTATTCCTGGCCCGCGCCATCGAAGGCAACGTCAACGACTTCTTCGGTAGGGGCTATGACTGGCATCTGGCAAACCCCGGCCGGGCAGGTGCGCGAAATGATGTGTTCTTCCACTTCGTAGCGGAAGTGTTTCAGGATGTCGCGGATAGCCACCGCAGCGGTCTGCCCCAACCCACAGTTGGACAGCAGTTCCATGCCCTGTCCGAGCGATTGCATTTCGCTCAGGCTTTCCAGGCTGCCCCGTCCGCTCGCGATGTCCGAGACGATCTGGTACAGGCGCTGCGTCCCGGTGCGGCAGGGCGTACATTTTGCGCAGCACTCGAAGCGGAAGAAATGCAGCAGCGTCTTGGCCAGGTCTACCACGCAGGTGCGCTCGTCGCAGATCAGCAGGGCGCCCGAGCCAAGCGACACCCCGGCCTTGCGCCAGGATTCGAAGTCCATGGGCGTGTCCTGCAAGCGCGCCGGGACGATGGAGCCGCTGGAGCCGCCGGTCTGCACCAGTTTGAGCGGCGCGCCCTTCTTCATCCCCTTGCCGTAGATCTCGATCACTTCGCGCAGGGTGATGCCCAGCGGCACTTCGATCACGCCGGTGAAGTTGACGTTGCCCATGATGGTGTACACTTTCGTGCCCCGGCTGGCGTCCGTGCCGAACTGGTGGTACCACTCCCCGCCGTTGCGGATGATGTGCGGGACATTCGCCAGCGTCTCCACGTTGTTCACCAGGGTGGGTTTGCCCCACAGGCCATAGGTGGGCGGGTAAGGCGGGCGGGCGCGCGGCTGTCCGCGCTTGCCTTCGACGGATTCGATCAGGGCTGTCTCCTCGCCGCAGATATAGGCCCCCGCCCCAGCGTGCAAGTGGATGTGGAAATCGAAGCCCTGGCCGAAGATATTCTCGCCCAACAGCCCATGCGCCTCGGCCTTCCGGATGGCGTTCTCCAGGCGCTGGTAAGCCAGTTTGTACTCGCCGCGCACGTAGATGAAGCCTTCGCTGGCCCCCACCGCGTAAGCGGCAATCGTCATGGCCTCGATGACGCTGAACGGGTCGCCCTCCAGGATCAGGCGGTCCTTGAATGTGCCCGGCTCGCTCTCGTCGGCGTTACAGATGACGTACTTCGGCGCGCCGGATGCGCTGCGCACGAACTTCCACTTGCGCCCGGTGGGGAAACCCGCGCCCCCGCGCCCTTGCAGGCCGGAGACTTCCATTTCGTTGATCACCGTCTCGGGCGTCATCCCCGTCAGCGCCTTGCCCAGCGCCCGGTAGCCGTCGTGGATCAGGTACTCGTCCAGGCTTTCGGGGTCTACCACCCCAGCGCGTCCCAGCGCCACCCGCTGCTGGACCGGCAGCGCGCCGGTGCGCGCCCGCAGCCAGGCCAGTTCGCCGGCCGGTTCGAGCATCTTGCCGGCCAGGCTCTTCACGATCTGGCCTTTCAGCAAATGTTCCTCCACCAGCAAATGCACGTCCTCGGCGCTGACCGGCCCGTAGACTACCGCCTCCGGGTAGATCATCACCAGCGGCAGGTCGTCCCGCTCGCTGATGTCGCTGATGGTGCGCACCATGACCTCCTCCATCAGCCCGTGGCTGCGGATTTCTGCATGGAACGCCCGGAACACTTCTTCCGCGCCGCGCTCCACACTGACCGGATCGTTCGAGACCAGAACCATTGACCGGATTGACTTCATCGCTCACCTCTTGTTCGACTTCTCTCGCTTCACTGGCGGACCCTCTGCCTGCTTCCGTTTCAAGAATATTTTGCCAAAATCCCGGGCACCCGCTCCGGCGTGACATTCCCGTACATGTCATCGTCCACCAGGAACACCGGCCCCACGCTGCAGATGCCCAGGCAACTGGTGGCCCGCAGGGTGAAGTTCCGGTCGGCGGTGGTGCCCCCCACCTCGACCCCCAGGTGCGACTGGATGGCTTCGACCACCTCGCGCGCGCCGACCACGTGGCAGGGCGCGCTCTCGCAGAAGCGGATAACGTGCCTGCCGGTGGGCGTCAGCGAGAACATCTGGTAGAAACTGGCGGTGGCAAACAGGTGGCTGTCTGCCAGGAACAGGCCCTCTTCCGGCTTGTTGACCAGCCGCCTGATCTTGCCGAACGCTTCCGCCGGGACGAAGCCCAGCGCCTGGTTGATCTCGGCCAGGATGGGGATGACCGCCTCCCGTCCGCTGCCGTGCTCTTCCGTCGCCTTTTGGATGATAGCATCCAATGTCTTTTCGTCGTATTCTTGGCCCATGCTCCTGCTCCTTGCGCTCCTAGACCGTCTCGATGGTGTACTGCTGGACGACCATACCCGATCCGATGTGTTCCTTGAGGATGCGCCGGGCGATATCCGGCGTCACCTTGCCATACGTGATGGGCGGTTTGTCCCTTTCCTGCACCTGGACGATTGGCTCCAGGGCGCACTGGCCGATACAGCCGGTCTTCGTGACCAGCACCTGTTCCAGTTCCTCGGCGGCAACCATGTGGGTGAGCGCGTCCAGCGTGTCTTGCGCGCCGGCGGCGATGCTGCAACTCCCCAGCCCCACCCGCAGGTGGAAGCGGTGTTGCTGTCCCTGGGCGCGCTGGCGCGCCAGGGCTTCTTCCCTGGCGCGTTCCAGGTCTTGCATGGAATGGATAAGGGTCATAAGTACCTCATGTTGCCGTTTGTCTCATCGCTTGCGAGCGCAGGCCGTTTTCCACCGGCGCAGCCTCGCCCTCGGCGATGATGCAAGGCAGGATATCTATTACGCCCGGTATGGGCTGGATGTCGGAAAAAATGACCTGGCGGATGCCCTCCAGGTCGCCTGCCTGGAGGATGAGCGCGGCGTCATAGCGGCCATACACCAGGTAAGACTCGACCACCGAGTCCAGTTCTTTTAAGAGACGGTAAGCCTCCCTGGTTCCCAGGGAAGTGATCTTGATCAGGACGAGCGCCTTCATCAGTTTTTATTTACAATAAATCGGATTTCCTGTCATCGGATTGGCGCTGATTTTTCCTGGTGATTCGGTAAAGCGAAACGACCGCCATCGTGGACGGTCGCCTGCGCGTTTGTTGGCTTGAAAAACCAACTTATGTGGAAGGGCTCTACCTTTGGCTATCCTGTCCTGGCATCTCCCCCTCCAGCGAAGTCAACCCCGTCCGCAGCGCATACAGGGTGGCCTGGACGCGGTTGGCGAGTTGTAACTTGCTCAGGATGTTGCTGACGTGCGTGCGCACGGTGGCGTCGCGCAAGAACAATTGCCGGGCGATCTCCTTGTTCTCGATCCCCTGGGCGATCAGTTGCAGGATCTCCACTTCCCGTTCCGTCAGCGGGGAGGGGGTAAGCGGTTCCTGGGCCGGGCGGTTCAATTCCTGGATGACCTTGCGGGCAATGGTGGGGTGGATGGACAGTTCGCCGCGATGCACCTGGCGGATCATGCGCAGCAGGTCTTCCGGGTCGGAATCCTTCAAGATGTAGCCTAGCGCGCCGGCCTTGATGGAGGGGAAGACCTTGTCGTCGGCGGCAAAACTGGTCATCACCAGGATGCGCGCGTCGGGATAGGCGGCGGTGATGCGTTCGATGGCTTCGATGCCGTTCATTTCGGGCATGACCAGGTCCATCAGGATCACGTCGGGTTTCAGGGTCTGCAATTTTTCCAGCGCGTCTTTGCCGTTGACGGCTTCGCCGATCACTTCGATGCCTTCTTCCTCCGCCAGTAACGACTTGATACCCCTGCGGACGACGGGATGGTCGTCGACGACCAGGACGTGAATGGGAGCGCCCATACTTTTCTCCTTGCGATTTAGGTTGGTTCCAGCCATCGTTCCACCTCCGGCACTTCGGCGCGGATGCGCGTGCCGGCGCCCGGGCTGCTGGTGATTTCGAGCCGCCCGCCGATCTGCCGGGCGCGCTG
>JBMOMO010000286.1:0-7106 GCA_049324135.1 Chloroflexota bacterium
CCATCGAGTTGGGGCGGCGGCTGACGCTCGAGTCGCCCGAGGCGCGCCCCACCATCAACAGCCCGGCGGACGCGGCCGCGCTGGTGCAATACGAGATGTCCGCGCTGGAGCAGGAGCACCTGCGCGTGTTGCTGCTCGACACGCGCAACCACGTGCTAGACATCGTGGAAGTGTATAAAGGCTCGGTCAACTCCTCCCAGGTGCGGGTGGGGGAAATCTTCAAGGCTGCCCTGCGGCGCGGCGCGAGCGCTGTTATCATCGTCCACAACCATCCCAGCGGCGACCCGACCCCCAGCCCGGACGACGTGGCCGTGACGCGCGCCTTCGTCCAGGCCGGCAAACTGCTCGACCTGGAAGTGCTCGATCACCTGGTCATCGGGCAGGGCAGGTGGGTGTCGTTGAAGGAGAGGGGATTGGGATTCACGTGAGACCAGCCTGGTCTGTCTTTGTTTTCTGTTTGTTCAAGGATTGTGCGCTTGATATTCTGACAACTGTTTGAAAATTGTCGAAATTGACTCTTGAAAATCCCCTATCATGACTTATAATGACAGTTGTAGAATATTCGTGCTAAAAATACCCGATGAACTTCAAAATAGATGAATCCCTCACAAAACTTCGCGGTGGGTATTACACTGACCCCGATATTGCCGCATTTCTTTTAAAATGGGTTTTGAACATCCACCCAAAATCTATTTTAGAACCAAGTTGCGGCGATGGCGTTTTTCTGCGCGAGTTGTCGAAATTAAGTGCAAACGGTGTAAAGTCAATCAAGGCGTTCGAAATCGAACCAACGGAAGCAAGCAAAGCGGTTCACGCAGCAAGCGAATTGATAAATGTTGATACGGAAATCATACCCCGTGATTTTCTTGGTTGGTCGCTTGCCAGGTTATTAAACCCACCGCAGTTCGATGCAGTTGTTGGAAATCCCCCTTTTATTCGCTATCAATATTTAGAGAGCGTGGCACAGGGTATTTCAGAACAGATTTTTAACGTATTTCACCTGCCGTTTACAAAGCATACGAATGCGTGGGTCCCATTCGTCATTTCATCATTAGCATTACTTCGTCCAGGCGGCAGGCTGGCTATGGTCGTACCTGCCGAATTATTGCATGTGTTACACGCCGAGTCCCTAAGAGCCTACCTGACAAAAGTATGTTCCCGCATCTTGATTTTTGACCCACAGGAAATATGGTTCGAGGGCACGCTTCAGGGCGCAATTTTATTGCTGGCGGAGAAAAAGAATACACCAGGCGAATATTTTGATGGCCTGTCGATCATTGCAACCAAGAGCAAGGATTTTCTTTTCGGAGACCCAGAAGATTATTTTGAGAAAGCCAAATATACAAATGGGGAAACTGTAAAAGGCAAATGGATGCTTGCCTTGCTTACAAGCGCAGAGCGTGAGGCTTTGGCAAAGACAAAAGCAAACCCAGGTATTTATTATTTTGATGACATCGCTGAGGTTGCTGTTGGCATTGTCACAGGAGCGAATAAGTTTTTCCTCGTTCCTGATGAAACTGTCCGGCAATATTCACTGCACAACTGGACACATCCCATGTTTGGGAAGAGTGAACATGTTCCTGGCATCGTTTTTGATGAAGACTCGATTGCGCGGAATAGAAAACTTGGCTTGCCAACAAATTTCATTTGGTTCTCTGGTGAAAAACTCAGCCAATTGCCAGAGCCGGTAAGGAATTACATCCGTCTTGGTGAAAAACAAAATATCCACAAGAGGTACAAGTGCCGAATTCGAGAGCCCTGGTATAGTGTTCCTTCTGTTTATGCTACCTCCCTTGGAATGCTAAAGAGAAGCCACGACTTTCCACGCCTGGTATTCAACAAGGCGCAAGCATATACCACTGATACGACTTATCGCGTGCGCCACAAAAAGTTCGATGAAGCCACGCTGGTTGGTTCGTTCATCAATAGCCTTACCGCATTGAGCGCCGAAATCGAGGGAAGGCACTATGGCGGCGGAGTATTGGAACTTGTGCCTTCCGAAATACGGAAGTTATTGATCCCGATTCAGCGATTCGATCAGAAGGAAATCTATGCGCTCAATTCCCTTATCCAAAACGGAATTCCAGCCGAAGAATTGCTTGTACAGCGAGACGAAAAAATCCTGACCCCGCTTGGTTTCGATAAAAACGAGGCAATCATTTTGTTCGAGGCGTGGTCGCGTTTGCGGTTTCGCCGCCAAAGACAAAATGCAGATGAAGGTATAGAAGACGAACAGTGAAGTTTATGTCACTTCGATAACAAACGGTTCTGCCTGTCCGTTTGGGGGAGCATACAACCTGAAAGTTTTCCCAACAAGATTTAATTGACGAACTGTTTCAGCCAGGTCGCCCCAGTGCAAAATAGTCGTGTAATTGTGCTGCCCTGCTTCGCCGCTTGGTTTATGGCTGATCATGAGTTGATGAATCCCGTAACTTTTTCCAAGAAGGTGAACATCGAAACTCGTTTCGGCTTTTTCGCTGTATGGCTTTGTTTTCCATGTAGACCAAACGAGATGACCGAAAACATCCTTCCTGAAATAGGTCGTCTGGTCTACCGGATTTCCTGAAACTTGCCAACCCGCCTGGGTCAGACGCAAACCGCCTGTAACATTCCCCGATTGCCTTTGCACATCCGACGCAGGGAGTTTTGACTTTTGCCAAAGCAGAGTCCCACGATTCGGCATGCCTGAAACCTGGGCGGGTTTTACCTTCGCGCCCGTTTTTGTCGTTGACGTTGACGTCTTTCGAACAGGTCTCTCCAGGGCAGGCGGGCGTTTAATGGTTTCCACCCCAAAAGGAGACTCTGGAATGCTCGCTTTCTTATCCGGCTTTGGAACTTTTGCCTGGTTTTTTCGAATATCTTTTTCGCTCGGTACTTCCCCGCGTTCGACAAGAACATCGATCAATCTACTGGTTAAAATTTGCACAATGGGCCCCGTTGGCTTGAGGTATGTTTCAAGCGACGAAAAGAAGTGAGTATATTCCTCGTCATCTGCCGGAAATTCGAAAGTCATTCTTGTCGATGCTTCGTAATTTGTATACAGGCCGCCATCTGTCAAATTGCTCGAGCCAATAAACACCTCTGCCTTTTCGTGTGTGGCTTCGAACAAGTAAATCTTTGGATGAAAAGTGTGTCCTCCGCGCGCGTTGTGAACAAGAACAGCATGGACGCCAAGCGAATTGATCCTTTGCAGCGCTTCGGCAGAGGTCGATCTAACATCAAAACCAACAACAATGTTGATATTTGCTCCCCTTGCCTTTGCTTCCAAAATGTTTGGAGCAATTCGTTGTATGGCCTGCGCATTGGCAAATGCGGATACAAGCCATACATTGTTATAGAAGGGCTTTTGCGATGAGAGAAGGTCTTTGAGCAGCTCTCCCATTTCGACGTTCGACGGTTGAAGGACAACGCTGGTTTTCATGAAATGTCCTTGGTGTAAAGTTTTTAGAACTATACAACAAGTTTGTACGATAAGCAAGTTCTACAAACGGGGCAAATTCCCGCGCCTGCAGATCCTGACCATCGAAGACCTGTTGAACGGCAAGAAACCCGAAACCCCGCCGCCCTACCGCCCCAAAGCCGGGCGCATTCGCAAACAGGGCGGCCGGCAGGGAGAACTGGGCCTTTAGCATCCGGGGGAACCTGGCCGGGTTCCTCGGTAAGCCTACCGGGCTTGTCGTCCCCGCTGGAGCCGCCGCGCGCAATTAACAGTATCGTAGGAAAAAATATTTTGCTAGATAGCAAACTTGAGTGCGCCGGCGGGGGAAACCCATTTCGCATTGACAATGACATTTTATCTTCTATAATTTAGTTGGAGGTGCGCATGAAACTGCCTCATCTGTCCCCGCCTGTACGGGCGGCCCTGCTCTACGCGCTGTTCGGCGGCGTCTGGATCCTGGGTTCGGATTGGCTCGTGTCTGCGCTGGCGCGCGACGCCGCCGCAGCAGCCCGCCTGCAAACCTGCAAAGGCTGGTTCTTTGTGGCCGCCAGCGCTGTGTTGATCTTCGGGTTGCTGCGCCATGAACTGACCGCCCGCCAGGGCGCGGAAGAGGAACGCCTCGAAAGCGAGCAACGCTACCGCCTGCTGTTCGAAACCAGCCTGGACGCCATCCTGCTGACCGCGCCGGACGGCAGCATCTACGCCGCCAACCCGGCCGCCGGCCGCCTGTTCGACCGAACGGAGGCCGAAATCTGCCGGTTGGGGCGCAGCGGCGTGGCGGATAGCGCCGACCCGCGCTTGCAAGCGGCGCTGGAGGAGCGCGCCCGCACGGGGAAATTCAGCGGCGAGCTGACCTTCCTGCGCCGGGATGGGAGCAGGTTCCCCGGGGAAATATCCACAGCCCTGTTCAAGGACAAACAAGGGCGCGACCGCACCAGCATGATCATCCGCGATGTCAGCGAGCGCAAGCGCGCCGAGGAGATGCTGCGCGAGAGCGAGGAACGTTACCGCCTGCTGGTGGACAGATCCCCCTATGCCATCGGCGTTCATCAGGATGGGGAACTGGTCTTTGCCAACCCTGCCGCGGTTCGCCTGTTCGGCGCGCAGAGCGTAAGCGACCTGATCGGCAAACCCATCATGGAACTCGTCTCGCCCGAAACCCGGGAGGCGGCGCGCGACCGCATCGGGCGCATGTTGAAGGGTGAAACGGGCCTGTACCCGGCAGAAGACCGTTACGTGCAGTTGGATGGGAGCGTCGTGCCAGTAGAAGTGACTGCCGCGCCGTTTACCCTCGGAGGGCACCCGGCCATCCAGGTCATTGCGCTGGATATTGCCAGGCGCAAACAGGCAGAGCAGGCCCTGGAAAAGCGCTACAAGGAGCTTAGCGCCATCTATGACGCATCCCAACGCCTGCAAAAACTGCTGTCGCCAGACTTGCTGGCGCAGGAAATTATCCAAGTATTGGAAGATACTTTGGAATACTCCTATGGCGCAGTATTATTGGTGGATGCAACCACTGGTATGCTGGAACCCTTTGCGTTGAGCAACCAGAAACGAGATGCAGAATTCCTCGCAGCAGATAAAGACTATGTCCGCTCGAAAGGAGTACGCCTGGGGATTGGCGTCACGGGTTGGGTGGCAGAGCACGGTCGAAGTTTGCGCTTTGAGGATGTCCGCAAAGAGCCGCGCTACCTGGCCTTGCGTGAAGGCATCCTTTCTGAGTTGTGCGTACCGTTACGCATTCAAGACCGCGTGATCGGCGTAGTAAACGTGGAATCAACGAAAGCCAGCGCCTACACCGAAGATGACCAGCGTTTGCTCGAAACGATTGCAGCGCAGATTACCGTAGCGATCCACAATTCGAACCTGCTCGAATCCGTAGCGACGCAGGCCAATCAACTGCGCGCGCTGACCGTCCGCCTGGCCGAGGTGGAAGAAATAGAGCGCCGCAGCCTGGCGCGCGAACTGCACGACCGCGTCGGGCAGACCCTGACGGCGCTCAACATCAATCTCAACATCCTGCAGGCGCAACTACCGGCGGAAGCCTTGCAACAGGTAGGGGCGCGGATCGAGGATTCGACCCGCCTGGTGGACGAGACGGTGGCGTGCGTGCGCGATGTGATGGCGAACCTGCACCCGCCCGTGCTGGCCGATTACGGGCTGGGCGCTGCGCTGCGCTGGTACGCGGAACAATTCACGCAGCGGACGGAAATCCCCGTCCGCGTGGAGGCGGCCGAGCAGGCCGCGCCTGGCCTCCCGTCCCATTTGGAGGCGGTGCTGTTCCGCGTGGCGCAGGAGGCGCTGACCAACGTCGCCCGCCACGCGGCCGCCAGGCGCATCCAGGTCACCCTGGAAACGGTCGCCGGGACGACGCGGCTGGTCATCGCCGACGACGGGCGCGGCTTCGACCCTCTGGCGGTCGCCCCAGACGAGCAGAGGGGCTGGGGGCTGCGGACGATGCGCGAGCGCCTCGAAGCCGTGGGCGGGAGCTTCCGTTTAATTTCGGCCCTCGGCGAGGGGACGAAAATCATCGCAGAAATCACCCCCCCCCCCGCAGAATCTGAGTAAGTGAGGCGGCGCGGATGTTATAATTCGTAACGGAAGAAGGAGAAATTCAGATGAGCGAAATCAAATTGAGCGATCCGCTGGCGTCGCAATTGCGACGCGAGGCGGAAGCGAACGGCCTGGCGGTGGAACAACTCATCGAAACCGCCGTGAGGCATTATCGCTTCCAGGCTCAACGGGAAAAGATCAGCGCCGAGTCGGCCTGGTGGGAATCGCTCCCGCTCGAAACACGCGCCCGTTACGCAGGGGAATACGTGGCGGTGCATCTCCGCAAAGTGGTGGATCACGACCGGAGCGAGGAGGCGCTTCGGGAGAGAATTCGGGCGAAGTTCGGCAAGACCGCCATTCTCATCGCCCCGTCGCAGGGCCGCCGCGAATTTCGGATCGTCAACACACGGCTCGCGTCATGAGCATTCCCTACGATACGAGTTACATTCCGCCTGCGCCGATCCTGAACCTTCAATTGGCGGGTCCGGGCGATGCATCTGAGGATAAAACCGTAGCGGGGATTTTGGACACCGGTTCGGATGGGACGCTGGTGCCGATCCGTTATCTGGAAGCCGTCGAAGCGATTGGTGTTGGTGAAGCGGTTCTTCACGGAGTTTTGGGGGAAACGCGTAACGTTCAAATGTTCGAGGTGGATATTCACATCGAGGGTGTGATCCTCCCCAACGTGATCGTTGTCGGAGATGATTTTGGCGACGAGGTGGTGATTGGCCGGAATGTTTTGAACGGGCTGATCCTTCTCCTGGATGGAAAACGTCAGATCACCGATTTGTTAGAGCGGCGGCCGAATTTGGGAGGGCTGTAAGGGAAGGCGAATATGACTATTACTGTTCTCCTTGCCGATGACCACGCCGTGGTGCGCGACGGACTGCGCGTCCTGCTTGAAGCGCAGGGTGATATCGAGGTCGTCGCCTCGGTGGGAGACGGGCGCGAGGCCGTGCAACAGGCCAGGCAACACCAGCCGCGCGCGGCGGTGATGGATATTTCGATGCCCGAACTGAACGGCGTCGAAGCCACGCGCCAGATCCGCGCCGCCTGCCCGGGGACGCAGGTGGTCATCCTTTCGATCCACTCCAGCGCCGAACACATCTTCCGC
>JBMOMO010000287.1:0-7036 GCA_049324135.1 Chloroflexota bacterium
CTTTTCGCGGTCGACGAAGTATTGGTCGAGTTCGAGCGGGTAGGGGGAAATGCCGCGCGCCAGCAGTTGCACCGTAAGGCGGCGCGAGAAGGTGGTCTTGCCGGACGAGGACGGTCCCGCCACCAACGCGAGCGAAATTTCGGCCTGTCGTTCCGCGATCTGGCGGGCAATGTCGGAAATGTACTGTTCGTGCAGGGCTTCGGAAACCAGGATGATCTCATGCCCGCGCCCGGCCTGGATGGCGTCATTGAGCGCGCCTACATTATCTATGCCCAGGCGCGTCAGCCAATCGCCATACTGCCGGAAGGCAGTCAGCAACTTGGGATAATTCGAGGGCGGCTGCAACTCGGTCGGCGCATGACGGCGAGGGAAACTCAAGGTAAACCCGCCGTTGGTGGGATGCAAGTCGAACCAGCGCAAGTAGCCGGTGGACGGTACCATGTAGCCATGGTGATAGTCCATGCGGTCGCCCAGGCGATAGAGCGTCAAGTAGTTTTTGCGGCGGTGAGAGAGAAGGTAGACTTTATCGTCGTAACCGAGTTTCTTGAAATACGCAATGGCCTCGGACAGTGGAACTTCCTTGCGCTCGAGCGGGAGATCGGCAGCGATCAATTCCTGCATGTGGACTTCGAGCGCCGCCAGTTCGGACCCAGATAACGGCTTGCGTCTCGTTACCTGGCAGTAGTACCCGCCGAAAGAGACCGAGTGATCAATGGTCAACGTCCCTTTCGGATACAGGTCGCTGAAGGCCATTTCGAGCAGGAAGGTCAGCGAACGGCGGTAGATGCGCGCGCCGTCCGGGTCGGCCATCGTGACTGGCTGGACTTGCGACTCGAATTTAATCGGATACGTCAACTCGCGCAGGTCGCCATTGATGACCGCTGCAACGACAGGAGCATCGAAATTCTCCGCCACAACATGCAAGAAATCCCCCACTGGCGCGCCGCGTGGGCCGGATAAGATACGCCCATCGGGAAGGTGAATCTCTACCGTTGGGCGCAATTGGACAGGGTGGATTTTAGTCTGGTTATTCATCGTATTCCCTTGAAAAGGGAAACGTATTTTATCACTGTTCCAACCCGGTATAGTGGGACGTATTCATTCCACCATTAAAGACAACGACTTTATTCTTGCCATTGCGTTTGGCGACATAGAGGGCATCATCGGCTGCATGGAGCAGGTCGTCTGCGTTCCTGGTGTGATTCGGATAGACAGCCAGGCCAAGCGAAGCGGTCACGGAGAACGCGCCTTTAGGAGAGGAGACAGTAAGCGCCTCAATCGCCCCCCGCAATTCCTCTGCGCGCTGGAAGGCAGTTGCCTGGTCTACATCCGGCATCAGGATGACGAATTCTTCCCCTCCGTAACGGCAAAGGGTGTCGCTGATGCGGATTTTTTCGGAAAGCGTACCCGCAATCCTTTGCAAGGCAAGATCGCCGGCGCGATGCCCAAACTGGTCATTGATGTTCTTGAAAAAATCCAGATCCATGATAAGGATGGCAAGGGGCCACTTTTTTCGCCTGGCGCGCGCAAACTCATGTTCCAGGGCCTCATTCAAGAAACGACGATTGTAAACACCCGTCAAAGGGTCGCGAATGGCCTGCTCTTGTAATTGCTGTTGCAAATTTTCGACCTCTTCCACCCTGGCCTTGAGTTGCGTATTGGCCGACTGTAAGGCCTGCTGCGCCTGCCTGTATTCGGTCACATCCCGCCAGGTGACCAGGCGCCCCAATCGTTTGCCTTTCTTATCCCGGATGGCCTTGATGTGCAGATCCACGTACGACGGCGCAGGCGTCTCAAGGTACACTTCCGTATCCACTTCTTCGGCGTCCAAAAACTGTTCGAGCACTGTGGGCCATCGTCGAAACAAGGACAATATGGACTGACCAACTGCCAACCCATCTCCACCAGAAGACAGTTGCCAGGCAACCTGGTTGAAGTCCACCACCCGGTTGTGGGTATCCAACACGAGCAACCCATCATCCATATGCTCCACGAGCAGGTCGCGGGCAATCGGGACAATATCCAACAAACGCCAGCCAAGCAAGTCATAAAGGATGACGATAGCAGTAAATGTAAATGTGATAGGCGTAACGTCCAGGTCGGGCCAGGCGGTCCGTTTGGCGAGCGTCAAGCCGTTGGCAAGCCAGGGCAACACCAGGCCGCCCACGAACAGCCCCAACTGCCAGCGATAAAACGTAAGCGACTGGAAGGCCTTCCTGATCAGGATGACCGTTGCGATCAAAATCATCCCATAGGAATACGCGGCATTGAACCACAGCAAAGGACTGCCCTTCAGGAGGATGCTGTCGGCCAGGGCGCGTTTGCCGGCAAAAAACAATCCATGCCACGGATCGGTCCACAGCAGGATAAGGATAAATATCGGTTCAATCGATAGAAACGCGATGACAGAAGGCCTTAGCCAGTCATCGTGATGTGTATAGCGGAAAGCAAAAATAAAGAACGAGATGGGGGCTGCGGCCAGGCCAAAATAGGTCATATTCAGCCAGAAATACTTCCAAAGCGGATCGCTGACCAGCCAGTGGATCGCGTACGAAGAAGACCAGATAAACAAAGCCCCCAGCATGGCAATCAAAGCGGTTGCGCCAGGCGCGCGGCTCACTCGGAGCGCCGCCTGGATTGCGATGGCGCTGCAAATGGATGCTAAGAGGAGCAGGAAAGCATAAACGTAAGGTTGCATCAACGGTCAGCAGTCAACTGCCGCAATACATCTTCCGGCCGGCGCGCGTATTCCTGCAGCGGGATTTCTCCTTTTGCTATCGCCAATAAAGTATTCGTCAAAAACTGGTTGACCGGCGTTGGAACTTTGGCTTTCTTGCCCGCGCGCACGACCGCGCCATGCAGGTACTCCACTTCGGTCCTGCCGCGCCCCGAATGCAGGTCAATGTGGAAGGAGGGCATCTTGCCGCCGCGCCCGGCACCGGCCGCCCGCGCCAGCACAGGCCGGGAAAGCCAGGACGGCAATTTTACAACAAATGCCAGCGCCCGCACGGGCGTTCCCGGCAAATCCACCACCCCTATACCCTGCGCTGCCATCACGGCCAGGCACTCGCGCAGCATGGCGATCTCGACCCGGTAGAGTCCTTTGTGGGCATAAATCTCGGCGGCTGTCATGTCGAGGATGGCGGAGAGCGGGTTGGCCAGCAAGTTGGTCAGCATTTTAGACCACTTCATGGCGGGGGCATCGGGAAAGGCGCGGGCGTTGAGAAAAGCATCATTGAGGGCAGCAACCAACCGGTCCGAGAGCGGATGCGTACCGGCAATCCCCACGCCGCGCAGCCGCTCCAACACGATCTCACCCGGGCCGCGCCGCCCGATGGCCGAGGTGACCGTCCCATAGATGACCTTGTCGGCGCCCAGCGCCTTTGCCAGGGCCGGCTCGTTATCTACGCCGTTGGACAGGCACAGGAAGGGCGGCAATTTGTCGGCCAGCGGCCGGATCGTTTCCAGCGCGCTGGCGGTATCGAAAGACTTCAAGGCAAAAATAACAACGTCGAAGGGACCGTAGCGCAAGGCTTCTTCGAGCGAGGTGGCTACCACAAAAGAGGACGGATCGACGATATAAGTATCTTTGGCCTTGCGGCGTTTATCCACCGAGAGGTCGAGGCGCAGGCCGCGCTGCCGCAACTCTTCGGCGACCCTGGCCTGCTCCAGGAAAACCAGCGTATGCCCGGCCAGCGCGAGGCTGCCGCCAACGTACGTGCCGATTGCGCCAGCGCCGAGCGATAATACTTTGAGTTGGGATGTTTTCGATGGCGGCGTTGCCATAAGCCTTCCTAATCGAGATTCTTCCCGTTCCAATGATGGCGGTCGTTGACCGTTTCGACGTGCCAACGATGGGAAGACGGGTAATAAATGACGTGTGTAAAACCGGTATTTTGGAAGCGGAATCGCAGCCCGCTGGAATTGGCCTGGGGCGTTATCCCGATGATGGCGTGCATCACCTGGTTGAGCAGGCCGCCGTGCGAAACGACCAGGTACTTGCCCGGTTTGCGCCGCAACAACGCTTGCAAGGCGCGGCCGGCGCGGAGGTAGAGTTCCCAGTCCCCTTCGCCGTCCAGGCCGAGCGCGTCGAACGGGGTCACGAAATCAGGCTCCGGGAAATGCTGTTTTACCTCGGCGACGGTCAGCCCGGCCATGATGCCAATGTCCCGCTCCATCCAGATGCGGTCATCTTCGACCGCCATCCCCAAGGCTATCGCAATGATGTCTGCGGTCTCCCTTGCGCGGCTGAGCGGACTGGAGAGAATGATATCGAAAGTGCGCTCCTCAGCAAGCCAACGATCAGCCAGCGCCCTGGCCTGCTCGCGCCCTTTTTCGGTCAATGGGAAATCGAACTGCCCCTGCCAGCGCGCTTCGGCGTTGCCGACCGACTCGCCGTGCCGCAGGAAGGTGATGTCGAAGACCGGTTTTTCAACCTTTTTCATCGGTCGCCCCTTTTTTGACCAGGTAGACCGGCCGGCGTTTGACTTCCTGGAAGATATAGCCAACGTAAACGCCGATGAAGCCCAACAACACCATCAACATGCCGCCGACGATCAGGATGATGAACATGAGGGAACTCCAACCCGGCGCCAGGTTGGAAGTGCGCCCCGTCACCCAGAACGACAACACGTAGACCATCTCCACCAGCGCCAGGAAGAGGAACAAGCCGCCCACGCTCAAGCCGATGTAGAGCGGCATCAGCGAGAAAGAGAAGATAGCGTCCATGGCCAGGTTGAACATTTTGCGCAGGGAATATTTGGAAACTCCGCTGATGCGCTCGGCCGGCTGGTAAGGCAGGATCACGGTCGGGAAGCCGATCCACGAAACCATGCCGCGCAGGAAGCGGTGATATTCCGGCATCGACTTGAGCGCATCCACCGCCTGGCGCGACATGGCTCGGAAATCGGCCGTGCCGGGCAGCACGCGCGTCCCGCTGATGGCGTTGATCAGGCGATAGAACAGGCCGGAGGTCCATTTTTTCAAGGAGGCGGGTTCGGCGTCGTCGATGCGCTGGGTCTGCACCACGTCATATCCCTGCTCGACCAGCGCCAGCATCTGCGGGATCATCTCCGGCGGGTGCTGGCCGTCGCCGTCCATCGTGACCACAATATCGCCGCGCGTGGCGTCCATGCCGGCCGTCAGGGCTGCCTGGTGGCCGAAATTACGACTGAGTTCCAGCACGCGCACGCGCGCATCGCCCAGGGACTTGAGGGCGGCAGGCGTGCCGTCGCTGGAACCATCGTCCACATAATAAATGGAAAATGTGTAGGGCAGGCTGTCTATGACCGCGCAAATGCGGGCGTGAGTCTGTTCCACTACGCCCGCTTCATTGAAAACCGGAATGACCAGGTCAACGGTGAGATTGTGACGATTGGTACTCATGGGGTTAGATTTTACTACAAGGCGCCCGGTTCTTCATCCGCCAGTTGTAACAAATAAGCGCCGTAACCGTTATACACCAGTTGTTGCCCGAGCGCGCGCAATTGTTCGCGCGAGATGAAGCCAACCCGGTAGGCGACCTCTTCGGGGCAACCGATCATCAATCCCTGGCGCTCTTCCACCGTTTGGACGAAATTGGCCGCGTGCAGCAGGTTTTCGTGCGTACCGGCGTCCAGCCAGGCCACGCCGCGTCCCAACGGCTGGACGAACAATTGCCCGCGTTCCAGGTAGATGCGGTTGATATCGGTGATCTCCAGTTCGCCGCGCTCCGAGGGCGGCAGGTTGGCCGCCATCTCGATCACCTCATTATCGAAAAAATACAATCCCGGCACGGCGTAGCGCGAGCGCGGTTTTTGCGGCTTCTCCTCGATGCTGAGGGCGCGGTGCTGGTCGTCGAACTCGACCACGCCGTAACTGGTGGGATCCTTGACCGGATAGGCAAAAATCTTTGCGCCCTCGCGCAACCGCGCCGCCTCGCGCAGCATCCCCCACAAGCCGGTTCCATAGAAAATATTGTCGCCCAGGATCAAACTGACCGGGTCAGCGCCGACGAATTCGCGCCCCAGGATGAACGCTTCAGCCAACCCTCGGGGCTGCTCCTGTTCCTGGTAGGAAAACGCCACCCCCCACTGCTCCCCGCTCCCCAGCAGGCGGCGAAAGCCCGGCAGGTCTTCGGGCGTGCTGATGACCAGGATCTCCCGGATGCCAGCCAACAGCAGCATCGAGAGCGGATAGTAGATCATCGGTTTATCGTACACGGGCAGCAACTGTTTGCTGACGCCCAACGTCAGCGGGTAGAGGCGCGTACCGCGCCCGCCAGCAAGGATGATTCCTTTCATGCAACGCTCCTTACGTTATAAGTTTACGCAATGGCAACTTCAATGCAGGCAATCCGCATCCTGCTCACGGATTGTTAGCAAACAGAAACGTCACTCTGTTTCGAAAATCGAGCGCGGCAAGCCAGACTGTCTGATAACGCCAATCAGTGTTCCCGTTCTCAATTCAACATGATCCGGAACAGGAACAGTGAGCGTTGTGTTCCCTTCCTTTTTTTGCATAATCATGTGACTGCCTTTTTGTCGCACCTGCTTGAAACCATACTGAGACATTATCTTGCAAACTTCTTTCCCCGAGAGAACACGTAATTTAGGCATTGCGCAGTCTCGTAACTTGCCTGATCTTGTTCATGGGCGCAGTTGGCATGATTGGCATGATGTAGGTGTGCTTTTTCAACCTGCGCCGAATCTCGGAAGGTGACGCAACTTCGAGAAACCCTTCGACTGCCTCTAACAAGTTAAGACGCGCTTCTTCGACCGTATTCCCCTGGCTGACAACATCCACTTCCGGGCAAGTGGCAACATAACCATCTCCTTCACGCTCGATCACGGCAGTGAGTTGTAACTCTTTTTGCATTCTGTGTCTCCAGTTCTACCTTTATTATAAGGCATTCATTTTCGACTTTACCGTTTGCCATAGTTTTCCTCTACCCAGGCCTGGAAATCTCCAGCCTGCGAAATTTTGGCGACCCAGTCGAGGTTGGCAAGGTACCATTCCACTGTAGCGCGCAGCCCACTTTCGATGTCGTGGCGCGGCA
>JBMOMO010000288.1:0-26583 GCA_049324135.1 Chloroflexota bacterium
TTCCTTGAGCATGGCTTCGGGGATACTGGCGGTGCTATCGGTGACAACGGCTACATTTTGCATGACGCCTCCTATCACAAATGGTGATTCTATTTTACTCCCCTTCTGAATGTCTTGGGAATACCACAAATAAAAAAATCCGGTAACTGCCTACCTCCCCTCACCCCCGGCCCCTCTCCCCCTGGGAGAGGGGAAAAAACGGACGATTTTGTCGTTTCCGGCAGGAAAATCCGTTTTTCTTGTCCGTTTCCCTCTCCCTGTGGGAGAGGGTCAGGGTGAGGGTAGGTAGTTACAAAATCCGGGTTTTTTACAGGACATTGGTTGCCCTGTGAAAAACCCGGCGCTGTTTCGTGGAACAAGCCCTTTTAGGGCAACCAGGTAAGACCTATGGCGTGGCCGTGAGGGAAGGCGTCGCCTGCGGCGTGCCGGCCGTCTCAGTGCCAGGAGCGCTGGTGCTGGTGGGCGGGCGGGTGGCGGTGGGAGTGACGATGTTGACCGGGATGGTGAGTTCCTGGTAAGCCTGCAACAGGTTGGCATCTTCGATTTTGTTCTCTTTGATGATCTCCTCTACCGTGCTGTTGAACTTGGCCGCAATGCCCGCCAGCGTATCTCCGGGCAGGATTTGGTATTTCAATTTGGTGCCGCGCGGGATGTCGGCTGGCAGGGGAGTGTTGGTTGGCGCGCGCATTCCCGGATTGGGGATCAAGATTTCCTGGCCGGGGTAAATGATGCCACTGGCTTGCGCGATGGCGGGGTTCAGGCTGAGGATGAGCGTGATGCCGTCGTCGGCCAGGCCGAATTTCTCGGCAATCACGACAAGATTGTCGCCTTCCTGGATGGTGTAACTGAACGGCGCAGAAGGAGTGCCGGTTGGCGTCTCTGTGAAGGTGGGTGTGATGGTGGGCGTCTCTGTCGGTGTGTACGTGACCGTCGGGGTGAACGTCAGGGTGGGTGTGGGCGTTTCGGTGGCAAACAGGGAATTGAGCGGCTTGCTGGGCCCGGTCAGCCAAATAACCAGCAGGATGACGCCGACGAGCGCCAGCATGGCGGCCCCGCCCCAGATGATGAAAGCCTGGTTCTGCTGGCGGCGCTTGCGGTAATTGCTGATCACTTTGCTTGTGGGTTTTTTGTTCTCCATGTCTGGTCCTTTTCTGCAAAAGGTGCGGCCTGGGGACGTGTCCCGCTTGGCGCATATGGCTACATTCTACCTGAACTTCGTCAATTTTGGTACTTTGTGAGATGCTCGTGTCACTGGAAACATCAAGCGTTCCTGCGCTGCGGGGTTTTAGAAAACTGATTACATCGGTTATACTTTTATCCAATACGTACGGTGAGCATATGAAGAAAATACGGATCGTCATTGTGGACGACCAGACTTTACTTCGGGATGGTTTGGCCGCCTTGCTCAACATGATTCCCGACTTGCAGGTTGTTGGTCTGGCGCCTGATGGAAAAACAGCCCTTGGCGTAGTCGAACAAGCGCATCCTGATGTTGTGTTGATGGATGTCCGCATGCCGGGCATGAGTGGCATTGCTGTCACGCGTGAGTTGCGCGTTCGCTTCCCTGGCATGTGCGTCATCGTATTGACCACATTCGACAATGACGAATATGTTTTCGATGCGCTTCAGGCAGGCGCTTGCGGTTACCTGCTGAAGAACGCAGACCCCGATTACCTGGCATCTGCCATTCGTTCGGCCGTGCGCGGAGAAGCGGTGCTGGATCCGGCTGTGACGCAGAAAGTGATCCGGCGCGTCAATCTGATGGGGAGCGATCAGGTCATGTTTTCCGAAAAACTTTCACGGCGCGAACGCGAGATATTGTCTTTGATTGCTGATGGGCTTGCGAATCCAGAGATTGCCGAGCGATTGTCGCTTGCGGAGGGGACCGTCAAAAATCACGTCAGCCATATTTTCAATAAGCTTGGCGCGCGCGACCGCGCTCATGCCGTGCGCCTGGCGGCCGAATGGGGGCTGGTATGAAACAGACCGTATCGGGCCTGGGGGGCGCGTTGCGGGATGAGATTCGTGTCTTCCGCCTGGCGGCGGTCGTCTCACTTGGCGCGCTGTATTGCTACACTTGGTTGACGACACAGCCGCCGCTTTCGCGCACGGCTCTCGCGTTGTATGCGCTTTTATCCCTGGCTTTGATTGGCATTTACCTCCTGCCCCTGCTTGCGCCCATCGGCGCAGAAACGGCAAGCCGCATAGCCCCCTTCATCCTGCTCGAAGCGTTGGCCGCCTTTGTTATTGCCATCTTGTTCAGGGGGCAAGCGATGTTCTATCTTTACCTGGCAGCATTCAATGGATATTCGGGACTGCGTTTTGCGGCAAAACACTGGCTGTTGCCCCTGCTCTACCTGGTTGGATTCCTTGCCCTTGCGTTCTTGCTGTATACGAATTTCGACAAGCAGGCCGTGATCTGGAACAGCCTGCCATTGTTTTTCTTGCTGGCTTTTGCAGCCGAATTCATCAATCGCCAGTGGGAACATCGAATCGAACTCAACCGCCTTGTTATCGAACTCTCGCAAGCCCACCAACAACTTCAAGATTATATTAACCAAGCCGAGTCCCTGGCGATCTTGCAAGAGCGCAGCCGCCTGGCCTATGAACTCCACGACACCCTGGGGTGCAGCCTGACCGCGCTGGATGTTCAATTGGAGTTGCTGGCTCGCCTGCCTGTCGAACTGATGGAGGAACGTCAACAGGCTGCCGAACAGGCGCGCCGCCTGGTAAAAGACAGCCTGGCCGATCTACGCCGCGCCGTAAAAGCCCTGCGTCCGGCCGAGATAGATATGCTCTCCCTGCCAGAAGCCATAGAACAATTAGTGCAGGCTTTTGAACAGCAACAATCCATTCCAGTTTCATATTCCCTGGAGGGCACCGTCTATCCCTTGCCATCGCACTACAGGCTTCTCTTGTTTCGGGCCGCTCAAGAGTCGCTTACAAACATTCAACGCCATGCGCCGACAACGCCAGGCATCCGTTTGGCGCTCGCGTTTGCGCTGCATGGTATCATGCTGACCGTCGAAAATGGCCCTCCCGTCGCATATAGTCAGGAAAAAATCGAACAGGGAGGCTATGGTCTGAGCGGCCTGGCGGAACGCGCCAGGGCGCTCAGAGGCCAGTTTGAGGCAGGCGCGACTGAATCTGGAGGGTTTCGCCTGCAAATCTCCCTGCCGGTCAGCCCGATGGACTGAGATTCCCTCGAAATCCTTGTTCCCATGACTTAACCGTGACAGTCACGGTACAAGTCATGCTTTTTTCTACAGAATCGTGACGCAGGCAGGCCGATTGCCAGGTGGCAATCGGCCTGCTTGCATGTATCCTGAAAGCATGACCGAAAGGAAAATTTTCTACAAGTCTTTTCTCGTTCGCATGTGGCGCGAATCTGGCAACACATCGGATTGGCTGCTCCAGGTCGAGCACATCCCTGGTGGAGAGAAACAATTCTTCTACTCATTGGAAGAACTGTTTCGATTCATTTCTGAAATCGCCCAGGAACAAGAAGGCCTGCGAGATGAACGGGATTCAAAGCCGAAGGTTGAGCCGCCTGTTTTGCCGACGCGGAAAATCACCTGGAAATCAAAAGGGTAGTTACAGGAAGACGCATTTGCTTGTGCGCTTCCCTTCTAAGCATGGTTGTGCTTTCGATTTTGATACACCAAGAAAGGAGCAGATACTATGAGAGTTAAACTCACCATCTTCCTGGCAATCACCGCCCTGTTGCTGGTTGCCTGCAGCGCGCCTGCGACTACTGCGCCGCCGCCAACAAATACGCCCCTCCCGCCGCCAACGGCGACCCTTGAGCCGTCTCCCACACCGGAGCCGCCCGGGCCGCGCGTCGTGTTCGTCTCCAACCGCGGCGGGGACGAGGACTCGCGCCGACTCTACATTTTGGATGTCGAGTCGGGTGAGATCACCCTGCTCGATACCGGCTTCGACAATGTCGCTCTGCCACAATGGTCGCCGGATGGCAGCAAGGTTTTGTTTGCTGTCAAAGATGTCTGGAACCTGTATACCATCGACGCCGACGGCAGCAACCTGACCCAGGTCACCGAGTTCCGCAGCAACAACGCTGACTGGTCGCCGGATGGTACGAAGATCGTCTTCCAGTCCGACCACCGGGACGAACCGCAGGATACGCCCGACATCTACACGATGGATATCACTGGTGAAAACCTGGTCAAAATTGTGGAAGACCTGCCCGCGCCGGATTTCAATCCGCGCTGGTCAGCAAACAACCAGATCTCATTCATCTCCGGCCGGACCGGCAACCTGGAAGTCTTCCTGATGAACCCGGATGGTTCAGATGTGACCCAGGTGACCACAAGCGGTTCCCCAATTACCAATGCTTCCATCTCACCTGACGGCTCGCGCATTGCCTTCGTATATCCGCAAGGCGGCAAGTTCACTGACCTGTACACAGTTGACAAAAGCGGGGCAGTGGATAGCGCCGTGCGCCTTACCAAAGACGCCACCCTCGACGACGCCCCCGCCTGGTCGCCGGACGGTAAGAAGATCGTCTTCTACTCTGACCGCAGCGGCAATTTCGACATCTGGATGATCAACGCCGACGGCGCAGAGCCGGTACAACTCACAAATGACGAATACCACGACGCCTACCCGGATTATTGGGCGCCGTAAGGTAAGTCCTGCGTTCATTCAAAAACGCCGGGCAGTTGCCTGGCGTTTTCGCTTGTAAGAGTAGAATCCCTTGCAATCTCGAAAAATCAATGTTTCAAATGTGCGCACAGGAACTGGCCGGTATACGAGCCTTCTGCCACACATAATTGCTCCGGCGTGCCTTCGGCCACCAGTTCGCCGCCCCGGTCGCCGCCCTCCGGCCCCAGGTCGATCACCCAGTCGGCCACCTTGATGATGTCCACGTTATGCTCGATGATCAACACCGAGTTGCCCGCGTCCACCAGGCGTTGCAACACCTCGATCAACTTATGGACGTCCGCGGCGTGGAGTCCTACCGAGGGTTCGTCGAGCACGTACAGGGTCCGGCCAGTGGCGCGGCGCGAGAGTTCCTTCGCCAGTTTGACGCGCTGCGCCTCGCCGCCGCTCAGGGTCGGCGCAGATTGTCCCACGCGGATGTATCCCAGCCCCACCTCCGCCAGCAGTTGCAGTTTGCTGACCATTTTCGGGAAGGCCGAAAAGACCTCCAGCGCGTGGTCTACGGTCATATCCAGCACATCCGCAATGTTATGCCCCTTGAAGGCCACCTGCAGCGTCTCGCGGTTGAAGCGCTTGCCGTGACACACGTCGCAAGGCACGTACACGTCCGGCAGGAACTGCATCTCGATGCGCAGTTCGCCCTGTCCCTGGCAGGCCTCGCAGCGCCCGCCGTGCACGTTGAACGAGAAGCGCCCCGGCCTGTAGCCGCGCACCTTGCTCTCCGGCAGTTCGGTAAACAGTTTGCGGATCTCGTCCCACAGGCCGGTGTAGGTGCCGGGGTTGGAGCGCGGCGTGCGCCCGATCGGCGACTGGTCGATGTTGATGATCTTGTCCAGGTGCTCGATGCCCTCGATGCGCTCGTGCGCGCCAGGCTGGGTGTGCGCGCCCATCAACCGCGCCGCCAGCGCATTGTACAGGATGTCGCTCATCAGCGTGGACTTGCCGCTGCCCGAAACGCCCGTGATGCAGACCAATTTTCCAAGCGGGATGCGGACATCTACGCCCTTCAGGTTGTGGGCCGCTGCCCCTACGATGGTCAACGCCTTGCCGTTTCCTGTGCGCCTCTTCTTCGGGACCGGGACCTGCTTGCGCCCCGATAGATATGCCCCCGTCAACGACTTTTTGTCTGCCAGGATCATCCCCGGCGTGCCCTCGGCAATGACCTGCCCGCCGTGCTCGCCCGCCGCCGGCCCCAGGTCGATGATCCAGTCGGAGGTGCGGATGGTCTCGTCGTCATGCTCTACCACCAGCACGGTGTTGCCCAGGTCGCGCAAGCCCCTGAGCGTGTCCAGCAGGCGGTTGTTGTCGCGCGGGTGCAGGCCAATGGACGGCTCGTCCAGCACGTACAGCACGCCCACCAGCCGCGAGCCGACCTGCGTCGCCAGGCGGATGCGCTGCGCCTCGCCGCCTGAGAGCGTGGCCGCCGAGCGGTTGAGCGTCAGGTAATCCAGCCCCACGTTGACCAGGAAGTTCAGTCGTTCGGTGATCTCCTTGATGACACGCTCGGCGATGGCCTGTTGGCGCGCGTTGAGCGGGGATTTTTTGCCGGTCAGTTTCCGCACCCATTCCAGCGTGGTCGAGACCGGCCAGCCTGTCACCGTGATGATGTTGGCCTCGGCCACCGTTACGGCCAGCGCGCCGGGGTTCAACCTGGCCCCGTTGCAGGTGGGGCAGGGGCGGTCGGACATGAACTCGCTGATCTTGCTGCGGATGTATTCCGAGTTGGTCTCGCGGTAACGGCGTTCCAGGTTGCCGATCACGCCCTCGAAGGCGCGCTTGAACTTGAACTCGTTGCCGTTAGGGTTCTTGTAGCGCATCTCCACTTCCTGTCCGCGCGTGCCGTACAGGATGATGTCCATCTGCGCTTCGGTCAACTCGCGCACCGGCTTGTTCAGGTCGATCTTGTAGTGGTGCGCGGCCGCTTCGAGCGACTGCCAGTAGTAGCCGCCTTCTTCTTTCGGGCCGCTCCATTCCAGGCTGGCAATCGCTCCCTCGTTCAGGGACCGCTCCAGGTCCGGGATGATGCGGTCGGGGTCGATCTCCAGTTTGTTGCCCAGTCCCTGGCAATCCGGGCAGGCGCCGTGCGGGGTGTTGAACGAAAACGTGCGCGGCTCGATCTCCGGCACGGTGCTGCCGTGTTCGGGGCAGGCCAGGTGTTCAGAAAAATGGGTGTCTTCGCCGCCCTCACCCCTTTGCCCCTCTCCCTCAGGGAGAGGGGTTGGGGGTGAGGGAAGGGTATGGATTGTGATATATCCCTCCCCAAACTTCAACGCCGTTTCCACCGAATCGGTCAGGCGCGTGCGGGCGGCCTGCTGTTCTTCTTCGTTTTCTTCGCGCTTGATGACCAGCCGGTCCACGACCGCCTCGATGGTGTGCTGCTTGTAGCGGTCGAGGTTGATCTCATCGTCCAGGCTGTAGACCTGCCCGTCCACCCGGGCGCGGACGAAGCCGGCCTTACGGATCTCCTCGAAGACGGCCTGGTAGGTGCCCTTGCGCCCGCGCACCAGCGGCGCCAGGATCAGGATGCGGCTGCCTTCGGGCAGTTTCTCGATAGCGTCCACGATCTCCTGCGCCGACTGCTTGGTCACCTCGCGCCCGCAGGTCGGGCAGTGCGGCACGCCCACGCGCGCGAACAGCAGGCGCAGGTAGTCGTAGATCTCGGTCACGGTGCCGACCGTGGAGCGCGGGTTGTGGCTGGTGGACTTCTGGTCGATCGAGACGGCCGGGGACAGGCCCTCGATGTAGTCTACGTCGGGCTTGTCCATCTGGCCGATGAACTGGCGCGCGTAGGCCGAGAGCGACTCGACGTAGCGGCGCTGCCCCTCGGCGAAGATGGTGTCGAAGGCCAGCGACGATTTGCCCGAACCGGACAAGCCAGTGATGACCACCAGTTTGTCGCGCGGGATCTCGACGGTAATGTTCTTCAGGTTATGGACGCGCGCGCCGACCACGCGAATGATATTGGAAGACATGGGGTTCCTCAGGGTTTGGATGCAATGCAATTATAGCACATTTGTTTTATTTTCATTTTTTCTTCGCCGCGGCTTTCTTTTCGCCCAGCGCCACGTATCGCTCTACCTCCCAGCCCATCACCACCGCCAGCACGGCGTCGCCGGGCTTCACTTCCACCACCGGGTCGCCGCGCACGGCCGAGCGCTTGCGCAGTGGGGCAGCATCCAGGCGGCTGGACTTGGGCGCGGCCCTGAACAGGTGTAGCGTGGCAACCTGGTTGGGTTTGCCGGTGGCCGTGCCTGCCAGCCTGACGCCCCGCGACAGTTCCCAGGCGATCACGCCGCGCCCGTAGCGTCCCTGCCTGGGGAATTCCCGCGCCTCCACGCGCTTGGCCTTGCCGTCCGAGGCGATCAGGAACACTTCTCCCTTCTCAGGCATGACCTCCGCGCCGACGGCTTCCTCGCCCACGCCCAACTTGATGCCGTTCACGCCGGCCGCGACCAGCCCCATTGGGCGGACATCCTCCTCCGTGAAACGGATGGCGTACCCACTGGAGGCTGCCAGCAGGACATCCCGCTTGCCGTCGGTCAGCAGGACCCAGCGCAGCGAATCGCCGTCGTTGACCTTGACCAGCGTGAACGGCTGGGCAGACGGTCCCGGTAACTCGCTCGCCAGCGACTTCTTGACCATCCCGCCGCGCGTCACGGTAAAGATATACGTCTCTTCCGGCAGCGCGGAGCGTTGCGCAGGCAGGCAGAAGACCGCCGCCAAGGTGTCGCCGGCTTTCAACGGCGAGACCTTGTGCCAGGGTACGCCGTCGCCCAGTTTGTCGGCTTGGGGGATAGTGTGCGCGGCAATAGCAGCCGCCTTGCCGCTTTCCGAAACCAGGTAGAGCGTATCCTTGGTGGAGACTTTGACCAACCAGCGCGGCGCGTCTGTGCCGGACGGGCGCGGCGTCTTTTCGTCCCGCGTGCGCGCGACCAGCCCATCGGCCGTCACGCCCACCCAGGCGGCCTGCTCGGGCAGCAGGTCGCTGGCGGTCAGCGGCCTGGCGGCCTGTCTCTTCTTCAGGCTGACCACTTGCGTGCGGCGGCGGTCGGCGTAGGCGGCTTTGACCTCCCCCAGTTCCCCGGCGACCGCCTCGCGCATCTTCTTTGGCGATTTGAGCAACGCTTCCAATCCCTTGATGAGCGCTGCCGTTTCTTTGTATTCGGTCTCGATCTTCTTGCGCTCCAGCGCGGCCAGGCGGCGCAACTGCATCTCCAGGATGGCGTTGGCCTGCATTTCCGTCAGTTTGAAGCGCTTCATCAGTTTGGCGCGGGCAGCCTCCACGTCCGGCGCGGCGCGGATGAGTCTGATCACCTCATCCAGGTTCTTGAGCGCCACCAGGTAGCCTTCCAGGATGTGCGCGCGTTGGCGCGCCTTGTCCAGGTCGAATTCCGCGCGGCGCTTGATGACGGCCAGGCGGTGGTCGAGGTAGACGCGCAGGGCTTGTTTCAGGGTCAACATGCGCGGCTCACCCTCCACCAGCGCCAGCATGATGATGCTGAAGGTCTGCTGCATGGGCGTGCGCTTGTACAGTTCGGCCAGCACCTTTTCGGGTTCCACGTTCTTGGTCAGTTCGATGACGATGCGCATGCCCTGGCGGTCGGATTCGTCGCGCAGGTCGCTCAGGCCCTCGACCTGGCTCTCGCGCGCCAGTTCGGCGATGCGCTCGATGAGGCTGGCCTTGTTGACCATATACGGCAGTTCGGTGACGATGATGCGCGACTTGCCGCGCTCCATTTCTTCGATGTGGACGTTGGCCTGGGTGGTCACGCGTCCGCGCCCGGACCCGTAGGCTGCTTCGATGCCCTCTTCGCCTTTCTGCTGGACGATGACCCCGCCGGTCGGGAAGTCCGGTCCCTGCACGAAGTTCATCAACTGCCCGACGGAGATGTCATCCAGTTTCTCCCAGCGTTCGAGCATGTAGACCAGCGCGTCCACTACCTCGCCCAGGTTGTGCGGCGGGATGGAGGTGGACATGCCGACGGCGATGCCGGTCGCGCCGTTGACCAGCAGGTTGGGGAGGGCGGCCGGCAGCACGGTCGGCTCTTTGAGCGTGTCGTCGAAGTTGGCGGCAAAGTCCACCGTGTCCTTGTGGATGTCGGACAGGATGTCGATGGCGGGCGCGGCCAGGCGCGCTTCGGTGTAACGCATGGCGGCCGGCGGGTCGCCGTCGATGGAGCCGAAATTGCCCTGTCCGTCCACCAACAGGGTGCGCAGCGAGAAATCCTGCGCCATGCGCGCCATGGCCTCGTACACCGCCTGGTCGCCGTGCGGGTGGTATTTGCCCAGCACCTCGCCCACGATGCGGGCGGATTTCTTATAGGCCGAATCGGCGCGTAGCCCCATGTCGTACATGGCGTACAGGATGCGCCGTTGGACGGGCTTCAAGCCGTCGCGGGCGTCGGGCAGCGCGCGCGCCACGATGACCGACATAGCGTAGTCGAGGTACGCCTGCTGCATCTCGTGGTCGATGTCAATTTTGCGGACCAGGCCGAGTTCCATGGGTGACTCCGTTCAACCCTCACCCCTTGCCCCTCTCCCGTAGGGAGAGGGGTTGGGGGTGAGGGACGAGGGCGAATTAATGTTCTAAATCCACGCCTATCTTAAGGGAGAAGGGGGAAAGCGTCAAGGAAATATCGTAACGCGGAATTCGTTCCGCTTTGGCTGCGGCCCTGGCCTGACGCCAGCCTGTCCTGGACGGACAGTCCAGGGGACAGGCTGGAGGCCGCGCTATGGACAGGAGAGCGTAATATTTCCTTGAACAGCCATTCCAAACCAGGTTTTTATAACGTCATGGCTGCTACCCTCGGCTTTTATATCATAGGTGCCTGGCGCAACCGTAAAGGTAAAACTTCCCCCCGCCGGGATTGTGCTGGAGACCAACCGATCGCTGCCCCAATCCGATGCTGTGGAAAGCGAGATATAGACATAAAAAATAGTTGCGCCTCCATTATTGACAATAGTGATGTTCGCAGTGGGAGCGATGGTGGCGATAGCGGTAATGTAGACCGGTTGTAGTAATGACGGTTGCGTTTGCGTCGGCGTGGGCGGCGGGGCGACTTGCGGCAGGGACTTCCAATCGCCGGTCAGCGTGGCGTACTGTCCCCACAGCCAGCAAAAACCGCCCGGTTGATCCGGGTTCTTGACGTACCAATATTCCCCAACCCCATCCCAGCCAACCACTTCGGTCTGTTCTCCGGCCAGTAACGCGCCCAGGTGATCATATACCTTGCCAGGGCCAGAACGACAGTTGGTATCCATGGAGACCGTGACCATCGTCAGGGCAGAGGTTGGAGAGAGGCCGGGGGACGGCGCAAGCGACGCCGGCGCCGTGAAGACAGGGGTTGCCAGTTGCGGTTGGAGCGGCGGATTCAGGATGGCAACTGCCGTCAGGGTATGCATGACCGAGAGGTGTACATTCCCTGGTGCGGGCGGCGTTTGGACCGCTGGTTTGTTGCCTGCCTGTAAGTTACAAGCAAGCGTTGCCAACAAAAATATGGAAACGCCTGCAACGATCGCATACAAACGTTGTTTCATGACAGCCTCCTGATCCAAGATCGCCTTTTCTTTCATATTATAACGATATAAGTCGTTTCTCAATCCCCTGATTGGTAAATGCCTCGAACCCGTCCTTGCGGAGCAGGGAGTTAATAGCAGGTGAATGAACCTTAAAGATTTTGTTAATAGTACTCAATAAGCAGAAAAGTGACTTGTCTTAGTCGCTAAACTGTATTATTATCGAATTTGTCAGGGGTTTTTCCCCACCCTATTTCAATCTTCTGAGAGGAGAAGAAATGACCAAACGCACTTCCTATCTACTGTTCGCCCTGATCGTTGTGCTTGCATTGATGGTTCCGGCTTGCGGCCCAGCCAAATTGGGTACAGAAGAAAACCCCATTTTGTGGGTCTTCGTTCCTTCGCGCGAAGGCGAAGAGGTCACTGCCGCCGCTGAGGGCGTAGCCGACCTGCTCCATGAGCAGACGGGTCTATACTTCAAGACCTTCGTTGCCACCGATTACACCGCTGCCATCGAGGCTGAGTGCAGCGATCCGCCAAAGGCGCACATGGGCTCCCTGGCTACCTTTGCGCTGATTACCGCCGCCGACCGTGGTTGCGCCGAACCGGCCCTGGTCGCCTCCCGCCGTGGGAGCCTGACCTACACCGGTCAGATCATTGCTGGCGCTGATACCGGTATCGAAAGCCTGGAAGACATCAAGGGCAAGACCTTCTGCGCCACAGAACCCAGCAGCACTAGCGGCTGGATCATCCCCAGTGTCATGCTGCGCGCTGCCGGCCTGGATATTGACAATGACATCACCGTTACCTACGCTGGCGGTCACGATGCGGCTGTCTTGGGCGTGTACAACGGTGAATGTGATGCTGGCGCTTCCTTCGTGGACGCTCGCACCCTGATCGAAGGCGACTACCCGGACGTTATGGACAAGGTCAAGGTTGTCGAGGTTTCCATTGACATTCCCAACGATGGCGTACAATTTGCGAATTCTTTCGATCCAGAAATGAAGCAACAGATTGTCGATGCTCTTCTGGCGATTGCCGCTACCGATGCCGGCGCAGAAGCTTTGAATGCTGCTTATCAATGGGATGGCCTGGAAGCGCACGGCAATGAGTTCTATGATCCATTCCGTCAATTGCTCGATGCGGCAGGGATCAAAGCAGAAGACTTGCAATAAGCTTTCTGACACCCTCGGTTGACTCGATTTTTATGAAACGGGGGACCTCCGGGTCCCCCTGTTTTGGTCTCGGAGCATTACATGCTTGAAATACGCCACCTGACGAAAGTATATGATGATGGCACCGTAGCCTTGCGTGATGTCAGTTTTCAGGTGCCAGACGGCGAGTTCATGGTTGTCATTGGTTTGAGTGGCTCTGGAAAATCCACACTTTTACGCTGCATCAACCGCTTGATTGACCCAACAGAAGGGGAAATCTTATGGGACGGTGTTGACCTGGCCCGACTGAAGGGCGAACAGTTACGGCACGTACGTCGCCAAATCGGTATGATTTTTCAACATTTTAATCTGGTAAAACGCTCTACTGTAGTTACGAATGTAATGGCTGGGCGGCTCGGATATTCACCCACCTGGCGCAGTGTGATTGGGCGTTTCTCTTCCCATGACCGTACCCGTGCGAACGAAGCCTTGGAACGTATGGGTATTACCGATCAGGCTCACAAACGGGCTGACGAACTAAGCGGCGGCCAACAACAACGTGTGGGTATTGCGCGCGCACTGATGCAGGACCCTAAAATGATCCTGGCCGACGAGCCGGTTGCCAGCCTTGACCCGGTATTGGCGCATTCCATTCTGCAACACTTGGAAAGGTTGAACCGCGAAGACAAGATTACGATCATTTGCAGTTTGCATTATCTTGATCTGGTACAACGATACGGTACGAAAGTGATCGGCCTGCGCGCAGGGGAACTTGTCTACGAAGGGTCGCGGGATGACATTCGCAAAATGACGGATGAAGAATTCAAAAAGATCTACGGGGAGGAAGCAGAACGCGTTGGTGACCTGACAGGTGGAATCAAGGGCGAGCTCGGAGGGACACAATGAAAAGCAACACGCAAAAAATCAACGAACCAAAAAGGCCCAGCTTGGTATCGCCTCCTATTGCTGCGCTGAGTTCCCTGATCGTCCCCGGCCTGGGGCACGCGTTGGCTCGTTCCCTCCGAAAAGGCTTGCTGCTGTTAGTGAGCCTGGCATCCATTATCGCTCTGTGGGTATGGCGGGTCCGCATTGTTGCCCGGCTCGAACCCACATTCACGGATGCTGTCAAAAAGTCTTTCTATCTGCAACCTGTCCTTCTGATCGTCGCGATTGGCGCCATACTTACTTATGTTTGGACTGCCTATGATGCATACAATACCGCAAAGCGAGAGCAGACCTCCAGCAACTTTGTTTTGTGGACGTTGGTGCTGTTTACCTTCTTTTTTACAGGCTGGCAAATCGGCGATATCAGACCGGTTGATATGATCAGCGACTTACAGGATGCTGGACCTTTCATGATGCGCATCCTGTGGCCATGGGACCGTGCAATCTCAAGGCCAGAGGAACTTCGTACTGCCTTTATCGAAGTCCAAACGCCCTGCGTCGAACCTGTCCCCACCTCCCCAGAAGAAACACCTGGCGAACCATACATTTCTGTTACACCGACTTGCGGTGATCTCTCACAACAAGACGGTACACCGGGAACCACGCTGACGTTGACAGGCCGCAACTTTGCGCCCCATACCGAGACTGAAATCTGGTGGCAAGATGACATGGGCAACGAATTTCGCCAGCGACAGGCTGGGGAATATGTCACGATTGCCACCAATGAGGACGGCGCGTTTCATCTGGATATCGTGATGCCCTACCGTCTCATCCCCCCCAGTGAGACCCGCGACTTTGCGCTCTGGGAACTCCAGGCGCGCCAGATTGCCGGATTTGGAGAAGCGCGCCCCAGCGAAGAATTGTTGCTTTCAATTGAAAAAATGATTGAAACGATCTTCCTTGGTATGATGTCCACCTTCTTCGGCATCATTCTCTCAGTTCCGATCAGTTTCCTGGCAGCCCGCAACCTGATGTCATCCTCGTGGATCACTCTTGCGATTTACTACATCATTCGTGGTATCTTGAATATCATTCGCTCCATTGAACCGCTCATCTGGGCAGTCATTGCCATCATTGTAGTCGGCCTGGGGCCATTCGCAGGTATTTTGGCGCTTACCGTGCACTCCATCGCCGCCTTGGGCAAATTGTATTCAGAAGCCATCGAATCTATCGATTCTGGCCCCATTGAGGCTATCCAGGCTACTGGCGCGAACTGGCTGCAAACCGTCATGTATGCAGTTGTGCCGCAGATCATCCCTCCCTTCGTATCATTTACCATCTACCGTTGGGACATCAATGTACGTATGTCTACCGTGATCGGTCTGGTTGGCGGCGGCGGCATTGGCTTCCTGCTTATCCAGTGGATTCGCCTGCTTGATTACAAAGCCGCTGGCATCGCTGTATGGTTCATTGCCGTCACAGTGGCCATACTGGACTACGTAAGTGCTGAGATCCGCGCCCGCTTTATCTAGCAGTGAGGCGTTCCAATGCTGATGCCGTCCGTTCATCAACAGACGGCATCATTTTTGGAGTAGAATTTTTGCCCGCTGTGTGCTGCACAAAAAGACTGCCTGGCGCAACCCTGGGTTCCCGGAACAGCCTGTCCAGGACTTGGATGGGCTGTTCCCTTTTATAGTAAAATCTTCGCCTATGTGGAAAAAGATCATCAAGTGGACTTACCGCCTCATCCTGACCCTGGGCCTGCTCGGCCTCCTCGGGCTTTTCCTGCCCCGCTTGGTGACCGCCCTCTACGCCGCTACCCGAACGTTTACTGTCCAAGAAGTCCCCGCCGAACGCGTTGCCATTGTCTTTGGCGCCGGCCTGCGCCGCGACGGAAGCCCCACCGCCGTACTGCGCGACCGTGTGGAAACCGCCGCGCAACTCTACTTTGCTGGCAAGGTCGAGAAACTGCTTTTGAGCGGCGACAACCGCTTCGTGGACTACAACGAGCCGGAGGCCATGCGTCAGTACGCCCGCAGCCTCGGGGTCCCGGATGAAGCGTTAGTGCTGGATTACGCCGGCCGCCGCACCTACGATACCTGCTATCGCGCCCAAGCCATCTTTGGCGTCCAGTCCGCTATCCTGGTTACGCAGAACTTCCACCTGCCGCGCGCCCTGTTCACCTGCAACGCGCTGGGACTGAAGGCCGCCGGCGTGGGCGCTAACAACATCTACTACCTGAAACGTTCGCGTCTGTACTGGCAGGCGCGCGAACTGTTCGCTACCCTCGGCGCGTTTTGGGATGTTTGCATTTCGAAACCGCTGCCTGTTCTGGGCGATCCGGAACCGATCTTCTCATAACCCGGATGCTCCCGATAACCCGGCGAAGCGCTCTCGTAGGGAGCAGACCCAGCAAAGTAGAATTCCAGAAGGAACAATACTCCTACGTTGGCGGTATAATGGGTGCGGAGGTCCAAATGGTCACCAAAAAATTTGAGCGTGTGATCATCAAGGTAGGAGAACTGCCTGCTGATGAACAGAATGCCCTGGCGGACTGGATCTTGGAAGAATTGGAGGACGATCTCCGCTGGCAAGAAAAATTTTCGCAGTCGCAAGACTTACTGGAAAAAATGGCAGTCCAGGCCTTGAAGGACCGCGCCCGCGGCAAGACACAACCGCTTGACCTGTCAGCGTTATGAAGTCAAGCATCAACGACGATTTTCGCAAAGCATTTGCGCGCCTGCCCAAGCAAGTTCAACAGCAGGCGCGCCGAGCTTATCAGAAGTTTCAAATATCACCGGGACATCCAGGCCTGCATTTCAAGAAGATACACACCTTGCGCGAGATCTATTCTATTCGGATTGCGAAAGGCTACCGAGCGCTTGGTGTGCTAAAAGAGGGCGAAATCACGTGGTTCTGGATCGGTTCCCATGCTGATTACGATCAAATCCTGGAAAATATGTGAGGTAACATGACCCGCGACCAAGCCCTTGCCCTGGTGCATGAATTTGTAAAGAACGAAAACCTGGTCAAGCACATGCTGGCTGTGGAGGCTGCCATGCGCTTTTACGCCGGGAAATTCGGCGAAGACGTGGAGACCTGGGGCCTGCTCGGCCTGCTGCACGACTTCGACTGGGAAATCCACCCCACGCTCGAAGAACACCCCAGCGCGGGCGCGCCCATCCTGCGCCAGCGTGGCCTGGACGAGGAACTCATCCAGGACATCCTCAGCCACGGATTGGGCCCCGGTACGCCGCCGCGCGATACCCTGCGCCGCAAGGCGCTCTTCGCCTGCGACGAGATTACCGGCCTGGTCACCGCGGTTGCCCTGGTGCGCCCCTCCCGCTCCCTGCTGGACCTGGAAGCCAGGTCGGTCAAAAAGAAGTGGAAAGACAAAGCCTTTGCCGCTGGTACCGACCGCGCCGAGATGGAACAGGCTGCCCGGGAATTTGGCGTAGAACTCTGGGAACATGTGGACAACGTCATTGCGGCCATGCGAAGGATTGCCCCGCAACTGGGTCTGGCTGGGGAACCTTCGTAAAGGTCAAACTGCAATTCTCCTGTAATCCTTAGACCCAATGGGGCAACCTGTTGTGTATAACCAACCTTAAAAATTATGCTATACTCTATTCATGCAAACGCCGCGCGCCTACTGGCCCGCCTGGGTCGAGCATCTCCAAAACCTGAAAATAGACTCTTTCGTTGCCTGGCTGCTCGACGCGGGAGCGCCGCTAACCTTACTCGCTGCCCAGATGCTTTACTTCTCGCGTCCCTTTCATAATTTTGGGCAAGTCGAGGCGCTGGCATCCATGCTCGAACAGGGCGATGAAACGCGCGCTTTCGTTAGTTACCTGCGCAGGGAAAACCTTGTATGAATGAGATCATTGCGCCTGGGCTCGTCATCCTTGCCGGGGGAATACTCTTGGGCCTGACCGTCTTGCGGCGCAAGTCGACATCTGTTTTCCGTGAGATCAAGGCTTTCATCCGCTTCAAACGCGCCATTGGGCTTTCTGTCGAAGATGGCACGCGCCTGCACCTGTCGCTTGGGCGAGGCGGATTGCAGACCGCGCAAAGCGCCTCTGCGTTGGCCGGGTTGGGCTTGCTGCGCCACCTGGCCGAATTGACCTCGGTAAGCGACAGGCCTCCGCTGGTCACTTCAGGAGAGGCAGCCTTATCCATCCTGACCGGGGATACCTTGAAGAGCGGCTACAAAGCAGCCAGCGCGGAGGAACTCTACGACCCGACCACTGCCCGCCTGACAGGCCTGTCGCCCTTTTCGTACGTTGCCGGGGCTATCCCGGCCATCCGCGATGAAAATATTTCGCTCAATGTCTTTCTCGGCCATTTCGGCCCCGAAGTGGCCTTGCTGGCCGACGCGGCAGAACGCGCCAATTCCCTGACCATAGCCGCCGCAGACCAGCCGCCTGCCCAGGCTGTCCTGTTCGCCAGCGTAGACGAGCCGTTGGTCGGCGAGGAACTCTTTGCCGCCGGGGCCTACGTGGGCGCAGGCGTGACGCACCAGGCCAGCCTGCAAATGCAGGATGCCCTGCGCTGGCTCATCATCCTGGGCCTTTTGGGCGCTTCCGCCTTCAAGTTGCTGGGGGTGATCTGATGCGTGTCCTGGCTGCCGCCGCCGCCATCGCATTTGGCTTCATCGTCTTGCTGGGCTATCTCTTCCCGGTTGGGACGCTGCTCCAGGTCCGCCTGCTGCTGGCGCAGTGGGCCGTCATCCTTGCGGCGGTGGCCGTGTTGGTGGGAGCGGCCAACTTGATGGCGGCGCACTGGAAGAAGATCCGCGCCAGGGAAAAGGGCAACGCCTACAGCGCCCTGCTGATCGTTTCCCTGGCGCTGTCCGCGTCATTCGGGATCGCGCTGGGCCCGCAAAGTCCTTTCGTGCGCGCCTTGTTGGACGCGGTTATCATCCCGGTCGAAGCGACCTTGATGGCGCTGTTGGCTGTCACCCTGGTGTATGCCAGCATGCGCCTGCTCCGGCATCGCGTCGACCTGATGACGGTCATTTTCCTGGCCGTTGCCGTGTTTGCCTTGCTGGCTGCGGCGCCGCTGCCGGTCATCGGCAAATTGCCCTTGCTGGGTGAAATACAATTCCTGTTCATCCAGCCGTTTGCGACCGGCGGCGCGCGCGGCCTCCTGCTGGGGGTGGCGCTTGGCGCGCTTGCCGCTGGCCTGCGCGTATTGTTCGGCATGGATCGCCCATACGGAGGCAAGTGATGACCGAGATCACCTGCCCGATGTGCGGCAAGCCCAACCCGCCCGACCTGCAAACCTGCCAGTTCTGCGATGCGCGCCTGCAACCCATGACCGACGAATTGAGCCGCTCCCAGCCGCCCATCCACCCCGGCGAAAAGCCCACGAAAAAAGTCACCGCCGAGTTGGAACCCGTCCTCCCCCAGTGGCTGCGCCAGGTCCGCCAACAGGCGCGGGAATCGGCCGAGGAGGAAACAGAGCAGGCCCCGGCGCAGGAAGAAGCGCCTCCGCAGCCGGAACCGGAAGACCTGCTGGCCGGCCTGCAATCCCAACCCGAAGACGAAGAGGAGATCCCTGACTGGCTGACTGGCTTGCGCGGGGGGGCGACAGCGCCCAGCGAAGAAAAACCCGCCCGGCCGCTCGAAGAGCCGTCGCCGGTCGAAAGCGGCGGCGTGGAATCCCTGCCGGGCTGGATTTCCGACCTGGGCGCGACAACTGGCGGGCAGGAAGACGAATTGACCGCCTGGCTGGCTGGCGACGCAAAAAGGGACGCCGATCCCGCAGGGGAACCATCCAGCGCCTCTGACTCGGACCTGGGCTGGCGCGCCGGTCTCGAGGCGGATTTCCAGCATGAGGCCGCCTCCGCCGATGCCGACTCCCTGAACGTCGACCTGCCCGATTGGTTGAAGGCGCCCGCTGAAGAATCTCCAGACGCGGATGACGCTGGAGCGCGGGCAGGAATGGCCGAAGCGACTGCCTTGCCTGGCGAAGAGCCGCGCGCTGACGGCGAAGCCATGCCGGGTTGGCTGGCGCCGTTGGAGCAGGCGCATGCGCCAGGAGACGCCGCGTTGCCTGCCCCTGGCGGGGAAACGCCTCAAACCGGCGCGGACAGCATGGCTGCCTGGCTGGCCTCTTTGGATGCACAGGGCGCGTCGCAACCGGAAGCCCCCGCGCCGCCTGCCTTTACCGCGCAGTCCCTGCACGGGGAGGAAGCCTCGCTGCCTGCTGCAGACGACTTACCTGACTGGCTGGCTTCTTTGGAACAAGAGGACGCTCCCCAAACGGAAGCGCCTGCCCCAGCCGCCTTTCCCGCGCAGTCCCCGCAGGGGGAAGAACCTTTGCTGCCCGCTGTAGACGACACTCCCGACTGGCTGGCGTCCTTGGGCGAAGAGGACGTTCCACAACCGGAAAGTCCCGCGTCACCCGCTTTCGAAGAAGTCTCACTCCCCGCTGAGGGCGATAGGCCCGACTGGCTATCCTCCTCAGGTGAAGAGGGCGCTCTGCAAACGGAAGGCCCCGTATCACCCGCCTTTCCCGCGCAGTCCCCGCAGGGGGAAGAAGGCTCGCAGCCTGCTACAGGCGACATGCCTGACTGGCTGGCGTCACTCGAAGGACAACCCCCAGCCCTGGATGGGCAGGCAGAAGCGCAAGTCCCTGGCGAGGAAATCCCTCCCTGGATGGCGGCCAGCAGCGCAGGGAGCGCCGAACCGGCCCGCCCGGCGGAAGACCAGTTCCGGGCGGCTGCTTTCGAGCCTGGGGAAGAAAGCAGCGCGGATGCAGGCAGCGCCCCTGCCTTTGTAGACGATGAGGGCGCGCCCATTTCCAGCGGCGACGTAGACGCCATCTTCTCGTTGGAAATGCCGGCCTGGCTTTCCGACGTAGGCGGCGCCGGGCGGGGAGAGTCTGCGCCTGCGCCTGCCGCCGGGCAAGGGGATGAACTCAGCCCCGCAGACTTACCCTCCTGGGTGCAGGCCATGCGGCCTGTGGAGGCGGTCCTTTCCGATAACGAAGACGGGACCTCCAGCCAGGCCGTGGAACAAAAAGGCCCGCTGGCCGGTTTGCGAGGCGTGTTGCCGCCAGCCCTGGACGCGCTTCCCTCCAGCAAGCCAAAGGCCTATTCGCTTAAACTCCAGACCAGCGAGGAGCAGCGCGCCAACGCGGCTTTACTGGAACAATTGCTGGTAGGGGAAACATACCCCAGGCCGATGATGACGCAGGCGACAGTGTTTTCCCAGCGCATTTTGCGCCAGATCATTGCGCTCGTAGTCTTGCTTGCAGTCGTTGTCCCCATTTTTTTGAATACCCAGAACAGTCCGGTGCCTTTCAGCGCTCCGCTGGAGACCAGCGCCGCCAAAGACGTGATCGATGCGAACCTCCAGCCAGACGCGCTCGTTTTGATGGTCTTCGACTATGAGGCCGCGCTGGCCGGCGAACTGGAGGCCGCAGCGGCGCCCCTGGTTGATTATATGGTTTTGCTCAAACACCCGCGCCTGGCTTTCGTTTCCACTACCCCGGTAGGCGCGGGGTTGTCCGAGCGTTTCATCGAACTGGAAAATACGCAAATGGCCGGGCATTGCCAGGGCGGGCAAACCTGCGTCAACCTGGGCTTCCTGCCTGGCGGCGCGGCCGGGGCGCTGGCCTTTGCTGAAAACCCGGCAACGACAACCCCCCTCACCGTGGACGGCCAACATGCCTGGGAGACTCCTGTTCTGCAAGGCGTACAGCACTTATCCCAATTTGCGGCCGCCATCCTGTTGACCGATGACGCCGAGACGGCCCGCCTTTGGATCGAACAAACCGAAGGCAAGTTGGGGCAGGCGCACTTGTTGGTGGTCTCCAGCGCGCAGGCTGGGCCGATGCTCCAGCCTTACGTGCAGTCCGGTCAAATAGATGGATTGGTCGTGGGGTTGGGCGGCGGCGCGCCCATCGAGCAGATCAATAGCGGACGTCCCGGACTGGCGCGGCGCTATTGGGATGCCTATGGGCTGGGACTGCTGGTAGCCGTGACGCTGATCGCGCTCGGTTCCCTTTGGAATCTGGTCTCGGCCTGGCGGTTACGCAAGGCAGAGCGTGGGATATGAGCATTTCATTCATCATTGGCTTTCTCTTTACGGTTCTCATCCTGAGTTATCTCTGGGGAGATAATTTCCTGTTCCGGGCGGCAATCTATGTGTTTGTGGGGATTGCGGTAGGATATGCCGTTGCAGTTGCCTCGCGCCAGGTGATCTGGCCGTTGCTGGTGCAACCGTTCACATCAGGATCGGCCTTTAGCAACCCTGTTGTTGCCGCCAGGGTGGTCGTTCCCTTATTGGGCAGCGCCCTTTTGCTGACCAAAATTGCGCCGCGTTTATCCGGTTTGGGACAACTTCCGATGGCCTACCTGGTTGGCGTTGGCGCGGCGGTGGCCATCGGCGGCGCGTTGTCAGGGACGCTCATCCCGCAGTCCAACGCGACCATTTCTGCTTTCGATATGCGGGCGGCCGCGGCGCGCGGGATCAACTTTGTGCCTGCCCTGCTCAACGGCGGTGTGATCTTGTTGGGCGTGGTCAGTGTGCTGGCTTACTTCCATTTTGGGGCGCGCCGGAAAGCGGACGGCGCTGTGCGGCGCAATGCTTTCATCGAAGGCCTGGCCTGGATTGGGCGCATCTATATTGCCATCACATTCGGCCTGCTATTCGCCGGCGTGTACATGGCCGCCCTGACCGCCCTGGTCGAGCGCGTGTCTTCGTTGCGCGTACTGATTGACCTGATCGGACAGTTCTTCTAACGTATATGCCAGTATCTTTGATCGAAGATAGTTCCCTGTTGGCTGTGAACGTCGGCGCGTCTTCTACGCGCGCGGCGCTGTTCGACGTGGTAGAGGGCGAGTATCGCTTCATCGCCTATGGACAGGCGCCTTCCACGGCAGAAGCGCCGTTCAAGAATGTTGCGCTCGGCGTCCGGCAGGCAATCGCCAACCTGCAGTCGGTCACCGGCAGGACGATCCTCGATGCCGACCAGCGCCTGGTAACGCCTGTGCAGCCCAACGGGTCCGGCGTGGATGCGCTTGCGGTGACGCTCTCCGCTGGCCCCATCCTGCGCGCTGTCGTCGTCGGGCTGCTTGCGGATGTCTCCCTGGAAAGCGCCCGGAAACTGGTGGAAACGGCCTACTTACATGTCGTAGAGACGATCGACCTGAACGACCATCGCAAGCCTGACGAGCAACTCGACGCCGTCTTGCATGCCCGCCCGGATGTGGTCATCCTGGCCGGCGGTACGGATGGGGGCGCTTCCCGCTCCATCCAGAAGATCCTTGAATCGATTGGCCTGGCTTGTTACCTGATGCCGTCGGAAAAACGCCCGGCTGTCCTTTTTGCTGGCAACCAGAGCCTGGCGGAAGAACTTAAATCATCGCTGCAAAACCTGACCGCCTCCCTGCATTTCAGCCCGAACATCCGGCCTTCGCTCGATACCGAAGACCTGGCGCCGGCTGCGCACGAACTTGCGCGGGTCTTTGTGGATGTGCGCAAACGCCAGATGAACGGCGTCGCCGAACTGGAAACCTGGTCTGGTGGGCATATCCTACCCACCGCCTACGCCGAAGGGCGCATCGTCCGCTTTCTGAGCCAGATCAGCGGGAGCCGGGGCCTCCTGGGTGTCGATATTGGCGCAACCGCAGCCGTAGTTGCCGCAGGCTTCGGCGGCGAGTTGACTCTGGGTGTGTATCCCCAATTTGGCCTGGGCGAGAACCTGCCTGCCCTGTTACAACATACGCGCATCGAGGACATTTTGCGTTGGATGCACCTGGACATTGCGCCTCCTGTAGTGCGCGATTACCTGTACCAGGGCGCATTCTTTCCCGGTTCTATCCCGGCGACCAAAGAAGAATATGACATTGCGCAGGCGGTTTCCCGGCAGGCCCTGTACCTGGCAGTGCGGGCTGCAAAGAAGAACTTCCCCCCTGCGGCCCAGTTCCTCAAGCCCGGCCTCCTGCCGGTATTCGAGCCTATCCTGGCGGGGGGAGGTATCTTGAGCGATGCGCCCAACGCAGGCCAGAGTCTCTTGCTGTTATTGGATGCCATTCAACCGGTAGGCGTCACCTCGATCATCCTGGACCAGAACAACCTGCTGCCGTTGTTGGGCGCCGCAGCCGAGTTCAACCCGCTCCTGCCGGTGCAGGTCCTGGAATCAGACGCCTTCATGAGCCTGGGGACGGTCGTATCTGTGATTTGCGCAGCGCCGCATGGCGCCCCGGTCCTGCGCGCGCGCCTGACGTATGCAGACGGCAGCGATGCGCACGTCGAAGTCAAGTTCGGCGGGCTGGAGACCCTGCCGTTAGGCCCGGGCCAGACTGCGCGCCTGACCCTCCAGCCGCAGCATCGCGCTGACATAGGCAATGGGCCAGGGCGCAACGCCGCCGTCCAGGTAACGGGCGGGGCGGTTGGCGTTGTGTTCGATGCGCGCGGGCGGCCGTTGGTCCTGCCGGAAGACGCAGTGCGCCGTCGTGAATTGATCAAAAAGTGGAACTGGTTCGTCGGAGGCTGAACCACATGCTTGCGCCTGTTTACCACGTCCTGCCGTTGACCGCCATCGAGCGTGAGCGTACCTTGCCGGTCGCTGGCAATGTGATAGCAAAATTGAACCAAAAGGTCAACCCCACCGATGTGCTTGCCGAAGCCTCCTGGTCGCAGGAGCATGTGTTAGTGGACGTAGCGCGTAGTTTGGGCATTTCACCTGCCCAGGCAGACCGCTTGCTGCGCGTCAAGGTCGGGGAAGAAGTAAGTCAAGGCATGGAAGTCGCCGTCGGCGGCGGGTTCATCTCGCGCTCCATCCAGGCGCCTTGCCCTGGACGGGTCGTTGCTGCTGGCGGCGGCCAGGTCCTGCTGGAGACCGGCGACACCTCCCTGGAACTGAGGGCCGGTTTGCCCGGTACGGTCGTCCAGATCATTCCCAACCGGGGCGTCGTTATCCGTACAGTGGGATCACTGATCCAGGGAATGTGGGGCAACGGACGCATCGATACCGGGCTGATGTTGAGCCTGGATGAAACCACGAATGACGTACTTACCGCTTCGCGCCTGGACGTGAGCCTGCGCGGTTCGATCCTGTTGGCCGGATTCCTGCGGGACGCGGATACGCTGCGGGTTGCCGCCGACCTGCCCCTGCGCGGCCTGATCCTGGCAAGCCTCTCTCCCGCATTGATCTCAGCGGCCATGCAAATGCCCTTCCCCATCATTGCCATCGAAGGCTTTGGGCAGGTCCCTATGAACTCTGCCGCCAACAAACTCCTGTCCAGCAACGTCAAACGCGAAGTGACGGTCAACGCGGAAGCCTTCGACCGTTATAGCGGCAAACGCCCTGAGATCGTCATTCCCCTGCCGGTTTCGCAGGAGCCCCCCCTGCCGCGCGATATAGATACCCTGGCGCCCGGTCAAACTGTGCGTTTGCGCCGGGCGCCCTACGCCGGGGCGATAGCAACCCTGCTCAACCTGCGCAGCGGCCTGACGACGTTGCCCAGCGGCTTGCGCGCCCCCGTCGCCGAAGTCCAAGTGGAGGGCGGGGACCAAGCGCTTGTACCTTTGGCAAATCTGGAAATTGTGGGATAATAATGTTATACAAAGAGCCCGGTTCTCTATGCTGACCTGAAAGCGAGGAGAGTGCCTTATGTACGAAGGTGAAGACTTGAACTATGATGAAGCCGAAGCGCCGCCGGAAGAATCGAGCAATCGTACGTTCTTGATTGTTGCGGGCATTCTTGGTGGAATTGTGTTGCTTTCGATCATTTGTGTCGCTGTGATTGTGTTGGTGTATTTACCGCAAAGGGCTTCCCAAGATGACGCCCAGGGCGCAGCGCAAACCCAACAAGCCGCGATCAACGAGGCGCTTACCCTTACCGCCGTGTCTTTTGAACTTTCCTTGACGCCGCAGGCCTCCACCACTCCCCTGCCGACGGAAACGTTGGTCGTAGCCCAACCTTCGGCGACCAGTACCCAATTTACCAGCACACCAGACCCGGCTACCGCTACGGTAATTGCTGGCCTTACGCAAGTGGCCGGCTCTACAACGACGGTCTTCCCGACCTCAACCGCCTTGCCAACGTCTGGTTTCGCTGATGAAGTCGGACTCCCAGGCCTGGTGGTTGCGGCTCTGGCGCTGGTTGCCGTGATCTTCCTGGCGCGCAGGTTGAGGGTAACGCCGACGCGATAACAGGGACATGGATTTCTGCCCGCTGCATTTCTTCGACCTTCCAATTGAACCCATTTTCGACGCATCTCCCCTGCGGGAAAAAGCCCCCGATTGCCCGAACGGATTTACCTGGGATTCGAAAACCTACCGCATTGTGGAGATGCTCTCCTTGTGGACCGACTTCACCCGGCGCGGACGCTATGCCCGCAACATGCGGCCGGCGCACGCCGCAGTCGCGTCCACGCGCGGCTCGTTGAATGTAGGCAGGTATTACTTCCGCGTCAGGGTGGATAGCGGACAGATCTTCGACATCTACTATGACCGCGCCATGAAGAACGTGGATGACCGCAAGGGGCAGTGGTTTGTGTATCGGGAATTATCGGAAGCGTAACTTTTTCAGGCAATGCCTTGCTATCCCCAAAACCGGAACAGGTGGTAACCGGCGCTGGCCAGGTCGAGCGGGATGCCCAGTATCTGTGAAATAAAGAAAACGATACCCCAGAACAAGTCACTGACGAACGGCACGTACCACAGCGCCAGGAAGACGATCCAGGTCATTGCGCCGCGCAGGGGGGCGATCTGCATGCGTATCCCTTCGCCCAGATGCGGCTCGATGGCGCCGTAACCATCGAAGGGCGGCACAGGGATCAGGTTGAGCGCCACCGCCGTCACTTGTAACAGCGCCAGGAAGGCCAGCCCCGGCCAGATGCCAGAGGTATTAACGGAAGCAAAGCGCAGGACCAGCGCCAGGATGAGGGCCAGGAGCAGGTTCGAGATGGGTCCCGCCAGCGAGACAGCCGTCACCCAATGTTTGCTGCGCAGGCGCCAGGTCTCGATGTACACTGCGCCGCCGGGCAGCCCGATCCCGCCCATCACCAGGAACAGCAGGGGCAGGAGCAGCGAATAGACCGGGTGCGTGTACTTGAGCGGGTTGAAGGTCAGGTAGCCTTTGTCGCGGACGGTGTGGTCGCCGCCCAGGTAGGCCGCGAAGGCGTGGGAGAATTCGTGCAGGCAGAGCGAGAAGATCCAGCCGAGGAGGACGACGAGGAAGGTCACGCCTCATACCCCTTGGGGTGCGAGCGGTGCCATTCCCAGGCGCTGGACAGGATGTCGGCCAGGTCGGTGTGCTGCGGCTGCCAGCCCAACTCGCGGCGGATCTTGTCGGACGAGGCCACCAGCCGGGCGGGATCGCCAACCC
>JBMOMO010000288.1:26683-44156 GCA_049324135.1 Chloroflexota bacterium
GGGTGCGAGCGGTGCCATTCCCAGGCGCTGGACAGGATGTCGGCCAGGTCGGTGTGCTGCGGCTGCCAGCCCAACTCGCGGCGGATCTTGTCGGACGAGGCCACCAGCCGGGCGGGATCGCCAACCCTGCGCGGCGCTTCTTCGACCGGGATCGGGTGGCCGGTGACGGCGCGGGCAGCCTCGATCACTTCCAGGTTCGAGTAGCCGTTGCCGTTGCCGATGTTGTAGACCAGGCGATCCTGTTCGCCCAACGCATCCAAGGCCAGCAGGTGCGCCGAAACCAGGTCCGCGATGTGGATGTAATCGCGGATGCAAGTCCCGTCCGGCGTGGGATAGTCCGTTCCGTACAAGGCAAAATGGGGACGCTGGCCGAGCGGCACTTGCAGGATGAGCGGGATGATGTGCGACTCGGGCTGGTGCGCCTCGCCGCGCCCAGGCAGCGCCCCGCAGGCATTGAAATAGCGCAGGGCGGCATAGCGCAGACCGTGGATCTGCCGATACCAGTCCAGCGCCTGCTCGACCATTAGTTTGGTATGGCCGTACACATTGGTCGGCTCGAGCGGCGCGTCCTCGGTCAGCGGCTGGTCGCTGGAACGGTACACCGCCGCCGTCGAAGACAGCACGAATCGCTTCACCCCGGCCTGCACACAGGCTTCAATCAAATGCAGGGAGTTGACCAGGTTGTTCTGGTAGAAGCGCCCCGGCTCCTTCATACTTTCCCCCGCCTCGATGAAGGCCGCAAAGTGCATCAGCGCGTCGAACTTTTGGGCGGTGAGCGCCTCGGCCAGCGCGTGACTGTCGTCCAGCGAGGCGTGGATGAACTGCGCCCCCTGCGGTACGGCCTGCCTGTGGCCGGTGATGAGCGAGTCGTATACGGTGACCTGGTGCCCGGCCTCGATCAGCGCTTCTGCGGCAGCCGAGCCGATGTAACCTGCCCCGCCTGTAACGAAAATGTTCATAGTTCTCCGATAATGATGGTACCGTCCCAAAGGTTCGAAGACCTTCGGGATGTTCTTAAATCCCAGGCTTGCGTTTATGCCAGTCTGTGGCCTGCTGGTAGGCATGGGCCGCGCGCAGCAACGCGGCCTCGCCGAAGTGCGGCGCAAGCAGTTGCATCCCTACCGGCAGCCCATCCCGGTCGAAGCCCACCGGGAACGTGATGCCCGGCACACCCGCCAGGCTGGCGGGCAGCGTGAACACGTCTTCCAGGTACATCGCCAGCGGGTCGTTCTCGTGCGCCCCGATGCGGAAGGCGGTGGTGGGCGTCGTCGGGCAGGCGATCAGGTCCACTTCGCGGAAGGCAGCCTCGAAGTCCCGCGTGATGAGCGTGCGCACCTTCTGCGCCTGCCCGTAGAAGGCGTCGTAATAGCCCGCCGAAAGCGCATACGTCCCCAGCATGATGCGCCGCGTCACCTCCGCGCCGAACTTCTGCCCGCGCGTCTTGAAAAAGACCTCCATGAGCGTATCGGCCTGCGCGCGCGGCCCGTAACGGACGCCGTCGAAGCGCGCCAGGTTGGCCGAAGCCTCCGCCGGGGCCAGGATGTAATAGACCGGCAGCGCGTACTCGGTGTGCGGCAGGCTGATCTGGTGGACTTCCGCCCCCAGGGACTCGAACTGCGCGACGGCCGCCCGCGTCTTTTCTTCGACTTCGGCCTGCATCCCCTTAATGAAATATTCCTTCGGGACGCCGATCCTGGTCCCCCGCAAATCGGCATGGCTGAAGTCTATCGCCGCCGCTTCCGCATCCGACGAGGTAGCGTCCAGCGGATCGCGCCCGGCCATGACGGTGAACACCTCGGCCACATCCTCGGCCGTGCGGCCAAACGCGCCCACGCAGTCCAGCGACGAGCCGAAGGCGATCAGTCCGTAACGCGAGACGCGCCCGTAGGTCGGTTTCAGGCCGGTCACGCCGCAGAACGAAGCCGGTTGGCGCACCGAACCGCCCGTGTCAGTGCCGAGCGCCGCCGGGACGAGCCGCGCCGCCGTGGCCGCCGCCGAGCCGCCCGAAGAGCCGCCCGGCGCGCGCGACAAGTCCCAGGGATTGTGCGTCACGCCATAGGCCGAATTTTCGGTGGACGAGCCCATGGCGAACTCATCGGTGTTGGTCTTGCCGATCACGATGGCGCCGGCCTCCTGCAAGCGCCGGACAGCGGTGGCCGTGTAGGGCGGCAGGAAGCCTTCCAGGATCTTCGAGCCGGCCGTGGCAGGCATCCCCTCGACGGTCAGCACGTCTTTCACGGCAATCGGGATGCCGCGCAAGGGCTGGCTGTTATCCGGCCCGGCCTTGTCTGCCCCGTCTGCTTGCTGCAAGGCGCTTTCTGACGCAATGTGCAGGAAGGCATGCAGGGATGGGTTCAACTGTGCGATGCGTTCCAACACAGCGCTCACCAACGCGCGGCTGGAAAATTCCCGCGCGCGCAGGCCGGCCTGCATTTCTTTGAGACTGAGTTCAAAGAGATCGGTCATGGCTTACTCGAATACCGGCGGGACTTTGAACTGCCCTTGTTCTTGCTGGGGCGCATTGGCAAGCAGGGCTTCACGACCCAAACCGGGGCGGGCCTCGTCCGCGCGCAGGGGGGAATGCGCCGCCGAGACGCTGGCAGTGGGAGACACATCCTTTGTGTCCAGTTCCTGCAATTTGGCAAAATGGTCGAGGATGGCTTCCAGTTGTTCGCGGTAGAGCGATTTTTGCTCGTCGGTCAACTCCAGGCGAGCCAGGCGGGCAATATGTTCGACTTCTTGAAGGGAAAGTGGCATGGCGGAATTATATCAGTTCGGCGTTCAGGGGGATGGCGTTGGGGTAATGGTTTGGGCTTGTTCACCTTGCATTTCCCAGCCTTGCGCATACCAGCGCAGGTATTCTTCCACGTGCGCGCTCCAGTACTGCTCGTCGTGCAGGCCGGGGTAGAGATGCCACTCGTGCGGGATGCCCATCTGGGTCAACAGGGCTTCGAACTGACTGTTGAAGCCCAGTTCCTGGTCGCTGTCGCCCATGTCCAGGAAGATGCGCGGCCAGGATTCGGGCGGGATCTGTTCGAGCCGGTCTTCCAGGAAGGGACGGTCATCGCCAAAGGCGGCCAGGGAATGCAAGCCGAGCGCGCCGAACAGATCCCATCGCTCCAGGCCGAGTTGCAAGGCCCAACCGGCCCCGCGCGACATGCCGCCCAGGGCGCGGTGTTCCCGGTCGGGCAGGGTGCGGTAGCGCTGGTCAATGTAGGGGATCAGATTGTCTACCAGGCGTTGCCCGAAGCCCGGCCCGGCTGGCACGTTCCAATAGCGGTCATCGGGCAGGATGATGATGAAGGGCTGCGCTTCGTAACCCAGGATCAGCCTGTCAGCGGCTGTCACGGCCCCCAGGCGCACCCACTGGTCGTCGGTGTAGGTCTGTCCGTGCAGGAGGTAGAGGACCGGGTAACGCATGTCCGGTTTTTCGTCATAACAGGGAGGCAAATAGATGATATATTCTTGCGGCGGCGTGGTTTCGTTGACAGCGCCCTGTTCCACGCGCCCCGGCTGGCTCAAGCAGCCCAACGGCGTGGCGGTGGGCGTAACGGTGGGAGACGGGACCGGCGTCAGCGTGGGGGGGATGGCTGTGGGTGTAGGAGTCGGCTGGTTGGACGGGGAGCAGGCCCACAGTCCGGCCAGGAGCGGGAGGAGAAGGAGAAGACGGCGAAGGCGGGTCATATTGTCCAATCTGCTTGCGGATTTTCAACCTTCGCATTATACTCGCCTCGCCCGGGGTGTAGCGCAGTTGGCAGCGCACCGCGTTTGGGACGCGGGGGCCGGCGGTTCAAGTCCGCCCACCCCGACTAGAAAAACCGCCGATCCGAATGTGGGTCGGCGGTTTCCTTTACAAGGACAGGCAAGTCTGCCCACCCCGACACGAAAAACCGCCGATCCGTAAAAGGTAGCGGTTTCTTTGGTATGTAACGATGTTAGATATGCATTTTTACGTAGCACGGCAGTAAATATTCAGCCAGGTATTCGTTTTGCAGCGCGCATTTTCTACGACGTTGCTGTGGATGGTCCTCGACCTGGTTTCGACGATCTCGAAACCGGCTCCGATCAGGTAAGGCTCAAATTGGGGCAACTCTCGATACCATTGGAAGAAACGGCCTTCGCGGTCATAATTTCCCATCTCTTGCCTGCTCTCGATGCGAACCGGCGCATCTCCCAGGATAATTCCCAGGAAAAGCACTCCCTGGTTTTTGATTATCCGCTTGAATTCCGTCAAGACGCGCACGGCTTCGTTCTCGGGAACATGAGGGAAGGATGCGCATACCCATAGGGCGTCAAACAGGCCTGTTGGGAATCCCATGTTCCACATGTCCATTCTGGAAAAAAGCCCATTTCGAAAGATGGGTCTGGCTTGCCCCAGCATATTGGCAGATAAATCAATTCCCACGGTTTTACAGTTCCGGCGCGCAAAGTATTTGGTATATTGCCCTGGGCCACAGCCTACATCCAAGATAATCGCTTGTGGCGGAAGTAATTTCAAAAAAGGTTCGGTCAGCGTCTGGTCAATGTGGTTGCCCCAGTTTTGCGCATAACTTGCCGCCAGCCAGTTATACGCATCCCGTGTTTGCCGCTTGATTTGATCCGTGTAATTCGACGTCATGCTCAAGATTTGGCGATGAGGTGAATCCAGTCACGTTTTTTGAACTCTTTTTTCGTTGTTGGAGATTTACCCGGACGGTCCCATGAAACGATACTTTTAAGCCCGGCTTTTTGTAAGAGAGTCTTCATTTCATCCAATTCGTAGAACACAAAATAGCGCCAACCCCTTTGCACGACATCTTCTTCACCCGATTCGGCTTCTTCGCCGCTTCCTTTGATTACACTCAAGTATACAAAGCCGCCGGGTTTGAGAATGCGCTTGAATTCTTTGAGGACGTTTTCTACATTCCCTCTCGGAATATGGATAATGGATGCCACCGCCCAAACGCCATCGAAGCTCTGCGCTGCAAGGGGAAGTGCGCGGAAGTCTGCCTGTACAGCCGGAAATTGGAAATTTGCAGAGCGAGCGCCCATGTTCAACATGCCAAAGGACATGTCGAGACCGATACTTTGTGGATAACCGTGCTTTCTCAGGTAATCTGTGTCCCTTCCCAATCCACAACCAGCATCTAAAACGCGACTGCCCGGCATGACGAATCGTTGGAATTCCAAGAGCGCTTCAATAGGTTCAAAGTCGCCGTGCTTTTTGAGGAAGGCATCGGCGTGTTGGTCATAACTGGCAATGGTCTTTTCGACCAGCCCTGGGTTATTTGCAAAACGATGTTTGAAATGGTCCATGCAAGCATCCTCTTGGCTGACAGGTAGTAAAGATGGACTTCCCAAATATTTACTTGTGGCCGGGGGTAGCGCAGCGAAATGCTTTTCGCACCCGGTTGTAAGCGTAATAAATCCTGAACCGATATGATTATAATCCCATCCTGGAATTGTATTGTATAATTTCTTAACCTATCCAGAGAAGAAATGACTTCTTTTCGCAATATTGTCTCAAAGGTCGTAGCCCCTTATGAAAAAAGACAACAAGAGCGTTCCTTTCGAAGAAGTTTTGAAAGAAATTGTTACAAAAATCAATTTCCAGCCTTATCTGGCGGCAATTGCGTTGATTATTTTGATGATCCTGGCGTATGTGATAGCGCCGCCTCTGGTAGAAGATTGGGGAAAATATTTTTTGTTGCTTTTGGTAATATTTGTAATTGTTATTTCTTTTTTTCAATTTCGGCCAAAACCTGAGCGGCATCAGGATTCAAACATAGCAGATGGGGGGGCGCAAGAAAGTAATAGCGCCGATCTTGACTCTGGCAAAGAAGAGGATGCTGAGGCGCGGTACCTTCAACGTGTTTTTTCGGAAAGCCGTTTTGTAGCGTTGGGTGGTATTGATAGCAAAGTCAGCGATCCCAGGCAAAAAAGTGTCGAGTTAAAATCTATCTATGTTGATCTTCTGACTACAGATGTAGCGGAGGATGTTGCCCCAACCACGTATTTGAAAGATCCAATTCCTGTCTCGGCGCTGAACGCCCTGAACCAGCATAACCGGTTGGTTCTTCTGGGCGGGCCGGGGTCGGGGAAAAGCACATTTGTAAAATACTTGACGTTGTGTCTAAGCGGCGACCGTTTGGACACCTCGCAAAGCGGTAGTTGGATCAGTGCGCTCAAGTCAGATGATGCCACATGGTCACAAGGCCATTTGCTGCCTATCAGGATCGCTTTAGGCGAACTCCCCCTCAATGAAATGCTTGCAAGCAAAAGACCGGCAAAGCGGGAGGAAGGTTTTATCTTCTGGTTGCTAACATCTATGCTTAGGATGATGGACGCCGAAGGCTTTTCCAGGTTGTTGCCTGGTTATTTGCAACGAGGAGATGTCATTGCCTTTTTCGACGGCTTGGATGAAGTGGTTGACAAGAAAACCCGCCAGCGGATTGCTGAATGCATCACTGATTTTGCGGAGAAATTCCCAAAATGTCGTTATGTGGTCACTTGCCGTACTGCATCTTACCCGCGCTCTGAATTGGAAGCGGTCAAAATGCCTTGGATGGTCAGGGGCTTCCATGTCGTTACCCTGGGAACGCTGGACGATAAAAGAATTCGCTCTTTTATTGAGCATTGGTTTGCAGAATTAGGCCGCATTGGACGTTTCAATGAGAGTGTGGGCAAAAACAAAGCCGGGAACCTGGAAAGCGCCTTGGGAACTCGACCGGAGTTGCGACGTATTGCTGCCAACCCACTTCTGTTGACGGTCATGGCAATCGTTCATGACCATTATGGGGAACTCCCCGATACGAAAGTAGCCTTATACCAGCAATGCACCGACCTTTTGCTATGGCGCTGGGAGGCAGTCAAACACGGTTCAAGGCTTGCTGACGAGTTACAAAACCTGGATATTTTTATTTCGCTGAACCTACAACGCATTGTAAAGCCTCGGGATATCGAGCGTGTATTCTACAAAGTAGTTTTCGATGCTCACAGCCAGGTCAAGAATGACGAACTGGCGTTAATCAACGCGAATATCCTTAAAGAAGAAATAGGACAATTGCTTAAAGATGCCGGCATCGCTCCTCCACAGGCATATGAAAAAGCGACCGAATTCGTTGATGTCTATATTCGTGAACGGGTTGGGCTCTTAGATGAAGTGCAGGAAGGCATTTTTGTTGCAATACACCGCAGTTTCCAAGAGTACCTGGCCGCCCGGCATTTGTGTAGCCAACGTGATTTTTCGAGACTGGCAGTGTCCCTGGTGCGCGGAAGTTATGACCAATGGCGAGAAGTGTTCATCATGGCGGTGGAGCAAATGGCGCTTGAGAGTTATGATTTCCAAGCCATTGACGCCGTCAACCGTCTGTATCATGAAGTCGATAGCAAGGATGTCAAGAGCGCGGACATTTACATCCTGGTAGGGGAAGCCATTGCAGCCATTGGGAGGCCGTCCTTGACAAAGGATGCCACCGGACAGGATTTGGTCAAGGAACTTCGCCGCACATTCTATGCGATGTGCAGAAATGAGCAATTGGTGGTGACCAAACGGGCTTATATTGGCAGCCTTTTAGGGGATGTGGGCGATCTGCGCTTTGAATCTGAGATCATAGATGGCCATGCGGTCATTTTCCCGGAGCTCGTTCCTATCCCTGCGGGAACATTCAAAATGGGTTTGAAAGATGCGGCAGAGGATGTTTTGCCGGACGAAATCCTGTTCGAAGTCAACCTGCCTGATTATCAAATAGCCAGGTATCCAGTGACAGAAGCAGAATATGAGTTGTTCGTCCGCGCAACTGGCTATTCCCAAGTTCCTGGTTACTGGAGACATAGCCGGCCTCCTGAGGGGAAGAGCAACCATCCAGTGACGGATATTAGTTGGGAAGACGCCAACCAATATTGCAAATGGCTGACTGCGCTGGCAAGAAAGAAAGGGATTGTCCCAAGCGGCAAAGTGGTGCGCCTCCCTACAGAGGCAGAATGGGAGAAAGCCGTCAGGTGGGACCCAATAGAGTCCAGACCCCGCTTATATCCATGGGGAGATGAATGGATTGCAGGTGCATGTAATATCCTCGATACCGGCCTGGGTTCGACTTCCTCGGTAGGAATTTTCGAAATCGGGAATAGCGTCTATGGGATAAGTGATGGCGTCGGCAATGTGTTTGAGTGGTGTAATTCCCTGGCAAAAGAGTATCCATACAAAATGGATGATGGACGCGAGTCCCAACTGACCAAAGGCGTCAGGATTGCACGAGGCGGTTCGTGGTATACCATTCAACGCTTTGCAAGCGGCATCTACCGAGGTCGCATGGACCAGGAAAGTAAAAGCCCAAGTTTTGGATTCAGGGTTGTCGTTGCGGATGAAATCAAGTGACGTGGAGTTTTCCTATGGCGACCGATGGTGTTCAATTAATCCATCATCATGACGAAAACGGCTGTACGTTTTGTAATGAGTTCTCTGGGAACGGTGAATATAATTTTCGGCTTCTATTCACTCCTGATGAATTTCCAAGCCGTATTCTTTATCGAACCGAACAATTCGTCGTTTTGCCAGGACTTGGATCTTTGGGAAAAGTCTACTTGCTGATTTTGCCTGAGAAGCCGTATGGTTCCATCGCTTCTTTGCCCGGTGATTTATTGAAAGAATTCCTGTCAGTCAAGGACCTTGTCTTGGAGATTCTTTCCAAACATTTCGGTCAGCCAATCGCGTTCGAGCATGGCCCAAGTTTTGTCAATGAAATCAATGCGGGTTGTTGTGTAGAACATGCCCATCTACATGTCTGCGTGACAGATGTAGATATCTTGGAAGATATCCAAAAGGATGCGCAAAATGGCAAGTTCGGTTTTTCCAGCGCAGTCTCGAGGAAAATCAAAGATTTGTCGGAATTGAAAGATTGGACAAATAGCGGAATGGCTTATATTTACTACCAATGCCAAAACGGGGATCAATGGGGATTCCCGGTCAATACGCCAATCGAATCTCAGTATTTGCGTCGGAAACTTGCGATGCGGTTGGGAATAAACGATCCGGCCTGGGACTGGCTGCTCTATCCGAACAAGGAGCAGGTGCGGGCCACATGGGATGCGCTGACTCCATATTTTCGAGGGTTATCGAATCATGTTTAGGGCCGTAACACTGGGCGATGTCAATATGGACCTGGTCGTGGAGGCCATGGATGTCCCCTTTGGCGAATCTTCGAAACTGTCTGGTTGCTATTTCAAAGAGATTAGGTCGCTTGTTGGGGGGAACGGGGTGTTTTTCGCCGAAGCGGCTAGGCAGGCGGGGTTTTCTGAATCTTATCTTTTAGCTACTGTAGGATATGACGAGACTCGTCAGTTACCAGATGTAGCTGCACAGACGGTCATCAACAGACTGGAGAAAGGAGGAATAACCCCGCTTTTCTCATGGGACAAACACGGGACGGGGAAGGTGATCATCCTCTACCAGCCGGATGACAATCGGATCATGTTCGCTGATCGAGGGGCAAATGCGGGCTTTACACTCGATAATTTACCGAACGGCGCTCAGGACATTGTCCAGAAGGCCAGCGTTTTTCACGTTTCGGGATATACCTTGCTCAGGGAGGAACAACGCCAAGCCGCAAAACATTTGATGCGCCTGGCAAAGGAGGCGGGCGTCTTGACTTCGGTGGATATTGTCCCTCATGACTTATTCCATACGCACGATTTCGATATTGTGGCAAAGAATACAGAATTTGCCAGGGCAATTTGTGTCGAAGCAAGCACCATCATGGGGTTGCTCAGGCTGGAGCAGGTTTGGGAAAAGAGCCGGGAAGCGGTATTGGATCGTCTGATGCGCGTTTATGAGTATTGCTTGATCAGGGTCAATAGCCGCAGTGACTTTGTGATCGCGACCAGGAAAAAAACCCTGGAATTCACCATTCCCTACCGTCAAAGTATGACCAGCCTGCGGTTTACCGACACAGTGTATTCGAACGCCATCCTTGATTTTCTGAGAAATGGGAATAAAGTATATGGGCTTCAGAAGATGATCGAATCTATCCGGGCTTTGTTGTAATGTTCTACTGCCGATTCAATTCCAGAAAGGCTATCACTTAGAAAGGTGGCAACAATATGAGAACGAGAAGTGAAAAGGGTTTGTTGGCAACAGTAGGGAATCTTGTTGCCAAAAATCTATTCCTTACTATGATTTTAACAGTTATTTTAGGTGTAGGATTAATTGTGATTTCTTTCAATGATCGCGATGTATCTATTCTGCACTTGGTTGCTTTTGAAGCTGGAAAGACGCTTCTTGTCTCTACAACGATTGCCATTATTGCTAAATGGTATCTAACCAGGAAGGAAGTTGATTTCATAGGAACTCATAGGAAGATGCAAGACGAAGAATACAAGCAGGAATTAAACTTTGCCTTGAATCAACTTCAAGAAAAGGTATCAGAACAAACCAGCAAGATTGCGTCGTATGTTTCTTCTTTAGATACCATGCAAAGATGTGACATGTTTCGCGTCTATGAGAGTCGAATCGAAGCCAGTCACGACATAAAATCCGATATCCTAGATTGTACTAATAGTAAATTGCGGATTATTGGAGTCACGCTTAATGATTTTCTGCGCCCAAGCCCAAGTGGTTTGCATGAGGCGTGGCAGGTTATCGAGTCATATGTCAGAGGCGATCAATTGACGCGCCCTCTGGATATTAAAATATTACTAATTGATCCATCGTGTGAGGGCGCTTATCATAGGGCAAAAGCTGATGAAATGTGGAGTGTAAGAGCGGGAAGCCTGGAAAATAGTGCTTTGGAGTCTATAAAAACCTTACAGAGGTTAGTTGCTTTGGCACAGGGAAAAAATTTTATCAAATTTGATGTTCGTTTGTACAGAACTGCCCCAATGTTATTCTTAGTTCACACCGATTTTGTTTCCTATGTTCAACAATATCATTTTGGGGGAGAAAACAATCTCAATCGCAACGCTCCCATAATCTGTTTCCATGGCAGGAAGAGCAACGATATTCAAGTTTGCTCGATGCAAGAGAGAATGGAAGCGCATTTCGATTATCTTTGGGAAAATTCGTCTGTGGGACCTGATGATTATCTGAAAAATCATGCTCAAGGTTGCGATATTGCAATTCGACGCGCTAATGTTGCTAATATGTACTATGACCCCTTCTTGTGGAAAAAACGTGTATTTCATCTGATGGAAAGCGCCAATGAGCGTCTGTATCTTAAAGGCATAACCTTGCATTCGTTTTTTAGTGATGGAGAATTATTTGACTCTTTTAGTAAAGTTGCTGGGCGGCCAGGATTGAAGGTGCGGGTAATGCTTATTGATCCCGAATGTGAGCAAGCAAAAATGAGGTCTTTTCGGGAATATTTATTAAAACATCCAAATGCGAATTGGCATGATTTTTGCAACAAAAAAATATACAAAAGAGAAACTTTGTATGTTCATGCTAAGGAGAGTATGGAAAACATGTTGAACCTATTGGAAGAATTGAGCGCTAGCCAGAAATCTTGTGATATTGGGGTCAAGAAATTTATCTCAGCGCCTGAGGGCTTTATGTTGTTGACCGATCAATCGGTATTGGTTGAGCAATATCATTATGGCAAAATTCGAGTTCCAAAACAAAATGATGACACTATACAAAGCAAGATTCTTTGGGGTGAGGTCCCTGCATTAGAGTATAGTAAGCCCAACTTGCAGACAACTTCGGAAGTGCCTTTTAGAAATTTGCATCTCTTGTTCGAAGATCATTTTCTATTTGTATACAATAATTTTGCTGAAGAGATTGTTAAACACGATTGAGCTAATGAGTAATCGTTTTTGGCCCGGTCATTTTTTCAGACTTCCTTTTTCCCCGCCTCCCAGTCCCTGACGCGCTCGAACAGGTCGGGCAGGGGTTTCAGGTCAGAGACAGGCACAGCCAGGTTCTTGGTCTTCGTGCTGGCATATTGGAACACGCGGCTGCCGGGCGGCACCTGGCGGCTGCGGCGCCCGAATTCGTCGTGGGGCATGTAACCGGTCAGGGTGATGCCCATGCCGTACACCCAGATGTTGCCCCAGGCGAACGGGTCGATGATGTACGCTTCTCCCATGACCGGGCTGTGGATGCCGATGCGCGCGCCGGGCAGTTGGCGGACATGGACGGACGACAACGCAAAGAAGGGATCGTTGACTGTGACTTTCGTGCGCGGGGGCAGTTCCACCTCGCGCGTCAAAAACTCCCGACTTTCGGCCTGCCCGCCGATTTCGACGGTCATCGTCTCGCCTGATTCGGATTTGAGCGCCAGCGGGGCCAGCGACTGCCAGGCCTGCGGACGAGTCCAGGCTTTGGGCAGGGCGTGTACCAGGTAAGCGGGTTGGCCGGCCTCCAGCGCTTTTTGCAGGTCCTCTTGCGAGGCGGCGACCAGTCCGCTCAGGAAGGCGAACAGGTACAGGTCGTCGGCGCGGTGGCCGTCGGCGGCGTGCTGGTCGGACGGCACCAGGGCCGGGGCTTCCAGGAGCAGTTCGGGGTGAGTCCGAAGCGCATTGATCTGGTCGCGGTAGGAAATGATGAAGGACTTGATGTCGCAGCGATGGCCGCCCAGCGAGACGTCATAGCGGTCCGGGTCGGTGAAGGGGGTGGCGCCTTTGACGTCGTAGGGGATGCCCTGCTGGCTGAGGTGGCGGCGGAAGGCCAGTTCGACGGCCACGCCCGCGACGATGCGCCGCAGGCGGTGGAAGGGCGAGCCGCCCATGCGGTCGTAGGTGTAGGGCAGAGAGCGGACAGCGTAGGCGATGCCGCCCTGGGTCAGGTCGGGGGTGTAGGGCAGGCGCAGGAAGTCGGAGGCGGTGAGCATGTTTACAAGAATTGCTGCGGCTAATATCCAGCCGGGAGCAGGGCAAGCCAATCGTTTCCGATGCGGATTTCCACATCCACTGTGGAGGTCGGATCCGGTTCGAGCAGGACCTGGGAGGGAGCATTCATCCCAAACATGGTGTAGAGATAACGCAGCGTGTAAAGTTTTGGCCCATACAGCACAATAACCGTCCGGTCATACATACGGTCGGCTTTCCCGGTTTCTGTCACTTGTATCCCTTGCGCAAGCAGGTAATTGGCGCTCCGTTCTGCCAGGCCGTCGCTCCATGCGCCGTTCAGGACGCGCACATGGGCCGCCTCCGCCCGCATGAGGGTTGCCGGGTCGCCGGCGGCCATAGGACTGAGCGCGCCGGAGGCGGTAAAAATTTCATCGCGCAACACGCGGATCTGGTCGGGGAAGGGTTTGAGGATGCTGGCCTTTTTCCCGTCGACGATCACGCTGTCGAGTACGGCCATGGAATAGTCGATCACGCCGCGTTCGATATTTTCTGTGGGAATCTGCGAAAGCAATGTCCCTAATTTCAGGGCGTCTGTAAACGACAGGTCGGTTCGCAGTCCTGCCTGCGCCTCGTCGTAAATTTTCGGCGCTTTTGTGACCATGGTCGGGAAATTTTGCGGCGAAAAAACCTGATCCACCAAAGCCATAATCACTTGTTGCTGGCGGTTGGCGCGATCTATGTCGCCGCCTGGAGTGTGGCGGTTGCGTACATAGCCCAAAACTTGATATCCATGCAAGGTTTGGCAGCCTTTCTGGATCACTGTTGGCGGTTTGGGGCCGATCGGGTCGATCTTGATCTTCCCAGGCACGCACAGATACACCCCGCCGATGGCATCGATGGCCTCTTCGAAGGCTTCGAAATCCACCTGCGCATAATATTGGATCGGCACGCCGATGAACTGTTCTATTGTCTTTACCGCCATAGCAGGCCCGCCGCCGGGCAACTTGTACGCTTCGCCCATAGAGTAAGCCGTATTGATGCGGCTGTAACCAAAGCCGGGAATATTCGTCCATATATCGCGTGGAATGGAAAGCATCCCGGCCGTTTCGCTGATCGGGTCGATGGTGAACAAGATCATCGTATCCGAACGCGGGGCGCCTGAGCCAATTTCCCAATCGCGCTCGTCCAATCCAATGAACAAGAGCGTGACGCGGCTGGCGCCATCCCAGGCGGGCGGCAGGTCGATTTCCGGCGCAGCCACTTCGGGGGGCAGATCGCTTTCGGATTCGGTTGGCGCCGCTTCTGGATTGCTCTCCTCAATTGCAACGCCGGGCATTTCTGTAACCTGCCAGGCGGCGACAAAGTTGCGGGTAAGGTTGAAGGCGATGACGGCCAACACGATCGCCGCGCTCCATAAAATGATCCATCCCGGCGATGGACGTTCTAAATTTGGAACTTGCAGTCCAGGAGGTTTCACCCATCCTCCGCGCTTTTACGGATTCCTCAAACATTCAGCGTGGTTATCCACATTGCGAAGAACGCACAAAATGTCTCCCGACCTGCTTTTTTCATAATGAAAGGTGAAGCGATATTTCTGGTCGATGCGCGCTTCCCAAATCCCGTCCCTGCCTTGCATCTTCTTGACCTGCAGGGAAGGATGCCCCTGGTTTTGCCCAAAGAGCGCCAATGCTTTTATGGTTTTGGCGTGGATATTGGCGGGCAGGGAATGGAACGCCTTCCGGAACCTTTCCGTCCTGCGGAAGATCATGCCGTATCCTTCCCCAGGTCGGCGATCAGGTCTTCCATGTTGGAGAAATCTTCGAAGCGGCCTTCCAATAGGTCATCATCGGCCTCGCGCTCCCCGGCTTGCCAGCGGCGCGTCCAAAACCAGGCCTGCGAACGATTGACCGCGATCTGGGGTACCAGTCGCAGCGTCCCATCCGACTCGACAACGATCTGCAGCAGGTCGCCTTCCTTGATGTTGGCCTTGCGGCGAATGCCGGACGGCAGGGTGATCTGGCCGTTGCTCCTGACTTGCAAGACGGGTTCGTTCATGCGCTCTCCGATCTCAAATTTGCGAAATCTGATAATCTATTTTACCACTTTGCAGGTCAACCTTCATTCCTGAACTGCAAGCAATAGTGGTGAAACGTATTGCTGACCCAGGCGCTGTTCATGCCGTAAGGCGCCAGTCGCTGGTTGTCCTGGCACCAGATTTTTTCATCTTTGAGCGTGTAGGTCTTGCCCAGTTCGCGGCCCAGGTCCCAGGCCAGGGGGTAGATCTGGCCGCCCTTCTTGACGTTCTTGACGATGATGGTGAGGTAGGATTTTTCGCGCAGCAGCGGCTTCAATCCATTGTAGATGGCGACCAGTCTGGCAAGGAATTCCTCGTACTCGTGGACGTTGCCCAGGTCGTTCGGGTCGTCGGAGTAGAACACATCCATCCCGTCGGAGGCGCGGCGTTTCTTCTGCGTCTCCGCGCCGCGGGCGTGCAGCATGTCCCAGTAGGGCGGGGAGGTGAGCACGTAATCGAAGATCGGAAGATCGAATTGCGCCGCTTGACCGGCATCGCCGATCATGATTTCGGATTTTAGATTTTCGATTGACGGACCAAGGGATTCGCGCTCTTCAGCGATGATCTGTTTGGCGATTTTGGCGTACTTGGGATTGAGTTCGATGCCGAAGGAGTTTCGTCCCGCCCGCAGCGCCGCCACCAGCGCGGAGCCCGTGCCTGCCATCGGGTCGAGGACGGTTTCCCCGGCCTTGGTGAAGAATTCGATGAATTCCTGCGCCAGGGTCTCCGGGAATTTGGCCGGGTGGACCAGCACCCCTTTCTTGCGCGGCGGCGGGTTGTGGATGAACCAGGATTTCTGGAATTTGAGCCAGGACTTCGGGTCGAGGTCGTTGAGTTTGTTGGGAGGCATAGGAGAATTATAGCGTATAGTCTGCGAAACCTACGCTATAATATTTACGTGAACACTTTCCTGCTCTACGGCTCCTATGGCTACACCGGACAACTGATCGCCGACCTGGCCGTTGCAAAGGGTTTGCGCCCCTTGCTGGCCGGGCGGAATGAAAAACGCCTGCGCGCACAGGGCGCGGCGCTGGGGCTGGACTATCGCGCCTTCTCGCTGGACGACACGCGCGCCCTGTACGCCGCGCTGGATGAAACCAGCGCCGTGCTGCATTGCGCCGGGCCGTTCGTCCACACCTTCCGGCAGATGGCGGAGGCCTGTCTCGTCACGCGCCGCCATTACGTGGACATCAGCGGCGAGATCCCCGGCTTCGAGGCGCTCGCCAACATGGATGAGGACGCGCGGCGCGCCAAAGTCATGTTGCTGCCCGGCGCGGGCTTCGACGTGGTTCCCACCGACTGCCTGGCGGCGCACCTCAAGCAACGGCTGCTCTCGGCCAACCACCTGCGCCTGTACATCCGCGGCCTGCGCGGCGGCGTCTCGCGCGGTACGGCGCGCTCGGCTATCGAGAATATGCACCGCCAGGGCATGATCCGCCGGGACGGGAGACTGGTGCAGGTGCCGCCGGCCTGGAGCGTGCGCCAGGCCGATTTCGGGCGCGGGCCGGTGGACGTAGTCTCCATCGGCTGGGGAGATGTATCCACTGCATATCACAGCACCGGCATCCCGAACATCGAAACCTACATGGCCTTCCCGCCGGCTGCCCTGCGCGCGCTGCGCCTCATGCGCGTGGTCGGTCCGCTTTTGTACGCGCGACCGGTCAGGGGATTGCTGAAGCAGGCCCTTCGCCTGGCGCGAAGCGGGCCGACGGAGGCGCAGCGCCGCGAGGGATTCAGTCTCATCCTCGGCGAGGCCTCCAATGCCGACGGGCAGACCGTCCGGTCGCGCCTGCGGACGCCGGAAGGATATACGTTCACCGCGCTGGCGACGGTGGAGATCATGCAGCGCATCTTGTCCTCGGACTTCAGGCCTGGGTTCCAGACCCCGTCTTCGATCTACGGCCCGGACTTTGTGCTGGGCTTCCCAGGCGTGGAGCGTATCGACCTGTAATGTCCTGGCGCTCGCCCAGGATTGCCCAGGAAGGAGGTAGCAATGGAACTCCGTATTCTATGGTTCGTGTGTCTTGCTCTCATCGTGATGATGGCATGTAACTTCATGGCAACACCCCCGGCCACGCAAGCGCCCGCCACCCAGGCGGCCATCCAACCGACCCAACCGCCCGCCCCCACCATCCCGCCGAGCCTCGCGCCGTCCGAAGTCCCCCAAATCCCAACGGAGGTCCCCTTGCCTTTCGAATTGATCAGCACGGCTTTCCAGCAGGGAGAGCCGATCCCGCCCAAGTATTCCTGCAAAGGCGAAGACATCTCGCCGTCCCTGGCCTGGGGCGACCCGCCCGAAGGGACGCAGAGTTTCGCGCTCATCGTGGACGACCCGGACGCGCCGGGCGGCACCTGGATCCACTGGATCGTGTTCAACATCCCCGCCGACGCGCGCGAACTGCCGGAAGATATGCCAGCCGGGATGCGGTTCGATGACGTGGCGGCCTCGTTCGGGGCCAACTCGTGGGGCCGGGCGGAGTACGGCGGCCCGTGCCCGCCTTCCGGCACGCACCGCTACTTCTTCAAATTGTACGCCATGGATACCATCCTGGCGCTGGAACCCGGCGCGCGCAGCAAGGTGCTGGAAGCCGTGAAAGAACACAGCCTGGCGCAAGCCGAGTTGATGGGCACGTTCAG
>JBMOMO010000288.1:44256-51542 GCA_049324135.1 Chloroflexota bacterium
ACCGCTACTTCTTCAAATTGTACGCCATGGATACCATCCTGGCGCTGGAACCCGGCGCGCGCAGCAAGGTGCTGGAAGCCGTGAAAGAACACAGCCTGGCGCAAGCCGAGTTGATGGGCACGTTCAGTAAATAATCAACCTTGCGAAGGCTTGTCCTGAGAGAGCGTCTAGAAACCACAGATGAACCCAGATGGACGCCGATTTTTTATCGAACCTTCGCAAGGCTTCATCACACAGGAGCAATATTGAACTACATCGGCGAACTCGCTGCCCTGCTGACCTCCCTCTCGTGGACCGGCACGTCCGTACTCTTTACAAAAGCCACCCAACAGGCTGGCTCGTTGATCGTCAACCGCGTCCGCGTGGCGCTGGCGCTGTTGTTCCTGATGCTGCTCAACCTGGCGTTCTACGGCTACCTGCTGCCGGTGGGCGCCGGGGCGGAGCGCTGGCTGTGGTTTGCGCTCTCCGGCGCCATCGGTTACGCGCTGGGCGACGCCTTCCTGTTCCAGAGTTTCCTGTGCATCGGCGCGCAGCGCGGCATGTTGATGATGAGCCTGTCCCCGCTGATGAGCGCCGGGCTGGCCTGGCTGTTCTTCGGCGAAACGCTGACCGGGATGCAGATGCTGGGCGTGGTCATCACGCTGGCGGGCATTGCCTGGGTCATCCTGCGGCGCCAGGCTGGCGGACACAACCCGGTCTGCCGCCCGACGCAGGGCGTGCTGCTCGGGCTGGGCGCAGCCGCCGGCCAGGCGGTGGGATACGTCCTGTCGAAGCAGGGCCTGGCGGGCGGATTCTCGCCTATCGCGGGCAATTCCATCCGCATGTTGGCGGCGGTGATCGTGCTGTGGGGGCTGGCGGGCTTGCAAGGCCAGGCCGGGGCGATCCTCCAGGCTATGCGGGAAAAGCCCAGAGTGATGGGCTGGCTGGTCCTGGCGGCCTTCACCGGGCCGGTGATCGGCGCGACCCTATCCCTGCTGGCGCTGCAATACACGGAAGTGGGCATCGCCAGCACCCTGATCGCCCTGCCGCCGGTCTTCCTGCTGCCGGTCGGTTGGCTGGTGTTCAAAGAAAAATTCGACCTGGGCGCAGTGCTAGGCACGCTGGTTGCTATCGGCGGCGTGGCAATGTTGTTTCTTGCATAGAAGGAGGAGCCATGGAGATCTTACAATCGGGAACGGGGGAATTGATCCAGCCTTTCGACCTGGATGAGTTCCGCGCGTGGAACCGCAAGAAGAGCCGCAAACTGGTCGACAAAGTCATGCCCGAGGCCGAGGCCATCCGTAAGTTCGTCTACGACGGCTGTTACATCGGCACGGAACTGTACGGCACGGTGCGCTGCCCGATGTCGCTGGCGCGCGAGGTGGCGCGGCAGGGGAAAAAAGACCTGCGCGTGTGCGGACAGGGCGTGCTCGAACTGGACCTGTGGCTGGCCGCCGGCCTGGTGAAGAAACTCGACATCACCTACATCGGGCTGGAGGTGTACGGCACCTCCTCCGCACTGAGAAGGGCAGTCGAATCCGGGCAGGTCGAAAAATGCGTAGAGTGGTCGAACGGCGCCATCACCTGGCGCATGAAAGCGGCTGCCATGGGCGTGCCCTTCCTGCCGACGCGTTCCATGCTTGGCACGGATACGCTGGCCTACAGCGCCGCCAAGGTGGTCGCCGACCCGTTCACCGGCGCGACGGTGGCGCTGCTGCCCGCGCTGGTGCTGGACGTAGCCCTCATCCACGTCCACCGCGCGGACCGGTACGGCAACTGCCAGGTGGAGGGCATCACCGGCTTTGCGGCCGAGATGGCGCGCGCCTGCAAGCGGCTGATCGTCAGCGCCGAGGAGATCATCCCCACGCAGGACATCCGCAAGTACCCCGACCGCACGCTCATCCCCTACTACCTGGTGGACGCGGTCGTCCATGCGCCCTACGGCTCGCATCCCGGCGAGATGGCCTACCGGTACGGGCGCGACGAACCTGGCATCAAGGAATGGGTGGAGATGAGCAAGACCGCCGAGGGCGCGGGAGCCTACCTGGACAAATACGTCTACGGCCTGCAGGGACACGACGAGTACCTGGCGCTGGTCGGCGAAGACCGCCTGGCGCGCTGCGTCGAACTGCGGGAGAAACGGGAATGACCACCAAGACACCGAGACACGAAGGCACAAGGAGAAATTAGTGCCTTCGTGGCTAAGCCCCCAGAATGGGGGTTGTGGTCCAGGAGAAACCTGATGACGGAACAAACCTACTCCAAAACCGAATTGATGATCTGCGTGGCGGCGCGCCTGTTCGAGGACGGCGCGACCTGCTTCATCGGCACCGGCATCCCCATGCTGGCGGCCATGCTGGCCAGCAAGACCACCGCGCCCAACCTGGTGCCGGTCTTCGAGTTCGGCGGCGCGGGCGCGATCATGGAGGAATTGCCGCGCGCCGTAGGCGAGGCGCGCACCTGGCACAAGGGCATCTCCGCGCTCGGCATCTGCGACACGATGGAGAACGCCCAGCGCGGTTTCATCGACTACGGCTTCCTGGGCGGCGCGCAGATCGATCCGTACGGCAACCTGAACTCGATCACCATCGGCGAGCACGACCACCCCAAGGCGCGCCTGCCCGGCTCCGGCGGCGGCAACGACGTAGGCAGTCACTGCTGGCGGACGGTGGCCATCATGCAGCACGACGCCCGCCGCTTCGTCCCCCGCGTGGACTGCGTCACCACCCCCGGCTTCCTCACCGGCCCGGGGGCGCGCGAGGCGGCCGGTCTCCCAAAAGACACCGGCCCGGCCTACGTCGTCTCCACCCTGGCTCTGATGGACTACGATCCCGCCGCCTGCCGGATGCGGCTGAAAGCCACCCACCCCGGCGTGAGCGTGGACGAAGTCGTTGCCAGCACCGGCTTCGAATTGCTCCTGCCCGAGCGGGTGGAGGTCAACGCCCCGCCCAGCGCCGAGGAACTGCGCCTGCTGCGCGAAGAGATCGACCCGGAGAAGTTGTATATTTGATCGGAAGGAGAACCGTCCCGCAAAGCGCCCGCAGGGTGAAGGTTTGCGGCCGCCTTCACAAGGATGATTCGTAATCAAGGTTGTGCGAACCAAAAGATGTGTATAATAGAACATATGGTTGAACAAGTTTTTCCTAGTTTTAAGATTGAGAGACTTCCCAAAAACTTGCAAGAGACCTTTCATGCTCTTTATTCCAATGGAAGTGCGCATGAAACCTGTTTACACGTCAATGAGATTTACCAGGGTGATGCGCGAGAATTATTACCGAAAATCGAACCCAATAGTATTGCCGTTAGCATTTGGTCGCCGCCTTATTTTGTCGGCAAAGAGTATGAATCCTATTTGACCTTTGAAGATTGGCAAAGCCTTCTCAAATCAGTTGTCAACCTGCATTTTCCAATTATCAAACCTGGCGGGTTTCTGGTTGTAAACATCGCCGATATCCTGGTTTTCAAAGACCCTGATATGCCGCGTGTACAAGCGGATGCCGTCAATAAGAAACGCTCTCCCGTTACGCGCGAGGATGTCCTGAACGCGATAAAAAAATACCCGAACTACAGCCGTTATCAACTGGCTGGATTGTTGAATTGCAGTGAACAAACGATCGACCGTCGTCTTCATGGCAATAATATTCGCGGCGGTAAGCACGAGTCACAAACGAGGGTGAAAATCGTTGGCGGCATGGTTGAAGGTTGGGCGCTGGAAGCCGGTTTCTATCCTTATGACCGCAGGGTTTGGGTGAAAGACGCGGCATGGGAAAATTCACGCTGGGCTAGTCTGTCATATCGCTCCGTTGATGAGTTCGAATACTTGTACTTTTTCTGGAAACCTGGAATTACCAGATACGACAGGAATAGACTTTCCGCTGATGAGTGGAAAGAATGGGGTTCGCGCGGAGTCTGGCAATTTCCTTCTGTCCGCGCAAACGATGACCACGAAGCAAAATTTCCATTGGAATTACCAAGACGAGTTATCCGCCTTCTAACCGACCCTGATGAGATTGTTCTTGATTGTTTCATGGGCAGCGGCACGACAGCGCTCGCCGCGATTCAGGAGAACCGGCATTTCATAGGCATTGAACTTGAAAAGAAATACGTCGAATTGGCAAAATCAAAAGTCAATTCTGGTATACAAAGACGACTTATCTCCGAAGCAAGGCAGAAAACCTATGCTGATAAACCCTGAAAAACTCCGTCAAAATCTTGACCGGCTTGAAGATGTCGAAAAAGTTTCTTTGCGTTTGGTAACGCAAGCGATTTATGATTATCGCATGACCGCACAGGAAATCTTTCGAGCAGAAAGCGACCAGGTTGCAGATATTGGCGAGGATATAACACGGGAAGCACTGGATCGTCTCGGAATGCCACGAATAGACCAACGTTTGTTTGGTAAGGTAGATTACAAACGCGCTTGCTATCTTTTTCAGCCCGAATATGCTCTTAAGCAGGCTCTCTTTGTCGATTCAAAGGCTGAGAAAGTAAGTGGGCAGGGAACTGCAACTTTGCAAACCTCTCAATTTTCGATGAGGGTGAGACAAATTCGATTTGGGCAGGCCTTGGACGTTCAAGGCAAATTGCCAGAAATTATGAATCTGAAAGGTGATGCTTACCTGACGACAACTATTTTTGTGAAATATAACTATGGAGAAGAAGGAACGACAAACGTCTTGAAAAGCATTACGGTTGCAGCCGTGCCAAATGGTATGTTGCAGGATAGGTACAATCCAACCGTAAAAGATACGATTTGGATTGCAGGGCGGAATGCCCCAACTTTGGGGGAGGAATTCAGGGTTCGACTCAGTTTTCATCGTTTGAAGGAAAAGGCCAACTGGCGAGTACAACATATCCCAGTGTTACCAGACGAATTTGTATGGGCCGGATAAATTCGCTCATCAAATCATCATGCTCCTCGCCACCCTCTGCTACCTCCACCACAACGGCCACACCCTCATGCTCCACCGCGTCAAAAAAGCGGACGACATCCACGCGGGCAAGTGGAACGGGCTGGGCGGCAAGTTCGAGGCGGGCGAAACGCCCGAGGAATGCGTCATCCGCGAGGTGCGCGAGGAATCGGGGCTGACGATTCGGGGCCCGAAACTGGCCGGCCTGCTGATGTTCCCCCACTTCAAAGGCGATGACTGGTACGTGTTCACCTTCACCGCAAGCGAGTTCGAAGGCGAACTGATCGAATCGAGCGAGGGGCATCTGGCCTGGATTCCCGACGCCGAGGTCGAGTCGCTCAACCTGTGGGAGTCCGACCACATCTTCCTGGCGTGGATCCGCGCGGGGAAGTTCTTCTCCGCCAAATTCGTCTATGAGGGGGAGGAGATGAAGGGGTACGAGGTGGTGTTTCACCATTAGCCCCCTCCCTTCGGGCTTCCCCCCATTTTCGCCACAGACCTCTCTTTGCGGTCAAAATTCCACCTGCGAAAATGGGGGGATTGAGGGGGGTGGAAGTATAATCAGGGCATGTCCATCTTCACCTCCAAACGCATCCTGCTGGGCGTCACCGGCTCCATCGCCGCCTACAAAGCCGCCGACCTGGCCTCCAAACTGGCGCAGGCCGGCGCGCTGGTGGACGCTATCCTTACCCCTGCGGCTGAAAAGTTCGTCGCGCCGCTCACCTTCCAGTCCGTCACCGGCCGCCGCGCCTACACCGACGCCGACCTGTGGGGGGGCGAGTCGCACGTGCTGCACGTCGGGCTGGCGCGCGGGGCCGACCTGCTGGCCATCGCGCCCTGCTCGGCGAACACGCTCGCCAAACTGGCGCACGGCCTGGCCGATACCCTGCTCACCGTCACCGCGCTGGCGGCCGCCTGCCCGCTGCTGCTCGCGCCCGCCATGGAGAGTCACATGTTCGCCCACCCCGCTGTGCAGGACAACCTGTCCACGCTGGCGGCGCGCGGCGCGACGATTGCCGGTCCGGCCGAGGGACGCCTGGCTTCGGGACAACTTGGGCGCGGACGGATGCTGGAGCCGGCCGAGCTGCTCGGCCACCTGCGCCTCGTCCTCGGACGGGGAGGCCGGCTGGCCGATAAAAAAGTTTTGGTCACCGCCGGGGGCACCCAGGAGCCGCTCGACCCGGTGCGCGTTCTGACCAACCGCTCGTCGGGCAGGCAGGGCTACGCGCTGGCGCAGGCCGCGTTGGATGCGGGCGCGCAGGTGACGCTCATCACCACAGTCAATTTGCCGCCTCCGGTGGGCGCGCGCGTGGTCCCGGTCCATAGCGCGCAGGAGATGCTGGAGGCCGTGCTGGCGGAGTTGGCCGCCGCCGATGCGCTCGTCATGGCGGCCGCGGTGGCCGACTTCCGCCCGAAGCGCCCCGCCGGCGACAAGATGAAGAAGCGGGACGGCATTCCGCAGGTCGAACTCGAAGCCGCGCCAGACATTCTCGAAGCAGTAGCAGGCCAGAGGTCCAGAATGAAGCGCCTGAAGGCAGTGATTGGGTTCGCCGCCGAGTCCCGCGATCTGCTCGAAAACGCGGCAATTAAGTTACAATCCAAGCATCTGGATCTGATCGCCGCCAACGATATTTCCGCCGCCGACGCCGGTTTTTCGGTGGAGACCAACCGCGTCACCCTGCTGTACGCCGACGGCCGGCAGGAGCCGCTGCCGCTGATGGACAAGTCCGAAGTGGCCGAAATCATCATAGCGCGTATTGCGAATTTGTTAGACCCTTTAGACCCTGAAGTTCAGGGAGACCTTTAGGGTCTATCTTGAGGAAATCATGCGTATCCTGGTCATGTCGGACATTCACGCCAATTACACCGCCCTGGAAGCCGTGCTGGAGGACGCCGGGCCGACCGACGAGGTCTGGTGCCTGGGCGACCTGGTGGGCTACGGCCCCGACCCGAACATCTGCGTCGAGCGCGTCCGCGAACTGCCCATGCTGACCTGCCTGCTGGGCAACCATGACGTGGCCGCCATCGGCAAGATGCCGTTCGAATCGTTCAACGGCGACGCGCGCCGCTCGCTGGTCTGGCAGGAGCGCGTGCTGGCGCCCGGCAACGCCGATTTCCTGCGCTCGCTGCCGGAGAACCCCAAAGTGCGCGGCGAGGTGACCATGGCGCACGGCAGCCCGCGCGACCCGGTGTGGGAGTACATCATCAATACCCTCTCGGCGCGCCTGAACTTCGATTATTTCGACACCAACTGGTGTTTCGTGGGGCATTCGCACATCCAGTGCATGTTCGTGCTGGACGAGGCGCGCGACCGCATCAGCCTGGAAGCGCCGCGCGTAGGAGAGCCGTTCCCGTTGGACGCGCGGGCGATCCTGAACCCCGGTTCGGTCGGCCAGC
>JBMOMO010000289.1:0-7015 GCA_049324135.1 Chloroflexota bacterium
TTCATGGACAATGAAAAACTCACCTCGCCGGGATACGAAATCCCCGGCGAACTCAAGAACGTGGTGGAAATCACCACGCTCGACCGCATCTACAACTGGGGACGCCGCTCCTCGGTCTGGCCGCTCATGTTCGGCCTGGCCTGCTGCGCCATCGAAATGATCGCCGCGCAGGCCGCCCGCTACGACATGGCGCGCTTCGGCATGGAAGTCATGCGCCCCACCCCGCGCCAGGCCGACATGATGCTGGTCTCGGGCACCGTCACCAAGAAGATGGTTCCGCTGATCGTGCGCCTGTACAACCAGATGCCCGAACCCAAGTACGTGGTCGCCATGGGCGCCTGCGCCTCGGGCGGCGGTCCCTTCAAGGAAGGCTACAACGTGGTGGCTGGCATCGACAAATTCCTGCCCGTGGATGTCTACATCCCCGGCTGCCCGCCCACCCCACAGGCCCTGATCGCGGGCATGATCAAGCTCCAGGAAAAGATCGACAAGCAATCGCTCAGCAAGGTGCGCTGGTACGATAAGAAGAAGGAAGACTCGGTCTACGTGCCCGTGCCCGTGCTGGGTCCCGACCTGATGGACCCGCGCCGCTTCGCCGAGATCAAGGCTGCCGCCGCCGCGAAGGAAGGATAGCAGACATGGCCACTCCCACCTCCACTGCCACCCTCGACCTGGCTGCCCGCTTCCCCGGCGCCGTCAGCGCCGACGCCCGCCCCGGCTACAAGGGCTGGATCGTCGAAAAGGATCAACTCATCGAAGTCGCCACGGCCATCCGCGACGAACTCGGCTACGACCACCTGACCGCCGTCACCGGCGTGGACTACCTGCCCGAAGGCAAAATGGAGGTTGTCTACCACGCCTTCAAGACTACGGGCGGCCCCGTGCTGACCTTCAAGGTGCAGGTTCCGCGCGTCGACCCGGTCGAGGTGCCCTCGGTCACATCGATCTGGCCCGGAGCGGAACTTCAGGAGCGCGAAGCCTGGGACCTGCTCGGCATCAAGTTCACGAATCATCCCGACCTGCGCCGCATCCTGATGTGGGAAGGCTTCGAAGGCCACCCCCTGCGCAAGGACTGGAAGGAAGCCTTCTACGAAGAGGATGGCAAGCCCTTCAAGAGCCGCTGGCCCGAGGGCAAACACGTCATGGCCGAGGAACGCAACCCGTTCAAGGACAACATCACCTTCCCCAAGGATTTCGACCCCGAACAATGGGTGCCCCAGGGTGAAGAAGCCCTGTACGGCGCGCTGGCCAAATACCAAACCGAAGAGGGCGGGCTGAAGACCGACCACATCGTCATCAACATGGGGCCGCAGCACCCGTCCACCCACGGCGTGTTCCGCGTGGCGCTGACCGTCGACGGCGAGACCATCGTCAGCCTCAAGCCGGTCATGGGCTACCTGCACCGCAACCACGACAAGATCGGCGAGCGCAACACCTTCCTGCAAAACATGCCCTTCACCGACCGCCTCGACTACTTCAACTCGATGAGCAACAACTTCGGCTACGCCGTGGCCGTCGAAAAGTTGATGAACATCCAGGTGGCCGAACGGGCCGAATACATCCGCGTCATCATGGCCGAACTCAGCCGTATCCAAAACCACCTGGTTTTCATCGGCATGTTGGGCAACGACCTGGGCATGATGTACACCCCCGCCCTGTATGCCTTCGAGGAACGTGAACTGATCCTCGACATCTTCGAAGCCGCCTCCGGCGCGCGCATGATGTGCAACTACTTCCGCTTTGGCGGCGTGGTGCGCGACCTGCCCGAGGGTGTGCTCCAAAAAATCAGCGACCTGGCCTTCGAGCGCCTGCCCGGCAAGGTCGACGAACTCGACCGCCTGCTGACCGAGAACGAGGTCTTCATCTCGCGCATGAAGGGTGTCAAAGTCATCGACGCCGAGAACGCCATCCGTTACTCGATCACGGGTCCCGTCCTGCGCGCCGCCGGCGTGCCGTACGACATCCGCCGCGCCGACCCGTACTCGATCTACGACCGTTTCGACTTCGACGTGGCCGTGCGCCAAAACGGCGACCTGATGGACAACTACCTGATCCGCCTCGACGAAGTGCGACAGTCTCTGCGCATTCTACAGCAGGCCGTCAAGCAGATCCCGGCAGGGCCGGTCATGCCCGGCAAGCCGCAGTACCAGGTCAAGGTCCCGGCCGGTGAGTCGTACGGGCGCGTGGAATCCCCGAAGGGTGAACTGGCCTACTATGTCGTCTCGAACGGCAAGCCCAACCCGTTCCGCTACCACGTCCGCCCGCCTTCATTTGTCAACATCACGGCGCTCGAACAGATGTGCATCGGCGTCAAGATCGCCGACTTCATCGCCATCCTGGGCGTGATCGACATCGTGCTCGGTGAGCTGGACCGCTAAGGAGAATCGACATGTACGGAAAAGGCATCTTTAAAGGCTTGATGGTCACGCTGAACCGTTTCTGGACCACCTATACCGAGGATATCCGCTGGCTGGCGAGCGGCAAGAAGCGCTACTTCAATGAAGACGGCGTCAAGGCGCGCGGCGGCAAGGATACGAAGGGCATCTTCACGGTGCAGTATCCCGAAGAGAAGTTAATCATCCCCGAAGAGTTCCGCTTCGTGCCCTTCCTCGTGTACGATGAGGTCAACGGCAAGAAGGAAGTGCGCTGCACCTCGTGCGGCATCTGCTCCAAGGTCTGCCCGCCGCAGTGCATCTGGATCGTGCGCACCAACGACCCAAGCACCGGCCGCCCCGTGCCCCAGCCGGCCGAGTTCTACATCGACGCGGACATCTGCATGAACTGCGGTTTCTGCGCCGAGTACTGCCCCTTCGACGCGATCAAGATGGACCACGATTTCGAGATCGCTTCGTACGACCGCAACGTGTTCAACCTGGACAAACTGCTCAAGCCGGCTTCGTATTACGAGTCGATCCGCCCGCTGAATGCGGCCCGCGAGAACGAAGCCCGCAAAGCCAAGGAAGCCGCCAAGGCTGCCAAGGCCGAGGCTGCATAATATCGTCATTGCGAGGAGCCGCGACAGCGGCGACGACCCTTGCACCGCCCGCAAGGGCAGGTGAGCAATCTCCTGTTGAATAAAACCAAGAGGTTGCTTCGGGCTTCGCCCTCGCAACGACATCATCACACAAATTGATTGGTAAAAATGACACAACCCACAAAAGAAGCAGTATTAGCCGCGCTCGGCAAGGTACAGGAACCCGAACTTCACAAGGACCTGGTCACCCTCAACATGATCCGCAACCTGGAGATCGAGGGCGGCAAGGTTTCGTTCACAGTCATGCTGACCACGCCCGCCTGCCCGCTGCGCAACCAGATCGAAGCGGCGGCGCGCCAGGCCGTCCAGGCCGTGCCCGGCGTGGAAACGGTGGCCGTCAAACTCGACTCGGATGTGCCCAATGACGGTCGCATGCGCGGGCTGGTGGATATGCCGATCCGCAACGCCATCGCCATCGGCTCGGGCAAGGGCGGCGTGGGCAAATCCACGGTCTCGGTCAACGTGGCGGTGGCGCTCGCCCAGAGCGGCGCGCGCGTCGGCCTGCTGGATGCGGACATCTACGGCCCCAACATCCCGACCATGCTCGGCGTGACCAAACTTCCCCCGCCCAACGGCCCCAAGCTGGTCCCGGCCGAAGCCTACGGCATCAAGATGATCTCGATGGGCCTGCTGGTCAAGCCCGGCCAGCCGCTGATCTGGCGCGGACCGATGCTCAACTCGGCCATCCGCCAGTTCCTCGGCGACGTGGAGTGGGGCGAACTGGATTACCTGATCGTCGACCTGCCGCCTGGCACGGGCGACGCGGCCCTCTCGCTGGCGCAGGCCCTGCCCTTGAGCGGCGCCATCGTGGTGACCCTGCCGCAGATGGTTTCCCTCGAAGACGCGGAGCGCGGCCTGAACATGTTCAAGACACTTGAAGTGCCGATCCTGGGCGTGGTCGAGAACATGTCGTACCTCGAACTGCCCGACGGCTCGCGCATGGACATCTTCGGCACGGGCGGCGGCGAGAAGCTGGCCCAGGCCACGGGCACGCCCTTCCTGGGCGGCATCCCGATGGACCCGAACGTGCGCATCGGCAGCGACAGCGGACGCCCCATCGTGGTCACCAACCCCGACTCGCCCGTGGCGCAAGCCCTGCGCGGCATCGCCCAGAACGCGGCGGCCAGGGTCAGCGTGGCGGCGCTCAGCAAGGACAACGCCCTGCCGATCAATATCGTCGAGTAGGCAAATCGCAGCAACGCAAAGGCCCGAGAGAAAAAACCTCGGGCCTTTTTCATGCAAGCCCAACTACCATGACGCGGACTGAAGTCCGCACTCCAAAATATCGAGGTCGAAAAAGGGTCACGCCTGGGGCGTGACCCTATAATCGACCCAAAGGCATCTCACATGGAACTCTACTTCATCCGGCACGGACAATCTGTCAACAACGCAGGCTGGGGCGACCCAAACTACCAGGAAAACCCCGACCCGCCCCTGACCGACATCGGGCGGGAACAGGCCCAGCATCTGGCCAACTATCTCATCCGCAAACAATCCATCAACGAGCACACGGGCTGGAACGTGCAGAACCGTCACGGCTTTGGATTGACGCACATCTACACCAGCCTGATGGAGCGCGCCGCCCACACCGCCGCCCCCACCGCGCAGGCGCTGGGCATCCCCTTCACCGTTTGGAAGGACATCCATGAGGGCGGCGGCATCTTCAGCCGCGAGGACAAGTCCAACCCTGTGGGCCTGCCTGGCAAGCCGCGCGCCTACTTCGAACAGCACTTCCCGACCCTGAGCCTGCCCGCTGACCTGGACGGCACGGGCTGGTGGAACCGTCCCTTCGAAACCGACGACGAGCGCCCGCCGCGCGCAGCGCGCGTCCTGGCCGAACTGCTGGCCCGCCACGGTGACCGCGAAGGCCAGCCCGCGGAGCGCATCGCCCTGGTCAGCCACGGCGGATTCTTCATGTACCTGATGTGCGCTATCCTCAAACTCCCCTGGCGGCAGGCCGCGCACGATTTGAAATCCTGGTTCCTGCTCAGCAACTGCTCGATCAGCCGCTTCGATTTCGTGGACGATGAAGTCGTCATCTGCTACTTGAATCGCACAGATCATCTCCCCGATCATCTGATCACAGGCTAAGACTCGCGGCTTCGTTACAGCGGCCTGTCCTCCAGCGCCGTGTAAAACGATACGCGCCCGATAATTTCTTCAATGATTATCAAGAGGAAAAGAAGCGGATTGATCCACACGCCCGTCGGATTCGACGCGAGGGACAGCATCCCCACCCCGAGCATCGCCGCCGCGCCCAGCCCCACCCGTACGCTGGTGACTGACCATCGGGCTTTTGGCCTCGCTGAAAGGGCCAGCGCCAACTCCAGGGCCAGCAGCGCGAATATGATTCCCCAGCCACCACTTTGAAGAAGATTCATCATCGACAACTGACCCAGCAAAAGAGACGTGATGAAAAATCCCACTGTCGTGCGCCACGTATCCCACGCGGGCATACTGTGCAGCCGATAAACTTGCGCCATGCTGAAAATCAATCCAACTCCGATGAGAGCTGTAACCCACTTCATTTCAGGCAGCACAAATCCTGCCAGCCAGCCTGCGCCAAACAGCCCCACCAACAAAATCTCACGGCTCAACCAGGATTTTTTCAAATGGAACGGCGCGCGCCACGCATTGCGTTTCGCGCCAAGATGAGCAAAAGAGAAAAATCCGCCCAACCCCAAACATGCGCCAATGAGTAAATATGGAATCAGGGGAATCGAGTCCGTCATCCACTGCGCCGCCCAGAATGCGCCAACCGCCATTTGTGTCAGCAAGGTAAACGCCACCAAAGGCATCTCGCTCTTTTGGTGTTTGGGACGAATCTCCTCGTAATTGGAAATCCTCTTCTCCAAATCATTCCCCATCGCCACATGCGGCCTGACCGCTAAATGCGGCTCCGTCCGCGAATGGGTCGGCAGCGGAAACGGATGCTCGCTTGCGGAAATTTTCCACAACTCTGAAAACGGCTCCCTGACCACTGACGACGGCTCACTGACTTCAACAAAATTCAAAACTCTCATCGGGCACGCCGCCACACACGACGGCGGCAGTCCCGCGTCGATGTTATCGAAGCAGAAATTGCACTTGGACATTTGCCCCTGCTCAGGGTTGTAGCGCGGCGCGGAGTACGGGCAAGCCCAAGAACAGTATCCGCAGCCCATACATTTATCTGGGTCGATGTACACAATTCCATCGGCGCGATGAATGTACGCATCCGTCGGGCAAACGCCCGCACATTTGGGATGTACACAATGATTGCAGGCAATGGACAGATTGTAGGCAAAAACGTTATTTTCCCAAACTGTAGGGGGCGGGTCTATCGCTGGGATTAGCGAGTCTGATAAATCTTGGAGACCCGCCCCTACGGGATTCCATCCCCCGCCCGAAACCTCAATCACCCGCCGCCAGGACACATCAACAGGCAGATTATTTTTATCCTTGCACGCCTCCAGACAGGCTTTGCAGCCAGAACAGGCGGAAGCATCGAAGGTGAAGGCGTAGGTCATGAAGACCGCCGTCGAAGGTCAAAGGTCGAAGGTCGGACTGCCGACTTTTGACTTTCGACCTTTGACCCGCATTTCTCAACCTCAACCATGATCGTATGCTGTGCCGACCCAAACGCCAGCGGAGTCCATCTATGGGACGTGAGCACGTTGATACAGCCGCCGTGATCCACGCCGTTTGCATCGGGTTTCCACCATGCGCCTTGCGGAATGTCCACCACGCCAGGCATGATTCGCGGCGTGACTCGGGCTTGGATGACCATCTCTCCCAACCCATTCCACACGCGGACAAGGTCGCCATCGTGGATGTCTCTTGCGGCGGCATCAATCGGGTTGATGAAAATCCGTTGCGGGAATGCTTCTTGCAGCCAGTCGTTGTTGGCGTGCGTGGAGTGGACTCGCGCGAGGGTGTGATGTCCGATGGCTTGCAGAGGGTATGGGCGTACCGCGACATTTATGTCGCCTTGCCTTGCCT
>JBMOMO010000290.1:0-46653 GCA_049324135.1 Chloroflexota bacterium
GGCAGTAATTGAAGGCGTTGTCATTGGCCAGGTTTTGGCGATCATTCATAGACATCCTGACAAACCGACAGAGTTATATATTGACGACCTGGCAGTTTCTGAAACAGTTCAGCGTCGCGGAATTGCAACCCGCTTGCTTGAAGAATTATTTATGATAGGCGCAAAAAGAGGGTGTGAAGAAGTTTGGGTAGCCGCCGAACCTGACGACGAGCCTGCAAAAAAATTCTACAGTTCCTTGAATCTTTCTGTAAGGAAGGCTGTTGTTTTTGAAGGTAATCTACATCACTGCATAACAGGTAAATGAGCATCGTTTTTTGTTATTACCGAAAATCGCGTTGTGTGTAAAAGTCGATCAAGTTGACGTTGTTCTATTTACCCGATTGCACAAGAGGTAAGACATATGGATAACACACATAGCAATGAAAAGGAATTGTCGCCAAATCAACGTGAGGAACTTCTCAGGACGTTGAGAACCCGTTTCGAGAAAAACATGAACCGCCATAAAGGCCTTGAGTGGACTGGCGTACAGGCAAAGTTGGAAGCCAATGCGGAAAAACTGTGGTCACTGAGTGAAATGGAAAGAACTGGCGGTGAACCAGATGTTGTTGGCCGTGATACAAAAACAGGCGAATACATCTTTTATGATTGTTCAACGGAAAGTCCTAACGGTCGCAGGAGCGTTTGCTACGACCGCGAAGCGCTGGAGGCAAGGAAAGAACACAAACCGGAAAATAATGCTATGGGGTTGGCTGCTGCCATGGGCATCGAAATTCTGACAGAAGAACAATATCGAGAATTGCAGGAACTTGGAAATTTCGACACGAAAACGTCGTCCTGGTTGAAAACGCCTCCTGAAATCAGGAGGCGCGGCGGCGCTATCTTTGCTGATTTCCGCTACGGCAATGTCTTCGTGTACCACAACGGCGCGGAATCTTACTACGCCGCCAGGGGGTTCCGCGGCTCGCTACGAGTCTAATACCGGTTTAGTTCATTATGGATCACCGTATTACCCGCTTCAATCACCCTGACCAAGACTGGCTGCCAGCCGTGCTGTCCTTGCGCGCGGAATTTGGCGACACAGATTCACCGGAACCATTCATCAACTTCGTCGCGCCGCGGCTCGAGGATGAGACCATGTTGCTTGTCCTTGCATGGATAGACGAGACTCCGGTTGGGTATGGATTGGCATTCGATGTGGCAGAACATCCCTACATGCCGGAATGGACGCGCGCCGGGTACATCACGCAATTCCTTGTCTCACAAAAATTTCGTCAGCAGGGTATAGGCAAGTCATTAATGAATTACATTAACAACTGGTTCGCCTCGCGAGATATCAAGAAGGTGCTTCTCAATGTAAATCTTGACAATGAAGCCGGGAACCTTTTTTGGAAGAGTCAGGGCTTTGTTCCGTACGCCACGCGTATGAGAAGAAGCCATACCTGACCAAAGGCAGGATAAGAATTGGCAGGAAACCGCTTAACCCTTTGCTGCACATAAGTCAATCGAGACACAAGGAAGATTCAAAGTACCCATGAATATCACCATTTTGAGCATATTTTTGGGCATAGGGGGCATGTTTGGATGGGGAATATATGACTTTCTAGGCGGCGTTTTTGCAAAGCAGATCGGTCCCTTCAAGTCCTTCTTTTGGTCACAATTGGCTGGTTTAGTATCCGTCTCTCTGCTTGCCCTTGTTTTTACAAGCAGCGTCGGCGCTTCCATTCCGGTGATCATTTTGTCTGCCATTGCGGCGATGATCTATGCTGCCGGGTATTTGTTATTTTTCAAGGGCTTCGAGATAGGGAATGTGTCTATCGTTGCCGCCACCATGAACCTGTGGGCGGTGTTCACCATGTTGTTCGCTTTCATCTTCATGGGACAGCGGCTCTCGATCATGCAAACTGTAGGCGTCTTGATGATCATCTCTGGCGCAACCCTGGCATCCTTGCATTGGAGTGACATTCGAAATCGAAGGTTTCAATTATCAGCGGGGGTCAAGGAAGCAATCTTGGGGGCATTTTTCTTCGGTGTTTTTTGGAACATCAGCGAGATCATTTCTGAAGAGATTGGGTGGTTATCAACAACCCTTTTCGTAAAATTCGGGATTATCCTATTTTTGCTGATCTTCTCCTTTCTTGCAAGACGAGAACTCAACTTGTCGCACGCTACGGCGCAGACAAAATACATGGTGGCGCTGATGGGCATGATCGAAGCGGGTGCAGTCGCGCTCGTCAATTATGGCCTGACCATTGGGGACGCGATCCTGATTACACCGATCGCTTCCGCCTTATCAATCGTAACGATCACGTTGGCGATTATTTTCCTGAAAGACAAAGTTACAAAACTTCAAGGGGTTGGGATTATCACAGCGATTATCGGTATAATCTTAACCGCATTCTAAAAAGAAAAGGATCGAGCCGCTCGAACCCTCGGGATGGTGAAAGCGCCTCACCCTTTGGGCAGATGCCGAAATCATGTTTTTCGACAGTTTCGATAAATAACCCATTCAAGGAAACGACAAAGAACATGGAAACAGCCATAATGCTCGAAAAGATTGCCGAGAAGGATTTCGATCTGGATACCTTCGTGCGGTTGGCGCTCAACGACGTAGATGCGCGGAATGAGATCGTACACCAAATGCTGTCAAATCCCGCCATCATGGTTTACTACCATTGCTACTATGTTATCGAGAAAGCCAGCCAGCAACAGCCCGAATTATTTTATCCCTATTGGGAAGATATCGCTGGTTTGCTCCACCACCCGAATTCCTATCATCGTGATTTTGCGCTGGAAATCATTGGCAACCTTACCCAGGTTGACCAAGAGAACCGCTTTGCCAATATTGCAGATGAGTATTTCGGCGTCATCAATGACGAGAAGTTCATGACGGGGAATTGTTGTGTAAAAAACCTGCTCAAAATATACCGGCGCAAGGCAGAACAACGGGAACGAACCATCGAAACCTTATTGGATATTGATCACCGATGTGACTATACCGAGAAACAAAAAGGGGTTCTCAAAGCGGATGTGTTAGATATCTTCGATGAAATCTATGCAGATGCGCCAGAACGGGAAAGGATCAACGCATTTCTCCGGGGAGAAGTCAACTGTGTTAGCCCGAAAACCAGGAAAAAGGCGAAAGAACTCATCGAGAAATACAACTTGTAGGCAGGCCCAGTGAACTAACCACTCCCATTGGGGATTGTTCCATGCTGTTGCGTCAAGGCAATGTATAATTAGCCGACCATTTCCGAAGTCGAAAGCGAATTTCATGATCCCTGGTCTGGATGGATTACGCGCGTTGGCATTCCTGGCTGTGCTGGGCGGACACACCAACAATTACTCGTTTGGTTGGGTGGGCGTGCAGTTGTTCTTCGTGCTGTCAGGCTTCCTGATCACCGGCATCCTGGTGCGCATGAAAGCCTCCCTGCCGCGCAAGGACTATTTCGTCAAATTCTACGGGCGGCGCTTCCTGCGCATCTTCCCACTTTATTACCTGTACCTGGGCATCCTGATCGCCGTCAACCTGGCCCTGCCGCACATCGCCTTCAAACCGCTGCACAAGGAATTCGACGGCAAGTTCTGGGAACAGATCTGGTTCGCCGTTTCGTACCTGTACGACTTTTTCCATGCCAGCGCCGCTTACGAACCCACCCGCTTCCTGACCCCGTTGTGGTCGCTCTCGGTCGAGGAGCAATTCTACGTCCTCTGGCCGTTGCTGATCTTCCTCACCCCCGCCAAGCGCCAGAAAGGCCTCTTCCTGGCGGTCATCGGGCTGGGACCGCTCTTCCGCCTGCTGCTCAAACTGTTCTACATGCAGCGTCCCTTTGCCTTCATGCTGGACGACCCCACGCTGGCCTTATACGTCCTGCCCTTCTCCCACATAGACGCCTTCGCCATGGGCGCCTACATTTCCCAGTGCGAGATCCCCAGACCGCGCCTGCAAACGCTCCTGCTTTTCATTTTCGTTCCGCTCGTTGGTTTCTATACCCAATCGGCTGCCTGGGGGGAAATCCGCTGGGACTCGCTCGGCTACGAATTCCCCCTCCAGGTGGCCTACAAGGAAATCTGGGGCTACTCCCTGCTGAACTATTTCTTTGCCGTCACCATTTACAGCGTTGCCAGGACCAGGCTGCTGACCACCCTGCTCGACAGTTTCATCCTGCGTTACCTGGGCAAAATCTCGTATGGGCTTTACATCTACCACGGCGCGGTCATCTGGTTCACCCTGAAACTCAACCTGCCGTTCGACCTGGCTACCTGGCAGATGTTTGCCTTTACGCTGGCCGCTGCCACGCTGGTCGCCTCGCTCAGTTTCTACCTGTTCGAAAAACCCATCAACGACCTGAAAGACAAATTCTTCCCCGTCTGACCGGTAAGCGCATGACTTCCCCCTCTTCCCGTGAATATGACATCCTCATCTTGGGCGCCGGCCCCAGCGGACTTGCGACCGCCCTGCGCCTGGCGGGGATCGCCCCGCATCTGACTCCCCGCGTCCTGCTCCTGGAAAAGGAGCGTCACCCGCGCCCCAAACTGTGCGCCGGCGGCCTGGTCATCGACGCGGAGATGCTCCTCGAGCGCCTCGGCCTGGACGTGACCGAGATCCCGCACGTGGACACGGATGCAGCCCGCTTCGTCTTTGCCGGGCAGGGACTGACCGTTTCCGCCTGCAAGCGTCACACCCTGCGCATCATCCGCCGGGACGAGTTCGACGCCTGGTTGGCAAAGAAAGCAGGCAGCAGGGGAATAGAGATGAGGGAAGGCGTTACCGTTCGGGATGTGCGCCCGGATGCGGATGGCGTCACGGTCTACACAGACCAGGGCGAATTCCGTGCGCAGGTCGTCGTAGGCGCAGACGGGTCCAACGGCGTGACCAGGCGCTGTGTATTGCCCGGCGCGCCGCTCCATACCGCGCGGGCGTTAGAGGTTTTGACCTCCACCTACCCTCACCCCGGCCCTCCCCCATTTTCTGCGAAAAGTGGGAAGGGGAAAGAAGCGGTCTTCGACTTCTTCCCTGTGCCATCCGGCATCGCGGGCTATACCTGGGACTTCCCGACGCAGGTGAAGGGCCAGGCCATGCGCTGCTGGGGCGTGTACGATTCCAACCTGCTGGCGCACAGGCAGCGCCCGCGATTGGTCGAGCCGCTGGCGCAGGAAATGGCGCGGCAGGGTTTCGACCTGGGGCAATATGACCTGCAAGGCCATCCCATCCGCTGGTTCGACCCGCGCAACCCGCTTTCTGCGCCGCGCGCGCTGCTGGTGGGTGACGCGGCGGGCGTGGATCCGATTTTCGGCGAGGGCATCAGCCTGGCGCTGGGTTACGGCTTCCTGGCGGCGGGGGAACTGGCCGAGGCTTTCAGCGTTGGAGACTTTTCTTTTAACGGATACAAGCAAAGGGTAATGCGAAGCGCGCTCGGTCGCACCCTGTTGGCGCGGTGGGCCATCGCCCGCACCCTGTACGCCCTGCGCTGGGGTTGGTTCCAGGCATTCTTCTGGCGTTGCTGGAAGCCGCTCATCCTGCCGGCCGCCTGGCTGCTGGTGCTGAATTGGGGGCGGCGGCTGCGCTGAAACGTTCACAAAACCTTTTCGGGCTGTTAACACCGGCATAACCTGGTTTTAACAGCCTTTTTTTATACTGGGGGCGTTACAAGGAGAAATATGGGCAAAGCAGATTTGCATATTCACACGATATATTCCTGGGACGGTACGATGACCCCCGCCGCAGCCCTCAAGGCGGCCGCCCTGGCCGGTATGGACGTGATCGCCATCACCGACCACGACGACATGCGCGCCACGTTCGAGGCGCGCAGCCTGGCCGGGCGCTATGGGCTGGACGTGATCCCCGGCATCGAAGTGACCACCGCTGACGGGCATTTATTGGCGTTGTTCGTCGAGAAGGTCGTTCCGGCTGGCTTGCCGCTGATCGAGACGTTGCTGCGCATCGGCGACCAGGGCGGGATCGCGGTGGCCGCCCACCCCGAGGCGCCGCTGACCGGCAGCCTGGACCGCAAGACGCTGCGCGCCGCGCTGGAGCGCAATGATGCGCGCCAGGTACTGGTTGGCGTGGAGGTCTACAACGCCGGGTTGCCCTACCGCTTCAGCAACGTGGCGGCGCGCACGATCGTGGATGAACTGCCGCTGGCGCAAATCGGCAACAGCGACGCGCACGTACCTTGGGGCGTTGGGATGGGGTACACCGAATTCCCCGGTCGCAGCGCCGCAGACCTGCGCCAGGCGCTGCTCCAGCGCGTTACGCTGGCGCACGGCGCGCCCGGTTTCATCACGATCAAACCCATCTTGCACTGGCTGTGGAATTACGCCCTCAAACGCGCCGGTTGGGTGTCATCGAACCTCCAACCGCAGTTGCCGCTGTCGCTGGCCAGGCAGCCGGTCAGCCGATATCCCATGCTTTAGCGTATTACGTTTTACGCTCTTTACCTCTCCACCCCCACCACGCCTCCCAGCGCGTTCAACTTCAATTTCCAGGTACTGCCGGGCTGGAACTGCTGGAACTTGCCCAGGTCGCCGGGGCTATAGGTCATCTCGCCCTTTTCGGTGTCGAAATAGACCGTGTATGTGACCGACTGGTCGCCGTAACGCTGGTTCCCGGTGATATTCGGCTGGGCGTAGACCGGCGAAAAGTCGTTCCCCTCCAGCGTGTAGGTCTGGATCGTCTTCCACTCGTCGACCGTGTAATCGCAGTACTGCTCGCTCTCCGTGTGGCAATCCTCCACCACCTCGGCGAAGCCGTTGCCCTTATCAATGGTCTTCTGCTCGCACACCTCGCGGCTCTCGGTCTGGCAGGACACATCGTAGGCATCGGATGGCGGGCTGCCGCGTTTGTCGGTGTAGCGCACGGACTGGATTTCCTGCACCGGCAGCGAGGTCTGCCAGGCCACGTCGCTCACGGTGGCCTGCACCGATGACGTGGGCGCGAGGAACAGCGTGAAGAGACCGATACAGCACAACAACAGCAGCCCGGCGATGCCGCCCAACAGCAGCCAGTTGGGTTTCTTGGCCGGGCGGGCGGGCGCGGCCCCGGCCTGGGGCGCGGAAAAGGCCATCGCCGCGGGAGCCGGAGCAGGCGGAGTCTGAGCCGCATCCGCGCGCGGCAGGGGCGCGCCGCACTTGGCGCAGTTCACTTCCGCGGCCGGGTTGTCCGTCCCGCAGTTGGTACACGTCACCGACTTCGGCCCGCCCGGTCGCTTCAACGCGCGCCCGGCCTCGCGCCGTTTGCCTTCCGCCAGTTCGCCGCCGCATTGCGAGCAGGTTTGGGCGGCTGCCGGGTTGCGCGCGCCGCAATACGGGCAGTGGATGTCGGCCCCGGCGGCCGCGGCCTTGATCTCGTTCTCGTCCTTCACAAACTCCGGCGCGGCGCCCAGGCTGAAACTGACGTTCTCCGGCTGGGGCGCGCCGCAGTTGACGCAGGTCTTCTGCGGGCCGGGGTTGCGCGTGCTGCAATTCGGGCAGGTCCATTCGGTTTTCACATAACCAAGACTTTTGCGTGCCATACGTTCTCCTCATTAAAAATCATGCCACGCCCGCACCTGCGCCAGGCGGGACTCAGCCTCCGGCTCGCGATGCGGACAGGCGTCGCCGGCTTCTTTCCCGGACTTCTGGCCTGCCAGCGCCAAAAAGACCGCTTCGGCGCCGTTGGCCAGGTTGCGCGGGTCGTAGCCGCCTTCGAGCGCGAAGACGATCTTGCCCCGGCAGTGTTCCTCCGCCAGTTCCACCAACCGCCTCGAGAAGGCGAAGAAACCCGCCGACGAAAGCCCCATCGTGGTGATCGGGTCGCTCCAGTGCGCGTCGAAGCCGGCCGAGACCAACAGCATCTGCGGACGGAAGGATTCCACCAGTGGTTGGACGATCTCGTCGGCGATGCGCCCGAACACGCCGTCGCCGGAAAAGGCGGGCAACGGCACGTTGACGATGCGCTTGCGGGCCTGCGGCGCTTCCTCGATCCAGCCGGTGCCGGGGTAGATGCCCCACTGGTGGGTAGAGAGATACGCGGTGCGCTCATCTTCCAGGAAGGCTGCCTGCGTGCCGTTGCCGTGATGGGCGTCATAGTCCGCCACCAGCACGCGCTCCAGCCCGTTGGCCAGCAGGTCGCGCGCGGCGATGGCGATGTTGTTGAACAGGCAGAAGCCCATGACGCGCTCCGGCTCGGCGTGATGCCCTGGCGGTCGGACGATGGAAAACGCATTGCTGGCGTCCCCGCGCAGCACGGCGCGCGCGCAGGCCAGCGTGGCCCCGGCGGCCAGCAGGGCGTCCTCGTAGGAAGTGTGTGTGACGAAGGTGGGGGCGTAGTCAACGATGCCGGGCGCCTGCTCGCGGCAGACGCGCTCCAGGCCTGCGACCAGGCGCGGCGCGTGGACGCGGGCGACCTCGCCCGGCTCGGCGGGCGCGACCGGCAGCCGTTCGGCCTGCACCGCTTCCAGGCGGCGGGTCAGTTCGTCCAGCCGGCCGGGATGCTCCGGGTGGTCGGGGTATTCGTGTCTGCGCGCAGGCGCGAAGGCGTAGGCGGTGATCATGGGGCTATTATACTTGGGAGAGGATGTCCGGGGACCACAGATAAACACAGGTAAATACAAATGGGCAACTAGCGGAAGTTGAACTCCTCGAAATGAATGTGGTCCGCCGGTACGCCCAGGGCGCGGAACTGCGCGGCAAAGGACTGTACCATGCCGAGCGGCCCGCACATGTAAACGTGACGCTGGCGCAAGTCCCCGCCAACCTGTTTGCAGATCTCGTCCACCGTCAGTGAACCGTCTTCGAGCGAGAAGCGCACGTGCGGACGGAAGGCCGGGTCGCTGCTGCCGGCCGCCATGATCTCGTCCAGGCAGAGCGCCTCCTCGCGCGTGCGCACGGTGTAGAAGAAATCCACCTGGCGGTCGAGTTTGCCGTTGGCGTCGCGGAGGAACGACAGGAAGGGCGTCACGCCAATGCCGCCCGCAATCCAGACCTGTTCCTGTCCGCCGCGCTTGTAGTCGAACAGGCCGTACGCGCCCTCCACCGTTGCGCCTGCGCCGGGCGCGAGCGCCTGGTACAGGTGACGGGTCCAGTCACCGCAGGCCTTGATCGTCAGGCGCAGGGTCCCTTCGCCGGGCGCGCTGCTGATGGTGAACGGGTGCGGCTCGCCCAGGATCTTGTCGGGGTCAAAGCGGACGAAGAGGAACTGCCCGGGGCGGTGGAGCAGGCCGCGGGCGCGCGGGCGAAGCGTCACTTCCGCCGTGTTCCCGTTCAAATGGCGCACCATTTCCACTTCATAGGGCAGGCGCTTCTTGGAGAATCCGCTGAAGAATTCGGTGTACAGGTACGAGGCCAGCCCGACCAGGAAGACCGTCTGCACCCAGGTAAACGCGACCAGCGCGGACAGGGAATGCACAAAGAAGGTATGGAAGAAGCCCAGCGCGTAGAAAACGCCCATGAAGCGGTGCGCCTTGCGCCAGCCGTCGTAGGAGGCGCCCGTCAGTTTGCTCAACAGCGGGATGCGCGGCGCAAGCGTGACCAGCACCAGCGTCACGACGCCCAGGAAGGCGGTCATCGCCATGTAGTTGCCCAGCCGCCAGGCAGCGCTGATCGGCACGGTGAGAACGTGCAGGAAGAGCAGCAGGAAGGCGCTCACGGCCGCGCGGCGGTGCGCCCCGTACATCTTGTCCAGGCCGCCGAAGAAGGCTTCGGCCCACTTGGGGCGCGTGGACAGGAAGAGGGAAACAGCCATCAGGATGATGACGGTGGAGCCGAGGATTTCGCCGGCCCAGGCGCGCGCGAAGTTCTCCCGCCCGTCGTTCATCGGCGGGAAGGCCAGCCAGATGACCAGGTTCAGGAGGACAAGCGCCAGGATGGCGAGGTTGCCCAGGTTACGTTTCATGCTTCATCCTTGTTACTGGTTGTGATAGGACTGTAAGGCCGCATCCATGTCGGTGTAGATCTCGAAAAACTGTTTGAAGCCGGTGGTGTCCAACACGGCATCCACTTCCGGCGAGGGCTTGAACAGTTTTACGCGTCCCTGGAAGCCGCGCTCACGATCGGGCTGTCCGTCCGCCTCCTGACCGTCGCTGGCATTGGGGGCTTCCCCGGGGAACATTTTCGTGAGCATGTGCAGCGCAGCCAGGCCGGCGCTGCTGATATAGGTCAGGCCAGACAGGTCCAGCAGCAGGTTGTGCGCGCCGGCGTTTTGAAGGTTTCGCGCCGTCACGATCAATTCCTGGTAGGTAGACGTATCCAATGTCCCTGCCAGTTGGAGGATGGTAACGGGAGTGCGCCCTGTGGACTGGGAAACGTTGATTTCCATGTTTTCTCCTCAGTCGAATGCAGACAAAATATATCGAATTATACGCGCTTTTCCCGCCGCGCCGGAGGTTTCTTCGACCTGGCCTCCAGGCGCGCCAGGCGGTGTTCCAGTTCGGCCTGCCAGTGCGCGCGGGCGTAGGGAGGCAGGTCGCCCGCGGCGGCCAGGTCCAGCGCGGATTGCGCCCAGCGCCGGGCGGCGGGGATGTCGCGGCGGCGGTGCTCGTGGAACTTCGCCAGTTCGACGTGCGCGTAGATGTGACCCTGCGCGGCGGCCTGTTCCCACCAGCCGACGGCCTGCTCCAGGTCGCCGCGCCTCTTTTGCAGGACCGAGAGCCTGCGCACCGCTTCCCAGAAGTCTTCCTGCCCCAGCGTCATCTCCAGTCCCCGTTCGTACAGGCGCGCGGCTGTGTCCCAGCCTCCCAGGTCTTCGTTCAGTTTGGCCAGCGCGATCACGTCCAGCCCGTGCTGGATGCGCCCGTCGAACGGATCGTGCAGCATGGAGGCGGTCAGCCCGAACATGGCAGCCAGCGCCACCACGTCCATGGCGTTGTGGTAGAACACGCCCGCGAGAGGGGCCGCCTCGCCGCTGCGCAGGTAGTCGAAGTACAGCCAGGGGATCTCGTAGCCGGGCACTTCCTGGCTGCTGCGCGGCGCGCCGAGCACGTGCTCTTCGATGTATTTGAGCGTGCGCGAGGGCAGGCGGTCGCGCCACAGGCGGCGCGCCAGCGGCAGCAGGTCTACGTGGGCGAAATCGCTGAAAGGGCAGGGGATATCGTGCAGGGTGTAGCGGGCGCGAAGAAGGGGCGCGTCGAAGGCTTTGCCGTTGTATGTGACCAGCGCCGCGCAGGGCGCCAGGAAACCGGCCAGGGCCTCGAGCAGGGCCGCCTCCTCGCCGGGGTCGCGCATGAAGAACTGGAGCAGGCGGAAGGTGCGTCCTGAGGCGCCCGTCTCGAAGCGCCCGACCCCCACCAGGAAGGCGTACGTCCCCGTGCCGCCCGCCATGCCGGAGGTCTCGGTGTCCAGGAAGGCGAAGGACTCGAGGGGCATATCGGGCAGGCGGGGCTCCCTGGCCCATGCGGACAGCAGGTCGAGCGGAACGTCGCTGGCAAGCGGCGCGCGCCCGTGCCGGTAGTCCGCGCCGTAGGTCTCCTCGTGGACGAACACCTCGCCGCGCGCGGTGGGGACGAAGCGCCCATCCAGCCCGGCCAACCCATCCCCGGCAGGGTTGGGCTTGCGCTGCGGCGCGGGCAGGTCGAGTGCGCCGACCTTGACGCCCAGGGCTTTGAGTTTGTCGCGCAGGGAGGCTTTGGGAGCGGGATCGGTCATGTCCCCGATTATACCCACGCAGGCAAGAACTTTCTTGTGAATTATTTAACTTTCTTTATAAACCCCGCCGGTTTGGTCAATTGGGGGTATAGTATGTGAGTTTAATCCTGTTTTGTATCAGTGGTAAAAACCTATTTAAAAACTGAATTAGAAATTTTCCTGGAAAACCAGGTAAACGCACCTTGACATTTCGAATTCTTAATGTAAGATTAATTCGACTTAACGATTTTGTAAGGTCGCCGGTCGGGGAATCCATGCGGTCTGCGCCAAAGGAGCAGGGTCTTCTGGCGAGGCCGGACGACTCATTGGTCTGATCCGTACGTTGCGCGTACACAATGCCTGCCGGGAGAGGCGCATTGGATTCGCGCTTTTCGCTTCCCTGCAAAAATCGACTTCGGGAGTGACACATGCACACAAACCTTTTCTCACGCTGGACAACCAGATTCATTGCAGCACTGATGATCGCCCTGCTGGCGCTGGCGGCCATGCCGGCCAGCCCGGCCTATGCGGCCGGGGTGGTAGGGACGGGGACGCCGGCCAGTTGCACCGAGGCGGCCTTCGATGCGGCGCTGGCCGGCGGCGGCGCGGTGACGTTCGACTGCGGCGGCGCGGCTACAATTAACATCACAACCACCAAGACGATCAGCGCCAACACCAACATCAACGGCGAAAACGGCGGCGCCGGCTTGATCACCCTGGACGCGGGCGGAGGCAGGCGGCATTTCCTGGTGAACGCCGGCGTCAGCCTGGGCCTGTCCAATTTGACGATCCAGAACGGCAGCCAGACCGGCGGCGGGGGCGCCATCGACAACAGCGGCGACCTGACCATCAGCAGCGTGACCTTTACCAACAACCGCTCCACTGGCAACAATGATGACGGCGGCGCCATCGAACACAACGCCGGGACGCTCACGATATCGAACAACAGCGCGTTTACCAGCAATTATTGCGGCGACAACGGGGGGGCAATTTACATCCAAGGTGGCACCGTCAATATCTCTGGCTCGACATTTCAAAACCACAATACCAATGCAATCGATAGTGGCGGCGCAATTTACATTACGAATGGAACCGTCACAATCTCTGACAGCGCGTTTTCAGGCAACCGGGCGCAATCTGGCGGCGACGATGGCGGCGCGATTTACCTGCAAGCCGGGACTTTGACCATTTCCGACAGCGATTTCACAGGCAATATCGCGGATGACGACGGCGGCGCGATCCATAAAAATGGCGGTTCTTTGACCATCGATACGAACAGCCTGTTTGATGGAAATTATGCATTGGATGAAGGCGGCGCTATCTATACGAACAATGCGGGGAATCTAACGATCCATGACAGCACATTCCGAAACCATACCAATACGAATATTGACAATGGCGGCGCAATCTATGCTAACAACGGCACAGTCAATATCGCCAGGAGCACATTTACAAACAACCGCGCCCAATCTAACGGGGATGATGGCGGCGCTATTTATTTCGATGGCGGCTCAGGGACAGTCGCCGATAGCACGTTCACAAACAACATTGCGGACGATGACGGCGGCGCCATTTTTACCAACGTTGCGATTACTGTCACAGGCTCCACTTTCGATGGAAACACGGCCACTGGCGACGGTGGGGCCATCTACAGGGGCGGCGGCACGGTCACGATCACCAATAGTACTTTTTACGATAACACAGCCAGCCTGGGCGGCGCCGTCCGGGCGGCCGGCGGGACGACCAATATTTCTTTCTCGTCCTTTTCCGACAACACGGCCACAGCGGGAAATGGCAGCGATGTCCACGTAACGGACGCCGGTACAAGCAACCTGCGCATCTTCCACAGTTACCTGGTGAACCCGCTCACCACCTCGGTGAACTGTTTCAGCGGGGCAGACAATGAGACCATCACCAGCAACTTGGTGGAGGGCAACGCTGCGGGCGGCAACGCCTGCGGCGCTGCCGCTTCCACGGCATTTGGGCAGACGTTGACACTGGCGGACAACGGCGGGCCCACCCAGACGCTGGCTATCTCCGCGCCGCCGCCGGCCGATTGGAGCGAGATCTACGATGCGGCCGGCGCTTGTACCGATTACAACGGAACGACAGTAGCAACCGACCAGCGCGGCATTGCCCGCCCGCAGGACACAGGATGCGACCGGGGCGCATTCGAGTTGGAATTCCTCGCCACCACCCTCACCGCCGACCCGGCCACCGGCGTCTACGGCGGCGCGGTGGACCTGTCCGCTATCCTGACTTCTGGCGGTTCGGGCGTGAGCGGTCGGACGGTTGCCTTCTCGTTAAATGGCGCCAACGTTGGCTCGGCCGTCACCAATGCCAGCGGCGTTGCTACGCTCAACGGCGTCAGCCTGGCGGGCATCGGCGTGGGAACGTACCCAGGCGGCGCAGGCAGCGGCGTGGAAGCCAGTTTTGCGGGCGGAGGCGGCTACGCTCCCAGCAGCGGCGCGGCAGACCTGACCGTCAACCAGGCAGCCACCACCACAACCATCACCGGCGACGCGCCCGATCCGTCTACCGTTGGCCAGGCGGTCACCGTCAATTACACGGTCGCCGTCACGGCTCCGGGCAGCGGCACACCCACCGGCAATGTCACCGTCTCGGACGGCACGGATAGTTGCACCGGCACGGTCGCGGCCGGAACCTGCAACCTCACCCTGACCACTCCCGGCTCCCGGACGTTGACCGCCACTTATTCTGGCGACGCGAACTTCAGCGGCTCCACCTCCGCAGGCGAAACGCACCAGGTCAACCAGATCAGCACTACGACCGCCATCACCAGCGACGCTCCGGATGCGTCCGTAGTCGGCCAGGCTGTGACGGTGACCTACACGGTTACGCCAGGCGGCGCTGGAACGCCGAGCGGGAATGTCACAGTATCCGATGGCGCAGATTCCTGCACCGGAACGGTCGCAGCCGGGAATTGCTCCCTCACCTTGACCACGGCGGGAGGCAGGACTCTGACCGCCACCTACGCCGGCGACGCGAACTTCAGCGGCTCCACATCGGCAGGCGAACCACATACCGTCAACCAGGCCGCCACCACTACAAGCATCACCAGCGACGCCCCCGAGCCGTCTGTGGTCGGCCAGGCAGTGACGGTCAACTACACGGTTGCCGTCACAGCGCCGGGCAGCGGCACGCCCACCGGGAACGTCACCGTCACCGCTGGCGCAGATTCCTGCACCGGCACGGTCGCCGCCGGAAGTTGCAACATTACCTTCACCTCGGCTGGCTCGACGACGCTGACTGCCGTCTATGCGGGCAATGCCAACTTCAGCGGTTCTACTTCGGCGGCTGAAACGCACCAGGTCAACCAGGCCGCCACCACCACGACCATCGACAGCGATGCGCCCGATCCCTCCTCGGTTGGCCAGGCTGTGCCGGTCGACTACACCGTTGCAGTCACGGCCCCCGGCAGCGGCGCGCCCACCGGGAACGTCACCGTCACCGACGGCGCGGATTCCTGCACCGCGCCGGCCGCAGCCGGAACCTGCAATATCACCTTCACTTCGATCGGGGCCAAGACCCTGACCGCCTCCTACGCGGGCGACGCGAACTTCAGCGCCTCCACTTCAGTGGACGAATCGCACCAGGTCAACCAATCTGGCACCACTACCGCCATCACCAGCGACGCCCCCGACCCGTCCCTGGTTGGGACGGCGGTCACGGTCACTTACACGGTCACGCCAGGCGGCGCTGGTATTCCTACCGGCAATGTCACGGTCACCGATGGGACAGATAGTTGCACCGGCGCACTCACAGCCGGAGCCGGAACCTGCGACATCACCCTGACCACCGCCGGTCCAAGGACCCTGACCGCCGAATACATGGGCGACACCAATTTCGGCGCTTCCACCTCCGCGGGTGAGCCCCATACGGTCAACGCCAGCCCGGCTTTCCTGCCTCCCGACAACACCACCTTTACCATCGGCAGCCTCAGCGTTTTCACCATCAACACCAGTGGGTATCCCGCCCCGACCATCAGCCATACCAGCGGCGCACTGCCGGCCGGTATCCTCTTCACCGGCGGCGTAGGCAGCGCCACCCTGAGCGGCACGCCCGATCCCGGCACGGCCGGTCCCTACACATTGATCTTCACTGCCAGCAACGGCATCTCCCCAGATGCCACCCAGACCTTCACCCTGACCATCGCGGGCGGGCCGACCATTGTCACCAACGGCGTCAACACCCTCGCCGACACAGGCGACGGCCACCTGGACGAAGGCGAGACAGTCGCGGTCGGACTCAGCCAGATCCTGGTCACGTTCAACAAGGATGTCAACAACCCCACGCCTGATCCCGTTCCCCCCGATCCCGACGACGTCACCAACCCGGCCAACTACCTGCTGGTCAGCGACAACGGCGACGGCATCCAGACCTACACCTGCGACACCACAGCCCCGGGCGGCGGTGTGACCGGCGGCGATACGCCCATCAGCGTGGATTCTGTCATCTACACCAATAACAGCGGGCTTGGTCCCTTCCTGGCGACCTTGAACATCAATGGCGGGACAGCCCTGCCGGACGGCGCATATCGCCTGATCGTGTGCGGCACCACCTCCATCGTTGACCTGGGCGGCCTGTCCCTGGCCGGCAACGGCGCATTGGAAGGCACCGACTTCACGCGCAACTTCCGGGTTGCCATCCCAGCCGCAGGCGGCGGTGGAGGCGGGGGCGGCGGAGGTCGCACTCTCGGCGGCGGATTTGCTGCTGGCGGGGTGCTTATCCCCGTCACCGGGTTTGCCCCTGGCCGCGTCACAGACCTGGGCCGCCTGCCGGTCACTGGCTATCATGCCACCGGCGGCGCGACCCTGGAAATCCCGGCCCTGAAGTTGAAAATGCCCATTGTCGGCGTCCCCTTCAAAGACAATACCTGGGATGTCAATTGGTTGCTCAACCAGGCTGGCTGGCTGGAAGGCAGCGCCTTCCCCGGTTTCGACGGCAACAGCGTCCTGACCAGCCACGTCACCCTGCCATACGGGCAAGCCGGTCCCTTTGCCGAACTGCATAAGTTGAAGGCCGGTGACAAGATCTTCGTCCGCGCCTTTGGCTACCTGTATGTCTATGAGATCGAGTCGGTCAGCAAGGCCAGCGCCTCCGACCCGTCCATCCTGCAACACGAAGACGACGCCTGGCTGACGCTCATCACTTGCGCCGATTACAACGAAATCGTCGAGGCCTATCTCAAACGCCTGGTCGTCAAGGCGCGCCTGGTGCAAACGCAAACTGACCTGCGCTGGCCATCAGGACGATAGACGCCCGGATTATCCCAAATAAAAAGTGACAGTCTCGTCCGACGAGACTGTCACTTTGTTCTATGTCGTTATTTCAGAAGGAGATCGTTTCAATGCGCAGCAACCGTTGCGCGTCGAAAATTTCTGCTTTTGGCTGCGCGATCACAAAAAGCCGCCCCCAACTGCCGTTCCCGTTGGCTTCGATGCAGGTCTGGAATGTGACGTGCCTCTCCCCGCGATAGACCTGGCGGAACAACTCCTCCACAGTGATGGTCAGGGAAGTCTCCAAATTTCGGAACTCGCTGGTCGGGCTGTAAGGTTGCAGCGCCTGGTACTGCAAGACCTCGGTGACAACGAAATACTCCACGCTCCCATCTCCATATACCAGCCGCACCTCCTGGCCGGGGAACAAGTTCGTGAAGGCCTGGCCTGCCAGATAATTGTGCGCCAACAAACCAACATTTCCCACTTCTGCCGCCATGCCAAACTGGGTGACTACGCCTGCCGTTTCCGCAACGTAGCCGGGCCAGCCGGTAGGCTGCTGGACGACCGGCAAAGCCAACGTACCAGGGACATACACGCCGCGCAAAATGCCCGCCTGCCCGTCTTGTACGCTCATCACGAAGCCGGGGAAGTCCAGCGCAAGGCCCTCGGCATGACCTTGCGCGTGGGCTGGCAGTGGGACATACAAGGCCGAGACCAGCATGAAAAAAATGGTTGAAAAAAAGAAAACCTGCTTGCGGGTAAATTGGTTGTTTGACGCCATTGCCTTTGCCTCCTCGTTCCGACAAGGGCGCCCGTTCTGTTCCCCCTCTATGAAAAATCACAGGACGTGAAAAAACGAAAAACTCGTTTTCGGCGGTCTGGCGATCATAGCCGCATCCTGCGCGGCAGTAGACCCATGACTTTGCGTCGCCGTCTTTCGACGGGTTTGCCCTTATCGAACGAACCAGAGTTAATGTGCGGATAAAAAACAGGCCTGGTAAAAACCCAGACCTGCCAAAACGAACAAATGATGATCTTCGGCGGTCTGGCGATCATAGCCGCATCCTGCGCGGCGGTAGACCCATGACTTTGCGTCGCCGTCTTTCGACGGGTTTGCCAGTATCGGATGTTTTTCTTGTCCACATTATACAGCAAAAGAATGCTCCCGGACTTTACAGTTTCGTTATGGCGCCTGATAAAAATGATAACCCGATAGGGACGCGCAAATACCGATGCCTTTTTCGAGGGAAATTCCTCCCAATGGTGTTACACTCGATATATAGACCAACTTCCGGAGCGAATATGAAAGCGACCCCCGCAGAACCCCGCCTCTCCCTGTGGACTAAACTGGTTTTCGGCTCTGGCGATTGGAGCACATCCAGTTTGGGGACATTGCGCCAGATCTTCTACGCCATCTTCCTGACTGACGTGGTGGGACTGGAACCGCGCCTGGCCTCCATCGCTGCATTGATCGGCATCCTCTGGGACGCCATCAACGACCCGCTGGTGGGTGTCCTCAGCGACCGCATCGATACCCGCTGGGGCCGCCGCCGCCCGTTCCTGCTATGGTTCGCCATTCCGTATGGGCTAAGTTTCATTATCCTATGGTGGGCGCCGCCTTTCGAGAACCAGGTTGCGCTGGCGGCTGTCATCACGCTGGCTTTCATGCTCAGCGATACCCTCCAGACCCTGGTGGGCGTCCCACTCTACGCCCTGACCCCGGAGATCACCCTGGATTACGACGAGCGGACCTCGTTGACCGGTTACCGGATGTTCTTCAACCTGCTCGCATCGCTCGTGACGGCTGTGGCTGCTCCCGCTATCGTCGATTCTGCCCTGGCTTCGGGCGCTACCCAGCAACAAGGCTATCTGATCGTCGCAGCCTTATTCGGCGGGTTGTCTGTGTTGCCGCTTCTGCTGATCTTCTTCTTCATCCGCGAGCGACCGCGCAGCCCACAGGAAATCCGCGCCGAACGGGAAATATCCTTCTTCGAAACCGTCAGGGTAGCCTGGTCGAACATCCCCTTCCGCTTTGCAACCGGCCTGTACATGCTGAACTGGATCACTTTCGACATGGTGGCGTTGTCCCTGCCTTTTTTCATTTCATATTGGGTTTCGGGCGGCAACCTGCTCCAGAAAGCGCTTGGCCTGCCCATCGAGTCGACCGTCTTTGCGCTGCTGCTGATCACTTCGGTGCTGGTGCTGCCGTTCTGGGTCTGGCTGTCGAATCGCCTGAATAAACACATCGCTTATGTGATCGGCATGTCGTTCTGGGGGGTGGTGCAGTTGCTCATCTTTACCATCCAACCGGGACAACTCACCTACATCCTGGCGCTGTCCGTGCTGGCGGGCATCTCGGTCTCGACCGCGCACGTCCTACCCGACGCGCTCTTCCCCGACGTGATCGAATGGGACGAACTGCGCACGCGCCGCCGCCAGGAGGGCATCTATTACGGCGTCAAGAATTTCATCCGTAAATTGACCGGCGCGCTGGCGATCTTCATTGCCTTGCAGGTGCTGGGCTGGTTTGGCTACCAATCCCCGCCCGAGGGAGCGACCTTTTTCCAGCAATCCCCCATCACAGTGACCGCCATCCGCGTGATGGCCGGTCCTTTCGGCGCATTGTTGCTGTTCAGCGCCGTGGCCATGGCCTGGTTCTATCCCCTCACGAGGGAACGTCACACCCGCATCCGCAGGCTGCTGGAACGGCGCAAGAAACGAACAGCAAATTTATAAATTTGCGGTTAGTAGTTTGACAATGTTATATTTTCGTATAGTTGTCATTGTGAGGAGCGTTCTTTGCGATAGCATCCCCTTTGGGGACGAAGCAATTCCCTCGCAAACCAGGAGACTGCTTCCCTGCGGGATGCTTCGCGATCGCTTCGCTTGCAGTGACAGAAAGCATAGAGTTTTACAGAACAAATGTTTAAGTATTGCTCTGTGAAAACTATGCCAACCGCGAAGATTTTGTATGATGTTCATCATTTGAGTCCACTGCAAAAAGGCCAAAATCAAACCACAGAGACACGGAGACACCGAGGTAAAGATGAAGAAGAACTCCGTGACTCCGTGTCTCAGTGGTGAGAATTCAAGGTTTTTGCAGTAGAGTCATCATTTGGTTGCGGAATGAATTCCGCGCTACGACATTGTCAAAGTAGCAGTAAAATACAGGGTATTATCGTGCAACACAGTTGCATCGTTCACGTAAGTGTCGCAGGACAGACATCCAGTCTGTCTGGGCAGGTCAAAGACCTGTTCCACATTTAGCTGCGGCAAAGTCCCCAGTATGGGGATGAATGCCGCGCTACGGGATCATCTTCGGCAGGCTTTCTGTATATGGCGGGTATACAATTCCTTTTTCTGTGATGATGGCAGTAATCAGCGAATGGTCGGTGACGTCGAAAGCGGGGTTATACGCCTTGACCTCTTGCGGCACCATTGGGCTGGAATACCATTTGGTCTTGATTTCTTCGGGGTTACGCAATTCGATGTGAATGTCGTCGCCGGTGGCGCAATTCAAGTCAATCGTTGAAAGAGGGGCAAAGACATAAAAGGGAATGCCGTAATGCCTGGCGAGGATTGCCACGCCTGACGTGCCGATTTTATTTGCCGCATCGCCATTGGCGGCAACGCGGTCACAACCTACCATAACGGCATTGATCCAGCCATTCTTCATCACAATCGAAGCCATGTTGTCGCAAATGACAGTCACGTCAATACCGGCGGATTGCAATTCAAAGGTGGTCAATCGTCCGCCTTGCAACAGCGGGCGGGTTTCGTCGGCAAATACCTTGAAGTTGTAACCGCGCTCCTGTCCCAGATACATGGGCGCGGTTGCCGTGCCATAGCGGGCGGTGGCAAGGGTGCCGGGATTGCAGTGCGTTAACAACCCCATGCCAGGCTGGAGGAGGGAGAGTCCATGCTCGCCGATGGAAAGACAGACTTGCTCGTCCTCATCCCGGATCGCTTGAGCTTCATTGCGCAGCGCCTCTGCCAGTTTATCGAGGGACAGGTCTTTATTGCGAAGGGCGCAGGCATTGAGCCTGTCCAATGCCCAAAACAGGTTCACCGCCGTTGGGCGTGAAGAGGCAAGGTAGGCTTTTGCTTTTTGGAATTCGGCGTTGAAGGCGTCGAAACCGGCGTCGTTGCCAAGTTTTGCTGCAATTTGCTTTGCTGCAAGGTACAAGCCAAACCCGGCGGCAATGCCAATGGCAGGCGCGCCGCGCACCCGTAATTCATAGATTGCCTCCCAGACTTGTTCCTGCGTGGTCAGGGTGAGATATTTTGTCTCGACAGGAATCAAAGTCTGGTCGAGCAGGATGATGGCGCTGTTGGGGTCGTCGAGGCGCACACTCTCAAGGGCAAGGGCAGATTCGGTCCGAGGCATGAGATCAGCTCGGGAACCAGGCGCGCGGGAACTTGGCCGCAAAAGCCTTGAGTGTGTTGAGGAAATCGGCCCCGGTACGGTACTCAGCGCGGCGTTTGATGTATTCAGCGGCGATGCCGAGGCAGATTCGTTCGGCGCGCAACCGGGCAGTCTCGTCAGAGATCGAGGTAATATCTTTGACATGCGCCAAGCCGAGGATGCGACGGTGCAGTTCCAAGCCGGTGACGCCCGCAGTATCGCGCAACACCATGTCAAGATACCAGCGGTCAAAGCCGGGTTCTTTGGCAAAAATCTCAGTCACGTTGGATTGCCAGGCGGCGAGGAATTTTTCGTTGAACATATCCACCACCTGCACAATGGTCTTCTCGACCCAACCGCAGAAGGCGGCGCGCTCGGCGGGGTCGGCAATGGTGGCGTCGCCATTTGCCCAGGCAAAAATCAGGTTGGCGACGATGTTGCCTGTATCATAACCAATGGGCCCGTAGAAGGCAAATTCGGGGTCGATGATTTTGGTCGAATCGGGCTTGATGAAGATGGAACCCGTATGCAGGTCGCCGTGAATGAGGGATTGTGCGTTGGTCAGGAAGTCGAACTTGAGTTTGGCCGCCTCCAAGCGCAAGGCGGCATCGCCATAGACATTTTGTTTGACCCATTCGAGATTGGGCGGAAAGACGCCGTTGCGTCCCTTGTAATCGTTGAAGGGTTCGGTGTAAACCAAATCTTCGGTGATTTCGCACAACTCGGGATTGATGTAACGCTTGACCATTTCCTTCTTCTTCTGGTGATTTAGTACAACGTCGGTGGTCAAGAGCAGGGTATTCACCATGAACGTGGTGATGTGATCGGCAAAGAGCGGGAAGATCTTGTGCTCCATCAGGGCGGTACGCATGATAACGTAATCTGACAGGTCCTCCATCGCGCAACAGGACATGGTTTCATCGTACTTGTAAATCAGCGGAACCAGGCCTGGCGCAAGTTCATGTTCGAGGATGAGTATTTCCGATTCGATGCGGTTGCGGTCGGTGGAAAGCACAAAATCTTCGGAAATACGCGCAGTTGGGCCTGCCTGTTTGACGACCACCGACTTGCCGCTTTGGACGTCCCAAACGCGGAAGATAAAATTAATGTTACCGTCGCCGATTTCAACGCATTCAAGCGCGGCGTCTTTGGAAAAGAAGTCTAATTTTTCGCGGGCGTATTCGATAACGTCCGCAGGCTTCATCAGGAAGTATTGGTCGAATTGCGACATGGAAATTTTCTCCATCTGTATAGTATTTTTCAGCGCAAGGCGCTATCGTTTACGGAAGTAAGTGGAAGCAAGGGCAATTGCCAACACAACGCCCTTGACGATATTCAGGGAATAGTAGGGAACGGACATCATTACCAAGCCATTCTCCAGCACGCCCATCAGCACGGCCCCCATCAGGGTACCGATGGCGTTGGGGCGTCCCGCCCCGCCAACGCTAAAGCCGATGTAGGCGGCGGCGACTGCCGGCATCAAATACCCTGCGCCAGCGTTGATTTGGGAAGACCCGATGCGCGAGGCCAGGATCACCCCGCCCAATGCCGCCAGCAGGGCGGAAAGGATATAAGCCAGCGTGCGGTAACGGTCTACAGGGATGCCGGAAAGGCGCGCCGCTTCGAGATTGCCGCCAACCACATATAAATATCGTCCATGCTTGGTGTAGTTGAGGAAGACATGAACTAACGCCACCACCACCAGCATGATGATGATAATCCACGGGGCCGAGCCGATGGATTTGAAGATGGGGTCGAGTTTGCCGAAGGTTTCGGTGCCGTCGAGACGGGGCATCCCTTCGCTGATGGAGCCGCCGCCGGTATAGGTCATCGCCACACCTTCGATGATGAAGAGCATTGAAAGGGTGGCAAGCAGGTCGGGAATGCGAAGTTTGACAATCAGAAATGAATTTGCCAGCCCAACCAGCAAACAGCCTGCCAGCGCGACCAAAATGGCCGGTACCAAACCAAACTCATACCAAACAAACGCCGAGATGACCAGCGAATCGGCAAAAGTTGCGACCGACCCGACGGAAAGGTCGAAGCCGTTGACGGTCAGCGAAATTGTAATTCCGGTCGCAATCACGGTCACGATTGAAATGCTGCGCAAAATCGTCAGCAAGTTCGAGGTCTTGATGAACGGCGGCATGGAGATGGTAAAAAAGCCAATCAATACCAGGATGGTGAGGACAGTTCCCCACTTGGTGAGGAAATTCAGGGCGATGGTTGCGCCCGATTGCTTTTGCGTCTTGGTGGATAAAGTTCCTGCATCCATGTTTTTTTATTTGCCTCCGGTGGAGTAGAACAGAATTTCCGCTTCGTTGGTTTCGGCGGTGACCAGTTCTTTCGCAATGGTATGATCGTACATCACATAGGTACGGTCGGTAATCCCTATGATCTCAGCCAGCTCGCAAGACGCGTAAATGACGCCTTTGCCAGCCGCAACCAGTTTCCCAATCAACTCAAAGATTTCATGCTTGGCGCCCACATCCACGCCTTTGGTGGGTTCATCGAAAACATAGATTTCAGCGTCGGTCGCCAGCCACTTACCCACAGCCACCTTCTGTTGATTGCCGCCTGAAAGATATGCCACCTTCTGGTTTTCGGAGGGTGTCCTGATTCCCAAATTGTCAATCATCTTATGTGCCAGGGCGCGCTCGGCAGTCTGGCGCAAAAAGCCCAGGGCTGTGACAAACGCTCCCAAACTGGCAGCCGAAATGTTGATATATACCGGCTCTTCCACCAAAACGCCTTCCTTGCGGCGTTCCTCCGGCACCAATGCCAGCCCGTGCTTGACTGCTTGAAATGGGGTGCGAATTGATATTTTTTTACCGTTAAGGAGGATTTCCCCGCTGCGGGAGGGAATGGCGCCAAACAGGGCCTTGCACAACTCGGTCTTGCCCGCCCCCACCAGGCCAGCCACCCCAACCACCTCGCCTGCGCGAACGTACATATTGATATTTTCCACTGCGCCATCCTGGGCGGAGAAATTGACCACTTCGAAGACTTTTTCTCCAACAGGAACTTTCGTTTTAGGATAGGTCTCGTCGAAGCTATGCCCCAACATCCACTCGATGACTTGTAGCGGGCGCACATCGGAAACCACTTGACAGCAGGTCACCACCTGCCCATCGCGCAGGATGGTTACGTGTTGACAGATTTCAAAAATCTCTGGTATCCGGTGCGAGATGAAAATGACGCCCACGCCATGGTTGTATGCCAGGTCATTCATCAACCGAAAAAGTTCCTGGGTTTCGGAGGTGGAAAGCGGGGCGGTTGGTTCATCCAAAACCAAAAAACGGGCGTCTTCTGCCAGGGCGCGGGCTATCAGCACCATTTGTTTTTGGGCCAGCGTCAGATTCTGCACCAGCTCGTGCGTGTCGATTTTGACGCTCATGTGGTCAAGGACTTGTCGCGCCGACCGGTGAATCTCGCGCCAACGCACAAGCTGCCGTCCGCTCATGCGGTTGACCATCACATCGAGCATGATGTTTTCAGCGACTGAAAGATAAGGCACCAGCGCAGTATCTACTTCCTGGTATACAATCTCAATACCAAGCTGCTTGGCATCGCGCGGTGTGTGGATTTGGACCGAGTTGCCGTCAATGGAGATTTTCCCCGTGTAATGGTTGTAGGCTCCAGCAAGAATTTTCATCAAAGTAGATTTCCCCGCTCCATTTGCGCCAATCAAGGCGTGAATATTGCCGGTCTCCGCTTTAAAGTCCACTCCCGACAAAGCCTTCACGCCGGGAAATTCAATGGCAATACCGGTCATTTCCAAGTGGTGTTTTGTTGGCGCTTCGATAGTACACCTCCAGATGACAATTCGATTTGACACTATTGCAATTGTACTTGAAAAAAGAGAGGGCTGGGAATCTCCGGCCCTCTCTTTTTCATTTTAGAAAACCATCTGAAAGTTCAACGATTTAATCACTTGTTGCACTCAGCCAGTTGGATCATCCAAGGTTCGAGGAAGGCGTCAGATTTGCCCCAACCTTCAACCACTTCATTGAGGTTAAGCATGTTGGTATCAGGCTTGAGTTGGGAGGCCTTGACCAGTTTGGCTTCGAGGTCGTAGTTGTCAGGAAGCTCCTCGCCGGCGAATGCTTTGGCAAGCAGGCGCATGTCAACCATGCCGATCAGGGCGGGGTCAACGGCGGCAGTGGAGAGCCAGACCGAGCCTTCTTCGCGCATCAGATTCATATCCTGGTTGGAGATGTCAATGGAGATGAGCATGATGTCGGTGCGACCGGCATCCTTGAGCGCTTTGTAAGCGCCCTTGGCCATTTCATCCCAGGAACCCCAGATGGCATCCACAGAACCTTCGGGGTACTTGGCAAGCAGCGCGCCAACCTTGGCGGCGATATCGCCCTGAACATCCTGGAAGTTGGTAGGCCCAACAGTTTCGAGGGTTTCGATCTTGCCATCAGCAAGGAACTCCTGGTAGATGGTTTCACGGCGGTCGAGCGGAGGAACGCCAGGCCCCCACCATAGTTTGATGACGCGGGCGGGCGAGCCGTCGGTCTTGAGGGCGGCAATTTCGCCCAGGGACAACCTTGCTAGTTCGAAGTCATCTTGGAAGGTGGTTGTAATTGGCAGAGTCTGACCGTCTTTTTCGATCACGGTGTCGAAGGTCACAACCAAGATGCCTTTGTCTACGGCGGGCTTGAGCATGTCATAGGAGTAATCCTTCTTGCCATGCGAAATGATCAAACCATCGTAGCCCTTCTCGATTGCCTGGGCGACGAGTTCCTGGAACTTGGCGTCGTCGTTGTCGGCGATGAAGGTGTCCACAACAAAACCAAGCGACTCACCCATTTTGCGGGCGCCTTCGAGGAATTGCTTGGTATGGTCGTCGGAAGGTAGGTTGCGAACGACGGCAACTTGGATTGGTTCAGCAAGATCAACCAAAGCAGAGGGAGCATCGGGCGCACAAGCCGTGGGGGCCTCTGTGGCCGCCGCGGGGGCTTCTGTGACCGCCGCGGGGGCTTCTGGAGCTGCCGTCGGCGCTGCCGCAGGAGCGCAAGCCGCAAGCAAGAATGTGGCGACAAGCAGGACAGTGAGCAGTTTATTCATTTCTTCTTCTCCTCAAACAGAATAGGGTTGTGCGGGGCGCTTGCCCCGAAGACACCAAGGATTTAACTGCCAATTTGTAACTGGTATCACTACGTAACTTTGTTTTTTCTTGCAGTACCACCACAAACTATATCTTAAAATATTACAAAAGTCAAGCGAATTGTGTCAGGGCCTGAGAGTCTAGTATTGACTTTAGTTTATTATTAAGTTACTATTGAAGTAGTACCACAACAAAAATGAAAATTGCGTAGTAACGCCATTTGTAATCCTTATGGGAACAAACCTCTCCCCCCAACCTAACTCCCTTTCCCTTATTCGCAGCCAATTGCCGACGTTGAACGACTCTGAGGTACGCGTCGCTAACTGGGTATTGCAGAATCCCACTGAAGTAATCCAACTTTCTATGGCGCAGGTAGCCCAGGAATGCGGCGTAAGCGATACTACCGTATTGCGGTTTTGCCGCAATGCAGGATTTCGAGGTTACACGCACCTCAAAATGATGCTGGCGCAAGATATGGCCCGCCCTGATCAGATTGTCCATGAAGATGTGGAAGTTACCGATGATCCTGCCACAGTTGCTCGTAAAGTGTTTATGACCAACATACAGGCGCTGCGCGACACCCTCGAAGTGATGGATATTGGAGCCCTGGGGCGCGCCGTTGATATGTTGCAAAACGCCAGGCGGATTTTGATTATCGGCGTCGGTACGTCTGGCCCCATAGTGCAAGACGCCCACAACAAATTCTTTCGCTTGGGATTAAACAGCCGCGCCTACACCGATTCTTACCTGCAGCTGATGGAAGCCGCGTTGCTCGAAACAGGCGATGTGGTCATTGGCGTCTCCCAGTCAGGCTCCTCCACCGACCCTGTCACCACCCTTGAACAAGCCAAGAAGAACGGCGCATCCACCATTGTCATCACTGGCAACGCGCAGTCTCCCCTCACGCGCCATGCCGACATTACCTTTATCAGCCCATCGAAGGAAACCCGCAGCGAAGTGATTGCCTCGCGGGTGGCGCAAATTTCCATCATCGACGCGCTTTACGTCATCCTTTCGCTCCGCAACCTGGAAACTTCCGTTCGCAACGAAAGGAAGATCTGGGATGCGGTGCTGGCAAAGTCCATCTAAATCTTGTTTGAGTTGGGCAAACGAAGATTCAGTCCAACAGAAAGGCGTTGTATTCGTGAACATTCAAGGAAAGCACTATCGCACGGTATGGCTCAAGCCGGATGCCCCCTCTGTTGTACAAATCATAGACCAGCGGCGCCTGCCCTTCCACCTGGTTGTCGAAGATCTGCATACGGTGGAAGATGCGGCGGTCGCCGTCAAGGAAATGCACGCGCGCGGCGCGGGACTGATCGGCGCGATGGCAGGGTATGGAATGTACCTGGCGGCATTCAAAGCAATGGGCGGAAAATTCAACGCCGGCAGCGAATCATTTTTTGAAACAATGCAAAAGCAGGGCGCGATGCTCAAAGCCACCCGCCCCACCGCCGTCAACCTGGAATGGGGCGTAAACCGCTCGTTGGATGCCATGCGCGAAAATCCGCAAAATCCCCTGCAAGCCGCGCTGGATACTGCGCAAGCCATTGCAGACGAAGACGCGGACTTCTGCCGACGCATCGGGGAACACGGGGTCGAAATCATTGCCGAGATCAGCAAGCGCAAGGGCGGTGCGCCGGTCAACATCCTTACCCACTGTAATGCGGGCTGGCTGGCTTTTGTGGACTATGGAACTGCCACCGCGCCCATGTATGCCGCCTTCGAGCGCGGCATTCCCATTCACGTTTGGGTAGATGAAACCCGCCCGCGCAACCAGGGCGCGCGGCTGACTGCCTACGAACTTGGTCAGCATGGCGTCCCGCATACGGTCATTGCCGACAATGTGGGCGGACATCTGATGCAGCACGGCATGGTGGACATGGTCATCACCGGCGCAGACCGCGTGACCTACACTGGCGATGCCGCCAACAAAATCGGCACCTACCTCAAGGCGCTGGCGGCAAAAGACAACAGCGTTCCTTTCTACGTCGCCCTGCCCTCCTCCACTTTCGATTGGGTGATGACCGATGGCGTGAAGCAGATCCCCGTCGAGCAGCGCGGCGGCGAAGAAGTAAACTGGATCGACGGCTGGACAGAAGACGGCGTGAAAAGCGTCCGCCTCACCCCCGCTGAGAGTCCCGCCGCCAACTTCGGCTTTGACGTGACCCCCTCGCGGCTGATCACGGGACTCATCACCGAACGCGGCATCTGCCCCGCCTCTGCCGATGGTGTGTTGAAACTGTACCCCGAAAAGAAAAAACCTTAGAAGGAGAGAAAATGGAAATTGAAGGATATATCGAATACCAAAAGCGCGAGTTCTGCAACGCCCTGCCATGTAAAGTGCAAGCGCTGCTCAACCAGCAGGAAACAGGCTCGGAAGCCTACGAACAAATCCGCTCGATTTGCAAGACTGACTGTATTCACACCACACATGAGTTCCACGCCTGGCTAATCGAAAAAGGCTATTTGGTTGTTCGCCCTGCAAAATAGGTCAATCAAAAAACCACAAAGCATGCGAATTTCCACGAAGAATCAGTATTCGTGTACTTGGTGGATACAAAAATCAAAAGGAGAAAAATATCATGGAATGGGGTATGGCTAATCGCCTCGCACGTACAATCAAACCCGATGGAAAATGCTTCTACCTGGCAGTTGACCACGGCTACTTTCAGGGACCCACTCACTGTTTGGAAAATCCCGGGCGCACCGCTGAACCGCTTCTGAAATACGTGGACGCGGTTTTCATGCCGCGCGGCTCCGTCCGCTTTTCGCTCAACCCGAAAATCGAAACCCCGCTCATCCTGCGCGTTTCGGGCGGAAATAGCATGGTTGGCGACGACCTCGCCAATGAGGAGGTCTCCGTCTCCACCCGTGAAATCATCCGCTTGAACGCCGCCGCTGTGGGCATTTCAGTCTATCTTGGCAGCAAGTACGAACACCAGACCATCATGGCGCTTTCCAAACTGGTGGACGAATGTTCCGACTACGGCATCCCCGTCATGGCAGTCACCGCCGTTGGGCGTGAAGAAGAGAAGAAATCTGCGCGTTATCTGGCGCTTGCCTCCCGCGTGTGCGCCGAACAGGGTGCGGCGGTGGTCAAGACCTATTACTGCGAAGATTTCGAAAAAGTTGTCGAAGGCTGCCCTGTCCCCGTCGTCATTGCCGGAGGGCCGCGTACCGAGAACGACTTGGAAGTCATCGAGTTTGTGTACGATGGAATGCAAAAAGGCGCCATCGGCGTCAACCTGGGGCGCAACATCTGGCAGAACGAATGTCCCGAAGGCATGGCGCGCGCCCTGCAAATGGTCATTCACGAAAACGCCAAGCCAAAGGAAGCCTTTGAAGTCTTCGAGGAAATGAAGAACAAGAAGGCGTCTTAACCGACCCTGCCTGCGACAAAACGATTCAACACAGAGGCGCACAGCCACAGGGTCTACTTCCTCTGTGACTTTGCGCCTCGAATGTTTTATGAAACGAGAAAACCATGCCAATCACGCCTGACACAAACCAAATTGCAATTGCAGACCAACGCCTGGAAGCCTCGCGCAGCCTGGGACATGCCACGCTGTTTCGTGATGGAATTCCCGTGGATGACGCATCCCTTTTATCCGAGAGTTTACCGTTCAACGGCGAAATTGCCCTGGTCACCGGCGGCGCTTCGGGAATCGGCAAAGCCATTGTCCAATCGCTGTTTGAACGCGGTGCGGCGGTGGTGAATATGGACGTCAACCCTGCTGTGGAAAATCTACTGGATAGCCCGCGTTATCTCGGCGTCTGCATCGACCTGACCGACGAAACCGCCCTCGACTCGGCGTTTGTAGCGCTCGTCCACGCTTTTGGCGGCTTGGACATGCTGGTGCTTAACGCGGGTATTTTCCCACCCGGTATCCGCATCGAAGCGCTAGGCATGGACGAATGGCGCAAGGTGATGGCAATCAACCTCGATCCCAACCTCTCGGTACTGAGGCGGGCGCATCCATTGCTGAAACGGGCACCCCGCTACGGGCGGGTGGTCATCAATGCCTCGAAGAATGTTCTTGCGCCAGGGGCGGGCGCGGTGGCATATTCCTCTTCCAAAGCGGCAGTCACCCAAATGGGACGCGTCGCCGCGCTGGAATGGGCGAAGGATGGCGTCCGCGTCAACATGATCCACCCCGACCAGGTCTTCGATACGGGCATCTGGACGAAGGAAGTGCTGGAAGCCCGCGCCGCGCATTACGGCATGACAGTGGAACAGTACAAACGCCGCAACCTGCTGGGTGTGGAAATCAACAGCCGCTACGTGGGTGAGTTCGTCGCCAACATGCTCGGACCGATGTTCGAGTTTGTGACGGGCGCGCAAATCCCGATCGACGGCGGCAGCGACCGCGTGATTTAGCCATGAGCGATAATTCGATTCTCGAAACATTGGTGGGGATGTCGCGCCGTTTGGGTAAGCCATCCCGCGATCTGGTGATTCTGGGCGACGGCAACACCTCCGCCCGCATAGACGACGAAACCTTCTGGGTGAAAGCCAGCGGCGCAATGCTCGAAGGAATCAGTGCGGATGGGTTTACGCAAATCCGCTTTGCGCCGATTTTGGAAATTTTGCAAAAGCCGCCATCTGACGATGATGACATGAAGCGTCTGCTCTCCGCCGCGCGAGCCAAACCTGAAGGGAAACATCCCTCGATTGAAACCGTCTTCCATGCCCTTGCGCTGACCGAGTGCGGCGCAAAGTTTGTCGCGCACACGCATCCCATCGCCTTGAATTCCATTTTGTGCGCCCGCAACGCGCGCACAGCTCTGGCTGGACATTTGTTTTCTGAAACTGCGCTGTATCTTGGGCCTGAACCCATTATCATTGATTATGCCGACCCTGGCTTGCCCATTGCCCGCAGTCTGCTTGGAAAAATCCGCGAGTACATGCAGAAATGGGGACAAGCCCCGCGCGTCTTTTATCTGCTCAATCACGGCATGGTGGCGTTGGGGCAATCTGCTCAGGAGGCGGAGAATATCACCGCCATGGCGGTTAAATCTGCTCGGATTTTGCTTGGGACGTATGCCGTTGGCGGTCCCAATTTCATCTCCGAGACAGATGTGATGAGAATCATCAATCGTCCCGATGAAGAGTTCCGCCGCAAACTGGCAAATGCTATGTAGCAGAAAACGTCCCGAAGGCTGCCGGCATGTGTCAAATTTGCTCGAAATAAGCCTTCGGGACGGTGTCGAGTCTCGTCGTTAGAGTCAAAAGTCTCTGACTTTTGACTCCAGAAACTTTACAGGAAAATCCCATGACCTCTTCCCCCGCAACAACCGAAAACTGGCAGACGGAAGCCAAACGCATTGCTGACTCTGTCCGCTTGCGCGTGCTTGACCATACGCTGAAAAACAACGGCGGCTACATGAGCCAGGCTTGCTCTTCCGCCGAAACATTCAGCGCGTTGTACACAAAAATCATGAAACTGGGACCATCTATCGCCCCGTCAGTACCACCGCCATTTCCGGGCGCACCGTCTGCGTCCAATCCCAATTACTTTACGGGCGCGGGTTACAACGGAGCGAAATCGCCAGAACTGGATCGTTTCATCTTCTCCCCCGCGCATTACGCACTGGTGTTATACACGGTGTTAATTGAAACGGGACGCATGTCTGCTGAAGGCTTGGAGCAGTTCAACAAAGACGGATCAACCGTTGAGATGATCGGAGCCGAACATTCCCCCGGCTGTGAGGTGACCTCTGGCTCGCTGGCGCAGGCGCTCAGTCAGGCGGCGGGCATTGCGCTCGCCCGCAAACAACGCGGCGAAACGGGACGGGTCTGGGTGTATATGTCGGACGGCGAATTTCAGGAGGGACAAACCTGGGAGGCGCTCGAAGTGATGAGTTTCTACAAACTCGACAACATGGGAATTTATGTGGACATCAACGGTCAGCAATGCGACGGTTGCATGTGCGATGTGATGGACATCGACCCTTTGCATCAAAAACTCGAAGCCTTTGGGATGCGCGTCTTCAGCGTGGACGGTCACGATTTGAACGCGCTAGCCGCTCCTGCCGAACTGGAACCCGATGGACGCCCGCTGATTGTGCTGGCAAAGACCGACCCCTGCCGCGGACTCCCGCGCCTGCAATCGCGCGCGCCTAAACTTCACTACCTGCGTTTCACTTCTCCCGAAGAACGCGAAGGCTATGCCCAGGATTATGTCGAAATGACCGCCGCCCGCGAAGGAGGAAAGTAAAATGGAAATTCTCACCAAAGTTTATGCTAAAACCTTCAAAGACTGGGCGGCAGACAAGCCCCAAGTGGTGGTCTATTCCGCCGACCTGACCTCCTCAGTGGAAGTGGATTTGTTCCAAAAAGCCTACCCTGACCGCTTCTTCTCAATGGGTCTGACCGAACAGCACATGCACTCGATGGCGGGCGGCATGGCGCGTGAAGGCTTCTTCCCGTACATTCACACCTTTGCCGTCTTCATCTACCGCCGCTCGTATGACCAGATCTGCAACTCGATTGCCTACCCCAACATGCCCGTCCGTTTGGTTGGTTTTTTGCCCGGCATTCTCACCCCCGGCGGAATCACCCACCAGGCAATCGAAGACGTGGCGCTCATGCGCGCCCTGCCCAACATGACCGTCGTCGAAGTTGGCGATGTGACCGAAATCGAAACCGTTCTGGACTCGGTTCAGGCAGTGAACGGCCCCGTATACTTGCGAATGCTGCGCGGCGAAGTGCCGCGCCTCTTTGATGCGGGCGAGCCGTTTAAATTCAACACTGCCCGCCAACTCAGTGCAGGCAATGACATCACCCTGTTTTCCTCCGGCATCAGCACCGAAGAATCTCTCCGCGCCGTTTCTGTGTTGAAAGAACGCGGTGTTTCGATTAATCACCTGCATATCTCCACCCTCAAACCCTTCACTGACCCGGCTGTGGTCGAAGCCGCCTCCGCCGCCCGCAAGGGAGTCATCACCTTTGAAAATCACACCATCGTCGGCGGATTGGGAAGCGCGGTTGCAGAGGTCATGGCTGAAAACGGCGTCGGTCGAAAATTGACCCGCATCGGAATCCCTGACACTTTCGCGCACGGCGCCAGCCGCCCCTACCTGATGAAGACCCTCGGCTTGGACGCGCTCGCCCTCGTTCGCGCGGTGGAAAAACGCATCGGCGAAACCCTCAACATCAACGAGGAAGATTTGCAAGCCGTCCGCCTGCAAGCGGTTCACTCGGCATCCAAAGCAGAGGCATTGTGAGACTGCCCACCGTTTCAGTTCCTCTCAGCGGCGAGCGCTTCAACGTGGCATACAGCCTGACGGCGCAGGATCAGGCTGAGGCGCGTCAACGAGCCGCCGAAATCGCCTTCGAGCAGACGGTGGAATTTCCCGCTGACTTGACTCCCGCCGGCGACATCCTCGACCAAATTGTCGGGCGCGTCGAGGAAGTTCAAGCCATCAGCCCGACCAGTTGGCGGGTGGTCATTTCTTACGCGATTGAAGCGGCAGGGGATGAAACCACACAGTTCATGAACGTGATCTTCGGCAACACCAGCATCCAGCGCGGCGTGCGGGTCGAATCCTTTGACCTGACTCCTGCGATGACCGCCAAACAGGGTCCACGCTTTGGGCGGAGTGGACTGCGCGACCTGCTGAACGCGCCCAGCCGCCCCCTGCTGTGTACCGCCCTCAAGCCAATGGGATACGGTGCGGGCGAACTTGCCCGCCTCGCGGGAGGTTTTGCGCGCGGCGGCATTGACCTGATCAAAGACGACCACGGGCTGGCGAACCAACCCTTTTCGACATTCAAAGAACGGGTGCGCGCCTGCTCCCAAACTGTGCGCGAAGCCAACGCTGTCACGGGCTATTCCAGCATTTACATGCCCAACATCTCTGCGCCTGCCGACCAGGTTTTGGAACGCGCCCTGCTGGCAAAAGAATTGGGCGCGGGCGGTCTGCTCATTTGCCCTGGTCTCGTCGGCTGGGACGCCATGCGAATGCTTGCGGATGACGACCGCCTTGCCCTGCCGATTATGATGCACCCCGCGCTGATTGGCTCGTTCACTGCCGCGCCCGACGGGGGCATCTCGCACTACGCCTTGTACGGACTCATGCCGCGCCTGTTCGGCGCAGACGCTTCCATCTTTCCTTCGTGGGGCGGGCGTTTTTCCTTCTCAAAAGAAGAGTGCGCCGCGATTGTGGCAGGAACCGAAGCCCCGCTGGGCGGATTCAAATCCATTTTCCCCACCCCCGGCGGCGGCATGACGATGGAACGCATTCCAGAAATGCAAGCGGTCTATGGGCGCGACGTCATCTTTTTGATGGGCGGCGGATTGCATCGCCGCAGCCCGGATATTGCCGCCAACAGCGCTTATTTCCGCGACCTTGTGGAGACTATCAAATGACCCTCAAAATTCTCGGACCCAACGACCCCGCGCTTGCCGCGCTGGAAGAATCACTCGCCGCCCACCCCGAAGTGGACGCAAAAGTGGAAATCATCGCCTGGGAAAATTACCGCGCCACTTTGGATGAATGCCTAGCCGCGCCTCACGCCACCCATCAGGCGGTCTGTGTCCCCGGTCATATCTGGCTGCCGCAACTCGCCGCCGATGGGCTGGTTGCCCCGCTTGACCCGATGTTCGAGAAACTACCGCTGAAAATCACCGCCGCATACAACGCTGATGGCATTTTTGAATCAGTCGTGGCGGAGTGCAAATTTCAGGACCGCCGCTACATCCTGCCGCTCTTCACCGATGGTCACATCGTTTTCTATCGCAGCGACTTGATGTCACTGCCCGAAACCGTGCGCCCCTCCGAATGGCATTCCCACCTGCAAGGGCAGACCCTGCCCAAGGGCATGTCGCCTCTGGCGTTAAAGGCGCACGCCTCCGAAATCCTGCTCGATTGGCTGCCCTACTTATGGGACTTCGGCGGCGCGGTGGCGGATGAGCACGGCAAGCCCGCCTTCCACTCAGAAGCGGGAATCAAGGCGCTGGAATATTACACAGCCTTGAAACGCTTCGCGCCCGCCGATACACAGGAGTACGGCAACGGGGAGATTCTATCCGCCTTGAACGAGGGTAAAGCCGCCGCCGCTGTCAGTTGGGGCGGTCAAGCCGCGGCCATTTTCGACCCGACGAAGAATCCGCACGCCGCGCAAATGAAGACCGCCGCGCTGCAGGGCGCGTGGAACGCCACCTGGGGAGTCTGCCTCCCCGCCAACCAACCCGAAGCCGAATCAACCGCCGCGCTGAACGCCCTGCTGCAAGTAATGGGCGCCGACTGCGACCAGCGCGTCACGCGCGTCGCGGGTAGTCCCGTCCGCAAGGCAAGTTACGCGGCGGAAGAAAAATCCAAATATGCATGGCTTGCCTCGCAGGAAAGATTATTAAAAGACTGCCGCGCCCTACCCACCGACCCAGCTTTTAGCGCACGTCTTGGCGGAATGTATGCCGCTGTTCACAATGCGTTTACGGGAAAACAACCTGCGGCGGAAGCCTTGAGCGAAGCGGCAAAGTAAAGGAGAACCATGATTACCGCCCCCTACCCTGAAGTGGACGATTTACTGGAAATGATTGGAGAAACCGGTCACCGCCTGGCAAACATAGATGCCAGTGAAGGCGCGGCTGGGAACATCTCTATTTATGCTGGCTGGCATTTCGAGCCGCGTTCGCGCTTTCCACTGAGCGCCCCCATGGAATTGCCCCAACCCGTCCCCGAGTTGGCAGGCTCCTCGTTCCTTGTGACTGGGTCGGGGCGGCGGCGCGAAATCATCGATGAGCCGCTTGCCAACATCGGCTGTATCGTGGTGGATGAAGGCGGAAAAACCGGCACGCTTTTCACCTCCCATCACCGCCGCTTCGAGCGCGTGACCAGCGAGTTCAACTCGCACCTTGCAGTTCATTATGACCAGGTTCTCAAGACCGGGACGAACTTTCACGCCCTTGTCCATGCTCAGCCGCCGCACCTGACTTACCTAAGTCACGTTGAGCGCTATCGGGATGAAAAATACCTAAATACCCACCTGCTGCGCTGGCAGCCCGAAACCATCATCACCCTGCCCGAAGGAATTGGCATGGTTCCGTTTTGCGTGCCAGGCTCGGCAGAACTGATGCGGCGCACCGTCGAATCCCTGCAAAAACATCGTGTGGTGGTCTGGGCAAAACACGGCGCAATGGCGCGCTCCGACGTCTCGGTCAAACGCGCGGGGGATAGAATCGAGTACGCCGAAGCCGCCGCGAAATATGAATACTTGAACCTCGCCGCCGGCGCGATCGGGACCGGCTTGAGCGTCGAGGAGATCCTTTCAATCTGCAAAGACCTCGACATTCAGCAGGATATTTTCTAAACCTGCCGTTTGCCAGTAGTCAGGTCCGATGTGATCAGTTTACGCCCAAAGAATACAATCTCTTCGCGTTCATGTTGTAACAGCATGAAAAACATCTCCTGGGTAATGGGGTATCACTCCCATTCACTATAACCCAAATGAACAAATGACTCTACTACAAAAACCTTGAATTCTCATCATACTAGACACACAGCCTGTCCTGGCCGACAGGCCAGGGAGTCACGGAGTTCTTCTTCATCTTTATTTCGGCGCCTCCGTGTCTCTATGGTTTGATTTTGGCCTTTTTGCAGTGGACTCACAAATCGAATCTTTCAGGACGTTTATGCTATTCCATTTGGGTGTGTTTCAAATGAGTTGAAGAAGGAACGTCCCGAAGGTTTTCTCGAAGGTTTCGGTCGTTTTTCGAACCTTCGGGACGGTTATTCAACTGTTCTCGACAATATCCCGTAGCGCGGAATTCATTCCGCAACCAATTGGACTGTCATTCCCCAAAGGGGACGCTGTGCGAGGGTGCTTTTCCCGAAGCCCTGGCCTGACGCCAGCCTGTCCTGGACGGACAGTCCAGGGGACAGGTAATCCCCTCACAGGCCTGGAGACTGCTTCGTTCCTCGCAGTGACACCACGATACAAAATCTTCGCGGTTGGCATCGTTTTCACAGAGCAATACTATACCGTATGCAAATCATCATGAATAAAGTCTTTGTATGTCATCCCCTTCGTGTATCTCAAGACTTTTTTGCAGGACTCTTGAATATCTGCAAGGTAAAGCAATTCATTACGCGACATGGATCAAATCCTGCAAAATATACGGCTGCATGAGCGGTTTGATGGCCTTAGGCGTAACCAGATCCACTTTACAGCCGAGCAGTTCTTCCAAATAGAATTTGGTGTCCATGTAACGGTCGAATGTTGCGCGGCCCTCGAATTCGACCAAGATGTCTACATCGCTGCCCGCGTGTTCCTCCCCGCGCGCTACCGATCCAAAAATGGACAGCGCTTTTACACCCAATCGGGTCAATTGGGCGCGATGCTTGCGAATACGGGAGATTACCATCCTGCGTGTCATACCTCGATTATACAACAGGTAAAACGCACGCATCAATCCACCCTGAACCGCACTTCTTCCTCGCCCTCATTCCCGGCCCGGTCGCGGGCCACCACGCGCAGGGTGTGTTCTCCTCGTCTCGCATTCCAGGATAGGCCAAAAGGAGCCTGTTCCAGCGCGCCGACCAGTTCCCCGTCCACATAAAATTCCACCGCCGCCAGCGACAGGTTGTCGCTGGCCTGCGCCTGGAACGCGACCTGGCGGTTGCTGGCGTAGTCCAGTTCCAGGCCGTCCTGCGGGGAGAGGATGCTGACCTGCGGCGCGGTGTTGTCCACCGTCACCTGGATGACGGCCGTGTCTACCAACTGGTCGGCGCGGACTACCTGCAACTGCACGGCATACAGTCCGTCCAGCCCGGCGGTATCCCAGCGCGCCAGTTGGCCGTCCAGCGCCAGCGACTTGGAGTCGCTCCCGATTTGCGTCCAGGCCTGCGGGTTGAGGCCCTGCCCCACCAGCACGCGGAAGTAGTCCAGGTTTTCGCCGGCGGCCGTGCCGGTGATCTCGACCACGCCGCGCAGGTCTGCGAACATGGCGGGGGCCGAGATGTAGACCTGCGGGTTGGCCGCCAGGGGCTGGATGGCGTCGTAGGTATCGGGCGGCGCGGCAAAGCCGTTGGCCTCTGCCCAGGCGCGCGCCTCCCCCTTCGGGGACTGCGCGGGCGGGATGGTCAGGTAGACGCGCTGCTCCACCAGTTGCGGCGGCGTGAACACGGTCGCCAGGAAGCCGGTCTCGCGGTTGATCTCGTAGACGCGGTACAGGGTATCGGGCTGGGTGGGCTGGTTGCCGTCGGTGAACACCTCGCGCACGGTGGTGGGGCAGTCCCTGGTGGGCAACAAGCCGGAGGGGTCGCACACGTCCAGGCTGGTAATGCCCGCAGGCGGGTCCCAGCCATCGGGCGGCAGGTCGCGGGAGGCGGTCTGCATCAGGGCGTACCACAGGCCGGCTGGCAGGCGCGGCGAGAGCAGCGCGCCGGTTGCGGCGCGCGTCCCCGTCCAGACCGTCGCCACCCGATAGGGGGTGTAGCCCACGGCCCAGGCATCCAGGCCGTCCAGGGTGGCGCCGGTCTTTGCGCCGGCGGGGCGCCCGATCTCGAAAGCGTTGGGATGCCCCAGCGACGGCCAGCGCGCCGGTTCGTCGCTCAGGACGTGGTTGAGCAGGTAAGCCAACTGCGGCGCGACCACCGGCTGCGCCAGGGGGTTCGAGCCGTCCAGCCAGATGGCGTGGTCGGCGGATTCCACCCGCAGCAGGGTCGTCGCTGCCAGGCCGTCGCCGGACGGCTGCCCGTAGCGCACACCCCCGGCGGCCAGCACGGCATAGGCGCTCGACACGTCCAGCAATGCCAGGGGGGAGGAAATGCCTGAGATAACGGAGACAGGTTCCAGGGTAGTCCCGACCCGCGTCAGGTCCAGCCCGAACGAGTCGGCCGTCTGGAGGACGTTTTCCAATCCCATCTGTTCCAGCACTTGCGCGGCGGGGACGAGATAGTCGTTGACCAGCGCCAGGCGCAGGCGGAGCGGGCCGTGGTATTCGTCGTCCAGGTTGCGGATGGAGGCTGCTCCGGGGACGTCCCAGACCAGGGAGGCGGGACTCAGCCCGCGCGTGAAGCCGGTGAGGTAGATGAAGGGCGTCAGGAGGGACCCGGGGTTGCGAGGCCGCCAGGAGGCGCTTTCTTGCCCCTGGAAGGACTCGCCCACCGCCGCCAGCACCTGGCCGTTGCGCGGGTCGAGGATCATTGCGCTGGCAGACGGGTCGCGGACCAGCAGGTCGGACGGCAGGGAGGGCAGCAGGCGCGCGGCCTCGCATTCGGGCTGCGGGGCGCTCCCGGCGGAAGCCTCGCCGCCTTGTAGTCGCTGCAAGTAGATTTGCATGGCGCAGGAGGCCTGCCGTTGCAGTTCGTAATCCAGCGTGGTGAGGATGGTCAGCCCGCCGCGCTGGATGCGAGCGCGGTCGAAGTTTTCTTCGAGTTGCTGAAGGACGAGGTTTAGGAAGGCAGGGGCGAGGTCGTCCTGGCTCTTCTCCTCCCTGATAGAAAGGACAGGCGTTTCTGCCAATGCCAGGCTAGCGGCTTCTTTGGAAATAAATCCCAACGCCTGCATGATGTGGATGGTCTCCCGCCCGCGCTGCAGGGCAACCTGGGGCGCGTCGAGCGGGTTCAGGCTGGGCGCCTGCCCGACGGCCGCCAGCACGGCCGCCTCGGCGGGGGTCAACTCTGCGGCGGGTTTGCCAAAGTACAGTTGGGCGGCAGCGTCCGCGCCGTAGGCGTCGTTGCCGTAGTCCGCCGAGTTGAGATACCACTCCAGCGTCTGGGCGCGCCCGTATACGGCGGTGATCTGCGCGGCCAGCAGGCGCTCGCGCAGGGCGCGCCGCAGGGAGGGCGGCTCGTCCCACAGCAGCAGGTCGCTGGCGAGGCGCTGCGCCAGGGTGGGGTGCAGGTCGGGTTGTCCCAGCCCGGCGAGGGTGTAGCCGGGATGCTTCCAGAAGGTTGGATCCGCCAGGGCCAGCGTTGCCTGCGCCAGCGCCTCGGGCAGGTGCTGCGGGTTGCCGGGGTCGAGCGGGATGTAGCGGCGCAGGGATTCGTTCGAGGCAAAGGTCTCCAGGAGATGCTGGCCGCTGCGGTCGTAGATGCGCGTGGGCTGCAACAACAGGCCGTCGGGCGGGTCGAGCAGGCCGGGCAACTGTTCGACCGAGGGCAGGTCGCGCGTCAGGTCGGCGTAGAAGAAAGCCAGCGCCAGGATCAGGACCGCCAGCAGGACGCTGGCGAGGAAGCCAATGCCCAGGGCGGCGCGCTGCGTGCGCGCTTCCACGCTGCGGCGGGCAGTTTCGCGGCGGTCGCGGCGGCGGCGGAGGATCGCGCGGGTGGCGGCCATCAGTCCAGCAGGTCTCCCAACAGGCCGAGCAGCCCCGCTTTCGGTTTCGCAGGCGCATCCTCCCTCCCCTTGCCCCTGGCCGGGAGGGGCGGCTCGCATTGGGCGACGCTGTCCTGCCCGTTGATGAGCAGGAGCAGGGATTTGTCCCCGGCCGGGAGGGTTGTCATCCAGGCCGGGAGCAACACCAGTTTGAAAGACTCGATTGCCAGGCTGGCGGAGGACATTCTCAGGTTGAAGAGCGAGGCGATCTCGCCCGGCAGGTCGCGTTTCAGGCGCTCGAAGGCCTTGCTGCGGGCTTCCAGCGAGGCGTCGGACATGGGGATGTCGTACACTTCGGCGGCCCAGCCCGCCAGGTAACGCGGGTCGTAGGGTTGGATACCACGCAGGTCGAAGGTGCGCAGCAGGCGCGCCAGGGGAGCGGCCAGTTTGCGGCTGGCAGGCACCGGCAGGTCATTGATGTAGACCGGGTATTCGTCCTGCACGTGCATCAGCCGCTGGGAGTTCCGCCCCAGGCCCTCTTCCTGTTCGTAACGGTCGCCGCTGTATTCGATCCCGCCGCCGATGTCGAAGGTCCAGGCCGGCAGGTAGACGCCGCGCGGCGGCTCGACTTTGCCCTGCGGCGCGACGCCGTTCTGCTCCACCCAGTCCACCAGCAGGCGGGTCGCCTGGGCGCGGTCGAAGGCGTGCGGCAGGATGCCATCCGGCGGGATCAATTCGCGCTTCGCTTCCAGGCTGACCACGTGCGGGGAGTTGCACCAGGCGCAGGCAGCGGAAAGGACGCCCGGCGGCAGGGTGAACTCGGCCCCACAGCCCTGGCAGTGGAAGACCTGCACGGCGACCGGCTTGCGATGTCCGCGCGCGGTAGCCATCGCCAACAGGAAGTCCTGCTCTTCGGCCTGTTCCTTGGAGGCCAGTCCCTGGCTGCGGGAGCAGAACTCGCAGGCCAGCGCCGCGCCGTCGGGGGTGAAGGCCATGCGCCCGCCGCACTTGGGGCAAACGAAGCGGTCGGCCTCGGCGAGTTGTTCTCCCTGCGGGGCGGGCGCCAACGCATCCGGGTTGACGATCTGCTTGGGGTCGAGTTTGCCGTCCAGCACGGCCAGTTCGCGGCGGGCGCGCGCGTGCTGGAAATCATACGACAGGCAACTCTCGAGCGCGGCGCGCTGCTCGGCGGGATCCTCGGCCAGGAAACTCAACCAGTACCAGGCCTCGGACAGGACGTCGGGGTCGTTGGTGTTCGCGATGGCGCTTTCCAGGTAACGCCGGGCCGCGCCCCTGCCCCCGGATTTGACCTCCAGCACGCCCGTGCGCAACAGGCTTTCGGCATAACCTTTTTGCATGGGCTGATTGTACAACAAAAATCTATTGCGTCTCGGTCACCTTTCGGATCGTGCGCGGGTTGTCAGGGTCGTATCCCCTGGCTACGGTCAAGTGATAGGAAAATAACTGCGCAGGCAGGATGCTCACCAACGGCGACAACCATTCCGGTACGTCTTCCGGGATGGGGAAAGGTACCTGCGCCTTGTCCAACGCTGGCGGGGAATTCGAGACAACCACCAGTTCCGCCAACAAATCCTGCTGCAAATACGCCAACAGGTCCAGCATCGAAGGGAGCACTTTCCCCGCTGGCGCAACGGCCAATACCGGGAAGCCTCTTGCTACCATGGCCACCGGACCATGCTGGAAGTCCGCTGAAGAATAAGGCTCGGCTTCCACGTAGGTCAATTCCTTGAGTTTCAGCGCCCATTCGAAGGCGGTCGCATAGTTGTAGCCGCGTCCCAGCACTACACATTGCTGCATATAGCGATACCGCTGCGCCGCTTGCCGGATCGCCTCATCCTGGCCGAGCGCCTGGTCCACCCAGCCAGGGACGCGCTCCAGTTCCTGCCAGCGGGAAGGTTCCCCCGCCATTGCCGCCGACAGCATGGCGATAGCCATCAATTCCGCGGTATAGGTTTTGGTCGCTGCTACGGCCCGTTCCAGCCCGGCGCCGATGGGGATGACAAAATCGGCCTGCCGGGCAAGAGGCGAATCCGGCGCATTGGTGATGGCAAGCGTCGGGTTGCCTTGCCGCTTCCCTTCCGTCAGCACGCTCACAATGTCGGGCGACTGCCCCGATTGCGAAATCCCCACAACCAACGCATTCTTGAGCGCGGGTGGCTGCTGGTAATATGTGAACAGCGAAGGCGTCGCCAGCGCCAACGGCAGGCTGTTCATCGCTCCCCACAAGTAATTGGCGTAGCGCCCGGCGTTGTCCGATGTGCCGCGCGCCGCCAGGAAAGCAAAGCGGATATCGTACGACCGGATGGCCTGCGCGATCTGCTCCACCGCCCGGCGCTGCGATGAAAGCAGGCCTTCCAGGCAGGACGGCTGCTCGAAGATCTCAGAATGGAGGCTCATGGTTGTGTTCCTTTTGGGAAAAGTGCGATTGATTTTGAATATTCACGTTGTCTTCACTTTGATTTGAGTTATACTTTTGTCATGGATGACTATCAAGATAGTTACCAACTTTACCTGGAGAACGCCCACGAAATGTTGGATGTAGCCAGTTTAAATCTCGACAATGATTTTTACGGCTCTGTTTGCAATCGCGCTTACTATGCCATCTTTTATGCTGCCAGTGCGCTTCTCTATGCAAAAGGAATGAGTTTTGGAAAGCATAGCGCTGTTTTGTCCGCTTTTCGCCAACAATTCATCAAAAACGGTGAGTTCGATGTGAGTTGGAGTCGCGTGTATGAAAGGATTATGTCTCATCGTCATTCCAGCGATTATGATATTTTCACGACGGTTGAAAAAGAACAGGCAGTGATTGACCTTAAGGATGCCAGACAATTTGTCCAGGAAGTGGAACAATGGTTACACGAGAAAAAGTATATGTAAAATTGTTGCCAAATGAGCAACAGGCTATCGAAAAACTCCTGTCGCGTTTGCATGAAGTCTATGGGGGGCAAATTCAACGGGCAATGCTATTTGGCTCCAAAGCGCGAGGGGAGGCTGTCCGGGATTCCGATATTGATGTTATGGTGCTTGTGACAGATGAAACCTGGGCATTAAAAGATGGGATATTGGAGATCGTTGCTGACATCAATTTGGAATATGACCTTGCGATTGACATACGTGTGATTGGCGTCGAACGATGGCAACGCATGGCAAACATCCAGGCGGGGCTTTACCGGACAATCTCTCAGGACGCTATTCCCCTGGCAAGTTAATCATGGAGCAGGTTCGCCTGCTCCATTTTTTATGATCGCATCGACAGCCATTTCGCCCGAATGGATGCAATCTGGGATGCCGATGCCGCGGTAGCCGTTGCCTGCCAGCGCCAGGCCGGGGTGATTTTGGAGGGCGGCTTCGATGTGGGCCAGTTTTTCAGGATGACCAAGATTATACTGCGGCATGGCGTTTTCCCAGGTGAAGACCCGGCTGACCAAAGGCTCGGCGGTGATGCCGAGGGTTTGGTCGAGTTCTTGGCGGGCCAGATCGAGGAGTTCGCCCTCACCCCCAGCCCCTCTCCCGCTGGGAGAGGGGAGTTCCTGCCCGGCGCGGCCAACGAAGACCCGCAGCAGGACGTAGCCCTCGGGGGCGCGGTGCGGGAACTTGGTCGAGGTCCAGGTGCAGGCCAGGGCGCGGCGTCCCTCGCGGCGGGGAATGACGTAGCCGTAGCCGTCCAGCGGGCGGGACAGGTCGCCCTGGCAGTAGGCCAGGGTGACGGTGGCGGTCGAGGCGTAGGGGATGCTCCCTAAAACGGAGGCAAGTTCGGGGTCGAGCGAGGCGAGCAGTTGTCCGCTGACGGGGGCAGGAGTGGCTAAAATAACGGAATCAGCGTCAAGGGAAACACCGTCTTCTAATTCCACAAGATAGCGTAATGCGTGTTGCGTAATGCGTAAAACAGGGGTGCTGAGGCGCAAGTCTACGTGATTGGCCGTGAGGCGCTCGACAAGTCTTTCGACCATCTCGGCCAGGCCGGTGGTAGGGGTGAGGAACGCGGAGCGGGAACCAGGGGCGGCGGGCATCTTTTTGCGCATGGCGAGTGCGCCGCGCGCCAGCGAGCCGTATTTGGCTTCGAGGTCGCGCAGGTAGGGGAAGGTGGACTGGAGCGAGAGTTGGTCGCCGTCGCCGGCGTAGATGCCGGACATGAGCGGCTCGATCAGCGCCTCGTAGGCTTCGCGCCCCAGGCGGCGGGAGACGAAGCCGCCCAGGCTTTCGTCGTGGTGGCCGTTGTGGGCCGGGAGCAGGAAATCCAGTCCCATGCGGAGTTTGCCGGGCCAGGAGACGAGTTGCGATTTCAGGATGGAGGGGATGTTCGTGGGGATCATCAACGCCAGGCCGTCGGGCAGGGGCTGGAGACGGTTACGGTGCAGGACGTAGGTGTTCTTCTGGCGCGGGTTGGTGCCATGCAGGCGGTCGGCCAGGCCGAGTTCCTGGCAGAGCGCCACGCCCCAGGGTTTGGTAGCCAGGAAGGTGTCCGGGCCGCCTTCGATGATGAAGTCGCCGCCGTCCCGTAAGTGATTCGGGGTGTTATCGAAGGGGACACGCTCGGTGACGATCTTGCCGCCCCAGTGGGAGGAAGATTCAAGAATGGTAACTTCTGCGTATTTCGTACTGCGTATTGCGTAAAATGCGGCGGAAAGCCCGGCAATGCCGCCGCCGATGATGATTAGTTTCATAGTCTGATAGTCGAATAGTCTTGTGGCCGGGTGTTTGCTTTCCACAGATTACGCAGGTGTCGCAGGTTTTTTTGTCGGATGGTCAGATGGTCAGGTGTCCAGTAACCAGACTTCAATTTACCTGTGTACTTTTTTACCTGTCTACCTCCCTACCTCGACCCATACTCGTGAACAATTTCCACCGCGGCCCGCACGTTCTCTTCCGGCGTGTGCTGCAGGATGCCGTGGCCGACGTTGAAGATGTGGCCGGGTCGCCCCCCCGCGCGGCGCAGGACATCGTGGATGCGTTTTTTCAGTTCGGGGATGGGAGCGAACAAGGCCACCGGGTCGAGGTTGCCCTGCACGGCTCGGTCCTGACCGATGGCCTGCCAGCCGTCATCGAGGGGGATGCGCCAATCCAGGCCGATCACGTCTCCCCCGGCCCGGCGCATGAGCGGCAGCAGGGTGGCCGTCCCCGTGCCGAAGTGGATGACCGGGACACCGGTCGCCTGCGCCGCATCAAGTACCCTTTTGGAATAGGGCAGGACAAAAGTCTCGTAGTCCATGGGGTTGAGCGCGCCCACCCACGAGTCGAACAGTTGGACGGCCTGCGCCCCGGCGCGCACCTGGGCCGTGACGTATTCTGCCAGCGCCGCCGACAGTTTGCCCATCAGGTCATGCCAGGTTTTGGGAGCGGCGTACATCATCAGTTTGGTGGTCTTGTAGTCGCGGGACGACCGGCCTTCGATCATGTAGGAAGCCACCGTGAACGGCGCGCCGGAGAAGCCGATCAGCGGGGTGTCGCCAAGTTCGGCCCGCAGCAGGCGGATGGCGTCCATGACGGGAGCAAGCGACTCGTCAGGATGAAGCGGGCGCAGCGCGTCCACATCGGCCTGCGTGCGCAGCGGGCGGTGGATGAGGGGGCCTTCGCCTTTGGTGAATTCGAAGTCCACGCCCATCGGTTGGAGCGGGAGCAGGATGTCGGCGAACAGGATGGCGGCGTCCACGCCAAAGGCGCGCACCGGCTGGAGGGTGATCTCGGCGGCCAGTTCGGGCTGTTGGACGATCTCCAGCAGGCTGTATTTCTTGCGGATGGCGCGGTAGGCGGCCATGTAGCGCCCCGCCTGGCGCATGAACCAGACCGGGGTGGCGTCGGTGGGGAGGCGATGGCAGGCGGAAAGGAAACGGGAATTGAAAGATTGGGTCATTTACTGGCTATGCTATAATTCGATTGCGGAGGCAGTATGACAGAGCATACGCTAACTTTCGAAGAACTTTTACTGAGAGAAGCCCGCGCGTTACCAGCGGAGTACCTGCCCAATTTAATTCAATTGGTGCGGGTGTTCCGTGAGACGGTC
>JBMOMO010000290.1:46753-51386 GCA_049324135.1 Chloroflexota bacterium
TTGCGGAGGCAGTATGACAGAGCATACGCTAACTTTCGAAGAACTTTTACTGAGAGAAGCCCGCGCGTTACCAGCGGAGTACCTGCCCAATTTAATTCAATTGGTGCGGGTGTTCCGTGAGACGGTCATGCTCCAACCTGCCGAGCAGACTTTCCGCCAGGGATGGCAGGAAGCCTTGAGCGGCCAGACCCAGGATGTGTCTGCGCTTTGGGACGGGCTGGATGCCGGGTAAATCTCGTGCGATTGAATTCACGCCGGAGTTCAAACGCAATTTGCGGTTACTGGCCCGCAAATACCGGCGCATCCGCTCGGATGTGGAGCCGTTGCTGGCAAGGTTGCAGACCGGTGAAACACCAGGCGACCAGGTACCAGGGACGGGCTATCTCATTTTCAAAGTGCGAGTCAAGAACAGCGATCTGGAACGAGGCAAAAGCGGGGGATACCGAGTCATCTACTATTTGGTCACTGAAGAACGGATCATTTTAGTGACCATCTATTCCAAGACAGAACAGTCTGACATTTCGGTAAAGAAAATCCGGCAAATCATCGAGCAAATGAAGTAGCCTGTTGGTCTGCCACCAGCACGCACGCCGGATCGCTCTCCATGTAATCGCCGGTGACGCCATAGGCGCGGCCGCGCTGGCCGCCGCACACCTCGCGGTATTCGCACGCGCCGCAGGCGCCTTTCAGTTTGGAAGGATCGCGCAGGGTCTTGAACAGCGGATGGTTGCGGTACACGTCCACCACGTCATCTTCGCGCACCAGGCCGGCCGTGATGGGCAGGAATCCGCTGGGCTGGATCTCGCCCATGTGCGAGATGAACAGGAAACCGTTGCCGTCGTTGACGCCCCGGGTGGGACGATCCAGGCCGTCGGCGTATTGGAAGCCCGCGCCCTGGAAGGTGACCGCTCCGCCGTTCGCTTCGGCCTTCTTGCGCTCGATAGCCACGCGGCGGTACATGGGGGCAGCCGTGCCTTTGATGTCGAAGGGCGCGGTCTGCGAAAGGTCGTACAACCAGTGGAAGACCTGTTCATGCTGTTCGGGGGAGATCATCTGCGCGATCATCGCCCGCCCGGTTGGCACGAGGAAGAAGACCGACCACTGCACCGCGCCGACTTCCTGGATGAACGGCACCATTTCGGGCAGGATGTCCACATTATGTTTAGCGACCGTGGTATTGACCTGGACGCTCAAGCCAACCTCATGGGCGCGATGCAGGATGTCCATCGTGCGCTGCCAGGAACCGGGTACCTGGCGAAAGGCGTCATGCACCTCAGGCCTGGGCGCGTCCAGCGAAAGCGCCACCCGGCGGACGCCCGCCTCCCGCACCTGCGCCAGGCGTTCCCTGGTGGGAAGGGCGGTGGCAGTAGGAGTCAGTGAGCAGCGCAATCCTTTTTGCGCGGCGTAGGCGATCAGGTCGGTCAGGTCGCGGCGCATCATCGGGTCGCCGCCGGTGAAGATCAGGATCGGGTGATTGCCAAAGGCCGCCAGGCGGTCGATCAGCGCGAAGGCTTCCTGGGTGGACAGTTCGCGCAGGTCGCGCTGGCGCTGGGCGTCCGCGCGGCAGTGGACGCAGGCGTAGGCGCAAGCGCGGGTCACTTCCCAGGCGATGGTAAAGGGCGCCTGGTCGAAATCGGCGTGGACCATGCGAGCGTCCTGGTATTGCCGTTCGGTGGCGGCGCGCTCCGATAAAACGGTCACCGTCCCAGCCACCTGGCGGCATCCAGCGCATGGTAGGTGATAATGAAATCCGCGCCAGCGCGTTTGATGGAAGTCAGGACTTCGAGCGCAACCCGCGCCTCGTCGATCCAGCCGTTCTGCGCGGCCGCCTTCACCATCGCATACTCACCGCTGACGTTGTAGGCCGCCAGGGGCAGTTCGGGGAAGGCGCTCTTGACCGTGCGCAGCACGTCCAGGTAGGGCAAGGCCGGCTTGACCATCAGCATATCCGCGCCTTCCTCCACGTCGATGGCCGCTTCGCGCAGCGCCTCGCGCACGTTGGCCGGGTCCATCTGGTGCGATTTGCGGTCGCCGAACTTGGGCGCTCCCTCGGCCGCCTCGCGGAACGGACCGTAGAACGAAGAAGCATACTTGACCGCATACGACAGGATCGGCACGTTCTCGAAACCGGTCTCGTCCAGCGCCTGGCGGATGGCGGCTACCATGCCGTCCATCATGCCTGACGGCGCCACAATGTCCGCGCCGCATTCGGCGTGCGACACCGCCACCCGGCCGAGCACTTCCAGGGTCGGGTCGTTGAGCACGTAGCCTTCGGGCAATTGGGGGTTGTATCCCCCTCCCCTGTTTGCGCTTTTTGCAAATGGGGGAGGGACAGGGTGGGGGTCGTTCAAAATCCCGCAATGCCCGTGATCGGTGTACTCGCACAGGCAAACATCGGTCACCACCAACAGCTCGGGGATTTCCTTTTTGATGGCGCGGATAGCCTGCTGGACGATCCCATCCGGGTCGAAATTTTCCAGCCCAACCGGGTCCTTTTCGGCCGGGATGCCGAACAGCACCACGCCTGGGATATTCAAACTGGCAGCCGTCTCGGCCTCTTTCACGGCCTCATCCACCGATAATTGCGCAATGCCCGGCATGGACTTGATCGGGGTGCGTCCCTCTCCATGGCGGACGAACAACGGGTAAATGAAATCGCGGGGGTTCACTTCGGTCTCGCGCACCAGCGAGCGCAGGGCTTCGCTCTGGCGCAGGCGGCGCGGTCGTACAACTTGTCCCCTGCGGGAAACCTCACGGTTCACAAATAGCGATTGACGAGCATCGAATTCAAGCATAGTCATCATTCCTCCGGGATAAAGTTTGCATTACGTAGTAAATCAACCAATCCTTCAGTTGTGTATTCTTTCGCTACAAGCGCACCCGCAAATCCGGCTTCTTCGGCGGCCTGTTGCGTGATAGGCCCAATACAAGCGATTTTCGGTTCCCCTGGCAGGCGCAGCGGATCGAGTCCCGCCTGGCAGGCAAGCGCGACGAAATTCTCCACAGTGGACGGGCTGGTGAACGTGACCGCATCCACCCCGGACCTCAGGGCTGCCAGCCCATCCGAAGCAGGCTCCGCCGGGACAGTTCGATACACGGCGATCTCGTGCGCCACGCCGCCCGCTTCCAAGATGGCGTCGGGCAGGGCTTTGCGGGCTGTTTCGGCGCGCGGCAGCAGCACCCAGCGTCCGCGCAGGTCGCCCAGCCCAGGCAGGATGGCCTCGGCCACATATTCATCGGGCACGAAGTCAGGCGTCACGCCGCGCGTTTGCAGGGCGGCGGCGGTCTTGGGGCCGATGGCGGCCACCCTTACCCCGCCTTTAGCGCCTCTCTCCCAATGGGAGTCCCCTTCGGGGATGATAAGGGGCAGGGGGTGAGGGTAAGAGAAAAACGCCTCCACCCCGTTCACAGATGTAAACACGATCCAATCGTAACAATCCAATTTTTCGATGGCGCGCTCCAAAGCCACGTTCTCCTCGAATGGACAGATTTCGATGACAGGGAAGAAGACCGGCTCGAAACCGGCGCCTTCGAGGGCAGCGGCGAATGAATCGGCCTGCAGACGGGGGCGGGTAATCAGGACTTTCATATCAGCACAGGACCGTACTGAGCGTGTGACTTGTGGCCGAAGCGAGAAGTTCGTCTGCGCCCTCGGCCAGCGCCTGTTGCGCCAGTTGGAGGCCAAGTTGCAGCGGGTCTGCGCCTTGTCCGTTGACGCGAATGACCGCTTTCCCATCCGGCGAACTGACGAGGCCAGTGAGACTGATCTCTATTCTCTGTTCTCTAATCATCTGCTCTGCAAAGGCCGCTACCGGCACGGCGCACCCGCCCCCCAGTTGAAGCAGGAACTGGCGTTCCGCTGTGACCGCCGCGCGCGTCGGGGCATGGTCGAGGGCCGAGAGCAGCGTGAGCGTCTCTTCATCGTCGGCGCAGCATTGGACGGCCAACGCGCCCTGCCCGGGAGCGGGCAGCATCACCTCCAGCGGCAGCCATTGGGTGACGCGCCCTTCCAGCCCCAGGCGCAGCAGCCCGGCGCCGGCCAGGATGATGGCGTCGTACTGTCCCTCGAATGCCTTGCGCAGGCGGGTATCCACGTTGCCGCGCAGGGAGGCGGTGGTCACGTCCGGGCGGGCAGCCAAGACCTGGGCAGCGCGGCGCAGGCTGGAGGTCCCGATGACCGAGGCGGGGGGCAAGGTCTGGAGGGTATACCCGTTTTTGGAAACGAGCGCGTCCCGCACTTCGGCGCGCGCGGGGATACATCCCACAACCAAATTGCCAACGCTTTCGACCGGCAGGTCCTTGAGGGAATGGACGGCGCAGTGGGCAACGTTGGAGAGCAGGTCACATTCCAGTTCTTGCGTAAACAGGCCCTTGCCGCCGATCTCAGGCAGGGGCTTGTCGAGGATTTTGTCGCCTTGCGTAACGACAACTTTCTCCTCGCAGACCAGGCCGGGGTGGAAGGCCTGCAAGGCGTCCATGATCCACTGGGTCTGCCAGCGGGCAAGGGCGGAAGGGCGGGTGGCAAAAATGAGTTTCTTCATAATTTCTTTACGGTCATCTTGCGGCCAGTCGAGCGCAGGTTAGCAAGCCCGGGTCGCTTTCGCTGACCGGGGAAACAATTCCAGTATTTTAC
>JBMOMO010000291.1:0-6925 GCA_049324135.1 Chloroflexota bacterium
GCGCTGGCATTATCCGCCGCTTTCCCTTTTCGAGGTCGCCCGCTTTTCCGTTCAGGAAGTTCTATTCGGTTTTCAAAGTGCAATGGTATATTTTTGCCGTTTGATACCAAGACGTATCTGTGGTTAAATTCCCCTGTCATGGACACGAAAACCCTCAACGTGCTCGAATACCCCAAGATCCTGGCCCGCCTGGCGGGCTTTTGCGATTTCTCGGCCTCCAAAGAATTGGCCGGTAAACTCCAACCCACAACCAGTATTGACGAAGCCACGCGCCTGCTGGCCGAGACGACCGAGGCCTGCTTCCTGCTCTCCACCCGCGACTTGACCATCGGCGGCTCGCACGATATCCGCCCTTCCGCGGACCTAGCTGCGCGCGGCGGCGTGCTGGAACCCCAAGCCCTGCTTGACGTCAAATCCACGCTGATCGCCTGCCGCGAGTTGAAGAAATCCCTGCTGGGCAAAGCCGAAAGCAGGGACGACGCGCCGCCTGGAAAGACCCTGCCCCGCAAGGAACGCCTCCGCAAACAGGCCGAAGAGACGCAGCCAAAAGAAGAACATCCCTTCCCGCACGTGGCCGTGATCGCCTATGGCCTGCCAGACACTTACGGCCTGGTGGACGCCATCTCGCGCGTACTCTCCGAGCGCGGCGAAGTGCTCGATTCGGCCTCGCCCAGGCTGGCCTCCTTGCGACGCGAGATCAAGGTCGCGCACGACCGCTTGATGTCGCGCTTGCAGCGCTACCTGACCGAATCGGCCAACAAATTGCAGGAAACAATCATCACCCAGCGCGACGGGCGCTACGTCATCCCTTTGCGCGCCGAATTCAAAGGCCAGATCAAGGCCGTCATCCACGACCAGTCCTCGTCCGGCGCGACGCTCTTCGTCGAACCGCTGCCGGTGGTGGAACTCAACAACACTTTGCGTGAACTGGAACTGGCCGAGCGCGACGAGGAACGCCGCGTGCTGGCCGAACTCTCTGCCCAGGTTGGCGCACACGCACAAGAACTGACATACGGCATCGAGAACCTGGCCTTGCTCGACCTGGTCTTTGCCAAAGCAAAATATGCGCAGGAGATCCACGCCAGTGAACCGCTCCTGCATTCCATGAAAGAGGAGAGAAGAAAGAAGGATGGCGCGCCTCTTTCCTCTATCGTCTTTCATCTTGTTCACGCCCGCCACCCGCTGCTCGACCCGGCTACCGTCGTCCCCATCGACATCAGCCTCAACCCTGGCGTTTGCGCGCTGGTCATCACCGGGCCCAACACCGGCGGCAAGACCGTCAGCCTGAAGACCGTCGGCTTGCTGGTACTGATGGCGCAATCCGGCCTGCACATCCCGGCGCAGAGCGGCTCCGAACTGCCCTGCTTCGAGTCGGTCTGGGCCGACATCGGCGACGAACAGTCCATTGAACAGTCGCTCAGCACTTTCAGCGGCCACCTGACCAACATCGTGCGCATTCTCAAAAAAGTCGACAATCGCTCGCTGGTCATATTGGATGAATTGGGCGCAGGCACCGACCCGCAGGAAGGCGCCGCCCTGGCGCGCGCCATCCTGTCGCACCTTCTGGGGCGCCGCGTTGCCACCTTCGTCGCCACGCACTACCCCGAACTCAAGACCTACGCGCACGCCACTGAGGGCGTGGTCAACGCCTCGCTGGAATTCGACATCGCGACCCTGCGCCCGACCTACAAATTGACGATTGGCCTCCCTGGCCGCTCCAACGCCCTGGCGATTGCGGCGCGCCTCGGACTCGACCCGGAAATTGTTACCGCTGCCAGGAACGACGTCCACCCCGACAACCTGCGCGCCGACAAACTGCTGGACGACATCCGCAAGGAACGCAACCGGGCGGGCCGCGAGCGTGAAAAAACCGAAAAAGCCCGCAAGCGGAACGAAGAACTCAACCGCGACCTCGAAAAGCGCCTGGAAGCCATCGAAGACGAGCGCCGCGAGGTGATCGCCCGGGCGCGCGCCGAAGCCGAACTGGAAGTGGCCGTGCTCAAACGCAACCTCGAGACGCTCAAGGCGCAACTCAAGAATGCCCGCCAGCCGCTGGAAGCGTTGAAGAAGGTCGAAGAGCAGGTTGAAGAGATAGAAGAACAAGTGGAGCGGCCCGTTGAGAGACAAAAGAAGAAAGAGGAAAGAAGGCCGATGGGAGCGTTGAAACTAGGGGAGCGTGTCGCCGTCGGCGCGCTGAACGCCGAAGGGGTGGTGACAGCCCTGGGTGAGTCGGATGCGGAAGTGCAGGTCGGGGGGCTGCGCATCCGGGCAAAATTGTCTGAGTTGGCGTGGAAAAGCGGTGGGCAGGAAATGGTCAGCGAACAGCCGAAAGCGCAAGAGCCCCCCCACCGTCCAGCCTCCGTTCCCCAATCTCCCGGCCTGGAACTCGACCTGCGCGGACAGGCCTCGGACGATGCGCTGGACATACTCGACCGCTATCTCGATCAGGCGTATTCCAGCGGGCTGCCATGGGTGCGCATCATCCACGGCAAAGGGACCGGGGTGCTGCGCCACGCCGTGCGCGAGGCCTTACGCCAGCACCCGCACGTGACCTCGTACGAGGAAGGCGGCCCGAAGGAAGGCGGCGAAGGCGTAACGGTCGCAAAATTGATATAATAGAAGCAGAGAACGATTGGAGCCTGCGATGTCACTTGAGGATGCCATCCAACACATGCAAGCCAAGATCAGCGCCGTCAGCACAGGGGCGGAGATCAAGGTGGTCAAAATGTCCGACGAGGAAGCGCGCATTTCGGTGTACGCCCCGGCCGGCGAGATGCAGGCCATCAAGGACGCTGCCTTCCAACCGGCGATTGATTTCCTGAACTCGGATGGGTTGGATATCCAGGTATTCGTTTACGATAAGGATGCCCCGCCGTTGAAGGGGGGATAGGCGCGCTATTCCCAATCTATAGAAGATCTTGTACCGCAATATTCATAATCGCTTTTGGTTGCGGAAAGAATTCTGCGCTACGGAATTAGGGGAAATTCACTATTTTGGGATATTGACACGCCCTCCAATTCCTTGTAATATAAAATTGACCTTTTTCAGACCTGGGGAAGTTGAAAGCCGACGAAATTGCGCAGTTGGTCTGTCGATAGGTCAGGGGAACCGTGTGTTTACAAACTGTGCAACCTCACTATTACTGGTTCTGTTCGTTGCAAATATAGGTAACAACCAAGGAAATCAATCTGATTTTTTCGAAGCCCATCATCCGGGTCGTTTTTGCTTTTCTTCGACAGGCAATGGATCCGTAAAGATGTGAGGAGGCCTGCATGAAATGTGCAAATTGCGGTCATGCAAATCGATCTGGCGCGCTCTTTTGCGATGCATGCGGACAAACACTGACGGTCACCAAATGCCCAAAGTGTGGGCACGAGAACAGGACCCGGGCAAGTTTTTGTGAGCAGTGCGGCCAGTCCCTGGCGGAAACGCCAGCGCCAGCCGCTTCCCAAGCCAAGCCGCGCCGGCCTGCCCGCGCAACAAAGCAACCTCCAGCCGAAGGGACCGTGAAGTGTCCGGCCTGCGGGTACGCCAACCGCCCAGGCGTCAAGTTCTGCGAGGAGTGCGGCGAATCCCTGACCGTTCAACCCACGCAGGCTGCCAAAGCCGCACAGACCGAAAAGGCTGCGGAAAAGCCAATTCAAGCCGCGACGAATATCCGCTGCCCGGCTTGCGGCTATGCCAACCGCCCCGGCCTTAAGTTCTGCGAGGAGTGCGGGGAAACCCTGGCCGTTCAACCCACACAGGCTGCCACATCCGGCCAGACCGAAAAGGCTGCGGAAAAGCCAATTCAAGCCGCGACGAATATCCGCTGCCCGGCTTGCGGCTATGCCAACCGCCCAGGCGTAAAGTTCTGCGAGGAGTGCGGGGAAGCCCTGGCCGTTCAACCCACACAGGCTGCCACATCCAGCCAGACCGAAAAGGCTGCGGAAAAGCCAGCCCCGGCCGCGGCGAACGTCCGCTGCCCGGCCTGCGGGTACACCAACCGTCCAGGCGTCAAGTTCTGCGAGGAGTGCGGCGGGCAGCTTGCCGCCGCCCGGAAGGTGGCCTGCCCCAGTTGCGGTTTTGCCAACCGACCCGGGCTGCGTTTTTGCGAGGAATGTGGGACACCCCTGACTGCCCGACCGCAAGCGGCTGCGCAACCTGCTGGAATGCCAACCTGGCTGCGAGCAGCCTTCCGCTTCGGCGGCAGCACTGTGACAGGATTCATCATAAGCAAATTGGGTTTATGGTTGCTAAAAGCACTAGTAGGTTTAGCGTTTTGAGTTTATTTCTCCCTATTTGATGAGAGGAGATCTTAAAGATGGCAAAGAAAAGTCAGAAGACACCAGAAGAACTTGTTGCAGAGTTATCAAGAGAGTACTTAAAGGAAAAAGCACGTAGTCCTGAAGAGATAGCAGAGTTTACGCGGGAATATTTGGAAAGCATCAAGTCTGAAGACTGTAATAGATATTACACAACGAAAGGACAATGGGCTAAATTCAATGACGAGGAAATAGCAAACGCGGCTCCAAATACACCAGATCTTCTTGAGCCTGGTCATTGGACACCTGTAAAGAAACGATATGAAGTAGCTAGACTAATCAAAAATATAACAGAAGATAGAGATTGGTATAGCCTGGGTATTCCGGCAGACTGCGTTGACCCTGAGCCAAAGATGCCAAATACAGATGAATATTATTATGAGGATTTAGATGAAGATTGCATGTTAGAAATCTCCCTAAGAGATATAAAGAGTAGGTCAAAATTGTTTTGGAAGACACTTGGAAAAGATGGCGATGGAGACGCAGATGGATTTGTTCGAACACCTAGCGGATGCGTAATTCCTTTGGATTACGTAAGAAGGGGATTAATTCATCTTGACCAAATCTCTGAAGAGTCAACCGTGTGGTTAAAAGCCGAAGCTTGGTTAAATAAACCGGGAGGAATAAAACGCCAAGACTATTGGAAAAATTTAGGCAATCTTATTTTTCCATCTGAGAAAGCTTTTAACAATGCTCCATATGAGATAATGAGACAGGAATGTCTGCTAAAACGTTTTGGCAAGAAAGATTGGGACAAAGCACACCCTACGGAAGATCATGCTTATCAATACTGGAAGGAAAAATATGGCCAGACAACTGCAGACAGGCTCATGAAAGCCTTCAACGAGAAGTGGCCTGATTGGTTTTCTCCAACACCGGTTGTGAACCCGCAGGGTAAAGTTGGTGACCCGATTCCGAAACCTCCCACGGAGACTCTAAAAGCACTGGATCCGATCTACATACCGTCCCGAATAGATCCGACATTAGGGTCACAGGGTCCAATGGTGCCCGGTCAAACGTTCTTAAAATATCAAACCAAAGCGCCTGCCAAGCAACAAAGTCTCAGCACTGCGGCTAAAACCGCAATTACTATTGCAGGATTACTGTTCGGATCCTTTTTGGCTGTTGTAACTACAAACTTCGAACCAAGTTCACCACAATATTACGAACCCCAACAACCGGCCTCCCAGCCACAGGTACAGCCGCCTGTGGTTGCGGACCCCACGAAGACACGAAAGCCGCCTACTGAGGTTGTGTATGAAGAAGTTGTGACAGAACCCCCTCCGGTTGACAATACTGTAGACCGTTGTGACCTGTTCACCGGGAAGCAAATTTCTTACACATTTCAGGATCCTTCCTACTGTTCTACTTCTGTCATCTTGAATGTAGTGATGTCTGGAGGTGTACCCGGTATAGAATACAACGTGCCGGGCGATTCTGATTCCTGGGATTATTGGTGTGAGGTCGAAGGCATTAGTAGTTCTACTTGCTTTTACGAAGGTAACGATGGAAAAATTCACTGCAGCCTCAATCTGCCAAAAAGTAAATTCGATTCATACAATGATATTTCGTTATTTGTTAATGGTTGCAATTGGCTTATTTCTGAATCGAGCGCATTCCTTGAAAGCTATAATTGCGAGCCTTCTTCTACACAGCCCCCTGTTACGGAACCCCCGATTGAAGATAGATGCAGCGCTGCTTATGCTTGTACGCCTGGTGAGTACGTTCTCACGTGGTCTGATTGCTGCCAGGAAGTTGGCGGTACCGTATGGACAGGTTCAATAAGTCAACCGGGAGTATGCATCTGCCCGGGAGCATCTTGCTCATCAGATCTAGAGGATGTTGTATGCTGGTCCACTGGTGGCGAATGGGATGATGCCAACAATTCGTGTTCATGCGGTAGCGGCCTTGTCTGTAAACCTGATTTAGGTGTTGAGGATTGTAAAAAGGCGGGGGGTACAGTAGAGCTACGGGCTTTCGGAGATCAGTGTGTATGCCCATGATTTGCGTCATATTTCGTTTGTAAGGAGGACCCCATGCAATGCCCAAACTGTCACCAGGAAGTGCCTGATACCGCCAAAGTGTGCGGTCACTGCGGGCAGCGGCTGAAAGCAGCGCCCGCACCCGCGCCGGTTACGACGCCGCCATCGACCCCACCTGCAAAACGCGGGATGCCGGGCTGGGCTTGGGGTGTGATCGGCGTGTTGGGGTTGGGAGTAGTATTTTTGGTTGTTGTAGTATTTCTGGTTGTTAAGGGTTTTTCACCCACAGAGTCACAGGAAAATATATCTATACCAGTAGCTCCAACACAAGCGCACATTCCTACGCCAATGTTCCCAGGCGAAGTTCTAGCTGATCCTACATTGGCGCCTCAATCAGCTGAACCAACCCAAAGAGGCCAAATCGCATTTGAGTCTGCTCGGGATGGTAATATAGAATTATATACAATGAACGCTGATGGCAGCAATCAGAAAAGGCTGACCAATAGCCCTGTAGACAGTTGGTTTCCAACATGGTCACCGGATGGCAAAAAAATTGCTTATACAATTGATTATGACGGATCTTTTGATATCTTCGTCGTGGATGCCGATGGTAGTAATAAAATCCAACTGGTAAATAT
>JBMOMO010000292.1:0-6902 GCA_049324135.1 Chloroflexota bacterium
AGTTGCGGTAGGCCTCGCGCAATCGCGCGACGAATTGTGCCGGCGTCTGGTGCTTGAGTAGTAGGGCCATTAGTTACTCCTATACTGAGGCGGCAATTGCTGCCGGGTAATCTCGGCCTCATAGGCCCGGCGGCAATGCCCGTCCTGCCAGAAAAACAGAGCATCGATTATGCGGCGCGTGACGGCCCAGCTCTGCCGCGTATCGCGGCAACGCCAGGCGCGAGCGGAGAGGGTCTCGTCCGCCCAGCCGCAGGCCAGGGTGTTGGCGAGCTGGTCTAGGGCTATGGCGAGCTGGAGGATGTGCATCAGAGCCCCATCACGATGTAGGGGTCGAGCAGGCTGCCCCAGACGGCTCTGGGCAACTCGGCGAGGCTGACGCCGGCGACGAGGGCCTCACGCTGGGCGTACCAGGTGGCGAGGGCGAGTAGCATCCACCCCTTGATTGGCTGGGGCACGGCGGCGGCGTTGCCGTAGCCGGCGGTGTAGTCCACGCGGAGGCTGCCTGGGGTGTCGCGGCAGGGGGGCCAATACGTGCCATAGGTGGGTTGGACGGTGCCGATCAGGGTGTCTGTGACGGCCTGGTAGGCGGCGGGGTCCAGGGTCTGGCGGGTGCCGTCGATGGCGAGGTAGCTGACGGATTCGACGCTGATGAGGCGGGGCTTGTCGAGTTCGATGACGCCGTCATCGGGCCATGCGTCCAGGGTCTGGCGCCATTTCTGGGTGACGAGCGCCCTGCCCGTGCGCGCTTCTGCGGCCTGGCGCGCGGCGGCGATCAGGCCGGTGATGAGGACGTCATCGTCTGTGTGCTCGACGCGCAGGTGGGTCTTGGCCTCGGACAGAGAGACAGGCTCTTCGGCCGGGGCGGTGAGCAGGGTGAGGCCCATGGGTTACTCGACGGCTGCGGGTTCTGGGTTGTTGGAGGGCGGCGCAGGCGGTTCGGGTTGGGTCTCCGCTTCCGCGCCCTTCACCGGGTGGCGGATGACTTTCGCGCCCTGCCCTTTCGCATAGGCCACGGCATCCTTGTGTTTGTCGATCTGGCCCAGTTCGGCGAGATCGTTGGCGACGGTGGCGTCGAATTCGACGACCTGGCCTGGGAGGTAGCGCTCGCCATCCAGTTCGAACGCGCACAGGATGGTGGCGGTGATGAGTAGGGCCTTGGCCATGTGGATCTCCTGGCGGTTGCCCGGGGGCGCCGGACAACCGCGGTTGATGTGTTCCGGGTTTTTTAGGTGGCGGAGTGCTTGTAGGTTTTGACGGCGCCGGTATCGAGCAAATTGCCGCCGCTACGCGTCCAGGCGAGGAAGCCGACCTGGCCCTTGCTCAGGTAGGCGCTGTCCTCGAATCGGAACAGGGTGACTTCCAGGGAGTCGCGCACCATGTAGCGGCTGAGGTCTCCGTAGGCGATGGAGACGGCGTTGGCGGCCGGGGTGGGCATGTGGTTGTTGAGCTGAATGTCCGCGCCCAGGAGCTGGTCGGACTTGGCGCCGGCGATGCCGGCATCGTAGCTGGGGGTCCAGATCGGGCGTCCGGAGCTGTCCTTGATCTTGCGGATGACCTTGCGGATGGTCTGGCTCATCATCCAGCCGAGGTTGCCGCCTTCGTCGTAGGCGTAGTCGATGGACTCCTGCAGATCGACCAGGTCGTCGTAGATGACCGTGGTGGTCTGTCCGGTGGCGCCCGTCTTGCCGACGCTGGCGGCGACAGTGAGTCCGTAGGGTTCGCCGGTGCCGGTGCCAATGGTGAATTTCTTGTTCTGGATGCGGCCGATGCGGTCGCGCACGCGCTTGTTGACCAGGGCGATGATGTCGACGTTGCTGTCCTGCAGCAGCTCGATGGGCACGGTGATGATCTTGGAGCCGAACTTGAATGTGTTCAACTGGACGGTGCCGAATGTGGGGTCTGCGGCGCTTGCGGCGACGTTCTCCGCAACGATCTCGCCCTCTTCACTGGTGCCGTCGCTGGTGGGGTAGCCGAGCGGGTTGCCGGTGGAGGTGACGAGGCGGCTGGCACGGTCGCGGATGCCGCGATAGCCGGCGATCGCTTCGATCAGTTCCATGGCGACATCGGTCTGGACGGTGTAGCCGCCCTGGTTGCCGGTGCCGGTGGACATGGTGTTGCGGATCTGGGTGTGCTCGGCCGGGGTCAGGGCGGTGGGGCCGTTGCGCAGTAGTTTGTCGAACAGGGCGCGATGCACAGCTTTGGCTGTGGCATTGGGGCCGGATACGGCCGCCGGCACGATGTCATCAAAACGCTCTTCGGCGATTCTGTCGAGAACCTTCTGGGTGGTGACGATCTGGTCGTCCAGCGCGTCGATCTGGTCGGCTAGGGCGTCGAATGCGGCTTTGTCTTCAGCGGTCCATTTCTGGTCGCCTTTGTTGGCGAGCTGGGCCTTGGCTTCTTTGGCGAGGGCGTTGCGTTGCTCGCGCAGGGCTTGGATGCTTTGCATGGCGGGTGTCCTTTCAAGACATGGGCGTAAAAAAACCCGCTCGAGAGCGGGCCGGTCGTCTGCGCGAGAGCTCAGGCGGGTTCGAGGAGGCGCAGCCGGCGTTCGCAGGTGGCGCGGAGTTGTTCGTTGTCAGGTTCCGGTTGCGGGGCGGGCTTGGGTTCCAGCAACGCTGGGGGGGTATTGGCGTAGGCGGTGAGATTCCAGGCGGTGTTGCTGGCCGGTGCATCGGCCTGGACGATGGCGTCGACGAATCCGTTTGCATGGGCTTCGGTGGCGTCGAACCAGGTTTCTGCCTGCATCCAGGCGGTGATCTGGTCGGTGCTCTGGCCGGTCTTGCGGGCGTAGTCGTTAACGATGCTTTGGTCGATCTTGTCGAGCAGGGCGGCGGTGTCGGTGAGGTCGCGCTTGTTGCCGTATGCCAGCGTCCAGGCCTCGTGGATCATGAAAAACGCGCCTTCGGCCATGTTGACGGTCTTGGCGGCAGTGGCGACATAGGTGGCGGCGCTGGCGGCGAGGCCGTCGATCCAGGCGGTGACGTTGCCGTGCTGGTCAATGGCGGTGGCGATGGCTCGGCCGTCGAACACGTCGCCGCCGGGGGAGTTGATGCGCAGGTTGATCGGCGTGCCGTGCAGGCCGGCGATTTGTTTGACGACTTCTGTGGCGCTGATGCCCCAGTACGGGTCGATGACGTCGTACAGGTAGAGGGTGGCGGATTCCGTGGATTGCTCCATGCGCAGGCCGGCCGGCTGGCGCTGGGCGTTGTCGCGCAGGAGTTGCAGCAGGCGCTTATGCATTTTGGGTTTCCTTGGGCGGGTTTTCGGGGGGGGGCTGGTCGGGCTGCCAGAGCTGGTCGCCGCCTTCTATGTGGGGCAGGTTGTCGAGCCGGCGGACTTCGTTGATGGTCATCCAGCCGGGTTCGCCGGCACGGCCCAGGGCGATGCGATAGCCTTCGTTGCGGGTCTTGTAGTCGCCACGCATGAGGCCGTCGAGGTTGAATTCGACGAAGTACCGGGCGGTGCGGAACAACTTGCGGTTGAGTTCCTGCTCGATGCGGTTGATGTACGGCTGTAGGGTGTATTTCACAAATCCGATGGTCTGCTGTTCGATGCCGGTGCCCCACGAGCTGGTGGTTTCGGTGGCGCCGATCATGTGCGGCGGCACGCCGAAGGCGCGGGCGATGTCGATGACCTGGAACTTGCGCGATTCGAGCAGCTCGGCGTCCACCGCCGTCATGCTTAATTCCTTGAAGTCGATGCTCTTGGGCAGGACCATCGGTTTGCCAATTTGGCTGCTGCCGGTGTAGCGCTCGGCGTAGGTGCGTTGCAGCAGCGCGATCTGTCCTTCGTCGGGCTTGCCATCCAACTGGAACAGGTGCTTGGGCATGCCGCCGTTGGCGTAGAGCTTGCCGGAGAAGTCGTCTGCGGCCAGGGCAATGCCGATGCTTTGCATGGCGGCGTGGCGGATTACGCTGGGGCTGCGCTCGCCGTCGAATCCTATGTTTGGGATGTGCAGCATGTCGTCCTGGTGCAATCCGTAGGCATTGCCGCCGTTGCTCGGTTGCACCTGGTAGATGAGGTATTCGCCGCTGGTTTCGACGCGCACGGTGTCGGGATGCAGGGGTTTGAGGCCGGCGACCTCGCCACCCCGGCCGCGCTGGATCTGGATGAACGCGTCGCCGCGCAGGCAGTTGCAGCCGATGACCCATTCCCAGAAGCTGGCGGCGCTCCATTTCGGGTGCGGCTGTTCGTTGAGCAGCCACCAGAGCGGGGCGTTTTCCGCTTTCTGACGGCCCTCGGCGGTGCGTTCGTACATCGGCAGCGGCAGGCTGGCGATGCTGCCGGCGATCTTGGCGATGCAGGCGTAGACGGCGGAGACGCGCATGGCGCTGGCGTCGGTGACCGGGTAGCCGCTGGAGGCGGGCGCTCCGCCGAGGAATTCGAGGATGCGCGGGTCGCTGCTGCTGAAGTATTGGACGCCGTTGCCGGCGTTGCGGATTTGCGTGCCGGCGCGCGCGGCTTCGCGCGCGGCTTTCCAGGCGGTAAGGACGACGCTGCCCTTGATGGCGGCTTTGGCTTGCACGGCTTCCCAGGAAGTAGTCATAGGACGAAGAACTCCTGCTGGACGTCTTCGTTCGCCACCATGGCCCGAGCTAATGCCATGATGAGGGCGACTGCGCCGTCGATTTTGTTTTCGGGCCGTTCCTTGCGCGGGTAGATGTTGTCCTTGGCGTCACGGTGGCAGACGACGTTGGCGATCATCCAGGCGAGGACCGGGTCGCCGTTGTGGTGCAGGCGGCCGCCGGAGACGAGTTCGTCCAGCTCTTTCATGGCCGGGGAGAAGTTCAGCACCAAGGGCCGCATTTCGACCATTGGCAGTCCTTCGGCGAGCATTTCTGTGGCGAACTGGGTGAGCTGGGCGGGGTCGTAGGGGACTTCTGTGACTTCGAATCGCTGGATGTCGCCCTGTGCTCCGGTGGCGTCGTTGCCGATGAGGTCTTCGCGCACGGCGGCGATGTCAAGGACTTCTCCGGGGGTGGTGTGGATCCAGCCTTCCTGGGCCCAGGCGGCGAATTGTTCCTTGCCGTCGCCGCGAACCTGGGATTCTGGGAGGTAGTAGCTGCCGAAAATGTAGTAGTCGCCATCGCGCCGGAAGACCTTGATCTTGGCGAAAAAATCCTTCTTGAATGCGGCATCGAGGGCGATGGTGCAGGGTTGGCCGAGGAAGTCGGCTTCCTTGAGGCTGGGATCGGCGCAGGCGTCCCACTGGAGCATGTTCATCCAGGCGCTGTCGGAGTTGACCCAGACGTTGAGGCGCTTGGTGAGGAATTCGTTTTGCGCGGCGGTCTGGACTTTGGCGACGGTGGCCATGCGGCGCATGTCGTCGGGTTCGACGCTGATGCCGTAGTTGGGGTTGGCCTTGCGCCAGGTGGCCTCGCTGAAGGGGTCGTCGCCCTCCCATTTGCCGTTGGCGAGCTCGCCGTCGATCGTGTAGATGATGCCCCACCAGGCATCATCTTCGATGCTCTGGCCGTCGACCTTGTGGCCGAGTCCGCCATGGCGCTTGAGGCTGGTGTTGAGGATCTTGGTGAGATAGGCGCGTTGGTCGTAGCAGACGCCGGCGCGGTTGCTGCCGGCAGTGGTGATCTTGCAGATGAGGGGCTGGCTGCGGGCGCCGGTGGCGGAGTCGATTACATCGTGCACGGCGCGGGTCTTGTGGGCGTGCAGTTCGTCGATGAGGGCACAGCTGACGTTCAGGCCATCGAGGGTTGAGCCCTCCGCGCTGAGCGGGATCATCTTGCTGGCGGTTTCCTTGACGAGGATGGAGTGGGTTAGAACTTCGGTGCCGAAGCGCGCGCGGAATTCGCCGTCCATGCGGGCCATCTGCTGGGCGACGTCGAAGACGATCTTGGCTTGCTCGCGCGTGGTGGCTGCGGCGTAGACTTCGGCGCCCCATTCCTGGTCGGCCACCAGCATGAAGAGGCCAATGCCGGCGAGCAGGGTTGTCTTGGCGTTCTTGCGCGGGACCTCCAGGTAGACGGTGCGGAAGCGGCGCAGGCCATCGACCTTGCGCTTCCAGCCGAAAACGCAGGCGAGGATGAACTTCTGCCAGGGTTCGAGGAGCAGGCGCTGGCCGCCCCACTTGCCCTTGACGTGGCGCAGGAGTTCGATGAATCGGATCACGCGGTCGGCCTCTTCTGGGTGCCAGGCATAGGGGTAGTCCGGGTCGCTGCGCCAGCGGTCGAGGTCGTCGAGCTGGCGGCGGCATGCGGCCTTGACCCACTTGCAGGCCGGGATGTCACCGGCGAGCACCTGGTGGGCATAGTCAGTGGCTTCGGCGACATGGTCGGTCAGGCGAAGTTGCCCCATCCGCCTTCAACCGGTTTTTCCAGTCCGGGCAGGCCCAGCTGGGGATCACTGGCGGTGACGCGGGAGCGACTGGCGGGCGTCATTCCGAATTCGGCGAGGAATTGTTTCATCTGGTCCATGGCGCGGTTGCGAATCTGTTGGGTGACGCTGATCTGCTTGTAGCCGCTGGGGGTGTCCCAGATGCGGCCGCGCTCGCCGGTTTCGTCGATGGCGTTCATGGCCTGTATCCGCTCGCAGGCCCAGACGTATTCGCCCCAGGCGTCGCAGTAGCCGGTCAGGGCTGCGCGGTCGATCTGGGAGATCAGGCCGAGCTGCTGCAGGAAGGGGGTGATGCGGTGCCATTCGTCGAGCGCTGCGCCGGTCAGGTGCGCGGGTGCCTCTGGCACTTCGACGTCCGGGCGCACAACGTCGTCCAGCAGCGAGGCGAGCGGCTTCTTGCTGGCGTTGCCACGCAGCAGGTGCACGTTCGCCGGCAGCGGCTTCGGTCCACGTTGTCCCATGGTCAGTCCTCGATCAGTGTGCAGACGTTTGCACCGGGATTCCTCCCGCTGTACCCCCCACCCAAAAACCCCCGGCCACAAAAAATTGTG
>JBMOMO010000293.1:0-6837 GCA_049324135.1 Chloroflexota bacterium
ATGAAGATGAAACAAATCCGCACAACGATCCTGGCTGCGCTTCTTGCCCTGACGTGGGCCTGCCAGCCGGTCGAGGGACCTGGCGCGCAGCCTGCAACCACTCCGCCGCCCCCGCCCGTCACAGCGACCGCAACGACAGCGCCTTACGTCTACCTTACGCCCACCCCCGGTTACCCGGAGGCCGGTTTCGGCCCGCGCGGCTTCCCGGTGGACATCGATCCGCTGACCGGCCTGGGCGCCGACCCGGCCCTGCTGGAGCGGCGTCCCATCATCATCAAGGTCTCGAACCTGCCGCGCGGGGTGCGCCCGCAATCCGGGTTGTCGCAAGCGGACATCGTCTATGAATATTATACGGAAGAAGGCACGACTCGTTTCGCAGCCATCTATTACAGCCGAGAAGCGGAACAGGTCGGTTCGATCCGCTCGGCGCGCTTCTTCGACGAGCACCTCGTCCGCATGTACGCGGCCTGGTTCGTCTTTGGCAGCGGCGACGAGCGCGTCCGGGAGCGGCTGTGGGACTCCGGGTTCGCCAACCGGCTGATCGTCGAGTGGCAGGCCGAATGTCCGGCCTTGTGCCGCCCGGACCCGCTCACGAACCTGCTGTTCGGGAACACGGTCGCCATCCGCGAATATATCCGCCAGCGAGGCCTGCCTGACGAGAAACAAAACCTGGAAGGGATGCGCTTCCAACTGGAGGCGCCGCCGGGTGGCGTCCCCGCCAGCCAGGTGTACGCCTGGTACTCGGCGGCCATCTACAACCGCTGGGACTACGACCCGGGCAGCGGGCGCTACTTCCGCTCTTCGGACATTGAGAACGCGCTGGAAGGCCAGCCGGAAGTCTACGCCCCGTTGACGGATGCGCTCACCGGCGCGCCGATCACGGCTGAGAACGTGGTCATCCTGCTCATGGAGCACGAATTCTTCTCTGTTTCGCCGGAGATCGTCGAAATGGATTTCTCCGGCTCCGGCCCAGCCTATGCCTTCCGCGACGGGCAGGCCTACGAACTGGAGTGGACCCGCCCGACGGAGGATGCGGTGGTATCGCTGTCCAGCGCGGACGGGACGCCGTTCCCCTTCAAACCGGGGGAAACCTGGTTCGAAGTGATGGGCGTCAGCACCAAGATCGGGCAGGAGGAAGATGCCTGGCGCTTCGAGATGCGCTTTCCATGAAAACCAGAATGCCGCCCATACGGACGGCACTCGTGGCGCGCTGTGGCTTCTCTCAGATGCAGGCGTCTTTCCTGCCTTGCTTACTTGAGGAGGGATGCCACAGCGCTGGGTTTGTTACTACTATCCATGTTAGACATCACCTCCTCCTTTCTTAAGGATGGCGATTTGAATGGCATCCCCCACCGATAATGACAGTATGGCATACTTCAATTTGGATGTCAATAGGAAAAAATACCTTCTAAGGAAATTGTAATTTTTATGAATTTGATACCTTTTGACAGTCTTCGCGAGGCTTGCGTGGCTATGATGGATGAAATTCTATGAGGAGGCAGGTATGAAATCCAACCCAACCCGCTTTTGGTGGACGGTCGTCGCGCTCGGCTGGGCCTTCGACTTCCTGTTCTGGCGGCAGACGCCCGGCGTCAACTTTGCATTGTACATCTTGCTGTGCCTGGCGACTGGCTTCTTATTGCTGCGCAGCGACGGCCATCGCCCGGCGCGCAGCGTCTGGTGGCTGCTGCCGTTGATCGCGCTTTTTGCTGCCATGGTCTTCCTGCGCCAGGAGCCGATGACGGTCTTCCTGGCGGTGGTCATGTCCATGTTCTTGATGGGGGTGACAGCCGTCTCGTTCCTGGGCGGACGCTGGCCCGCGTATGGCCTGCTGGATTACCTGGGCAAGTTCCTGCAACTGGCGGGCAGCATGGTCTCCCGTCCGCTGGGGTTCAATGCCGAGGTGAAACAGGGGCAGGCCGAGGCTGGGCCCGGAGGCGAGGCAGGAGCGGGGCGGGGGGCGTCGCAGGCCTGGCCGGTGGTGCGCGGCCTCCTGATCGCGCTGCCCATCGTCGCTGTCTTCGCCAGCCTGCTGGCCTCTGCCGACCTGGTCTTCAGCCAGCGGCTGGAGGAGTTCATCGAACTGTTCAATCTCGAAAAACTGCCGGAATACATCTTCCGCCTGGTGTACATCCTAATCGGCGCGTACCTGCTGGCGGGCGTTTTCCTGCACGCCGCCGCGCGCAGCCAGGACGAGAAACTGGTCGGCGAGGACAAACCGGCCGTACCGCCCTTCCTGGGCTTTACCGAAGCGGTCATCGTGTTGGGCAGCGTGGCGCTGCTGTTCGCAACGTTCGTGGTAGTGCAGTTCCAGTATTTCTTCGGCGGGCAGGCCAACATCCACATCGAAGGCTACACCTACTCGGAATACGCCCGGCGCGGTTTCGGCGAATTGGTGACGGTGGCGCTCTTCAGCCTGCTCCTGATCCTGGGCGCCAGCGGCGTGACGCGCCGCGAGACGGAAACGCAGCGCCGCGTATTTTCCGGCCTGGGGATCGGCATTGTGGCGCTGGTGCTGGTCATGCTGGTTTCGGCCTTCCAACGCCTGGTATTGTACGAAACGGCCTACGGCTTCTCGCGCCTGCGCACCTACACGCACGTTTTCATCATCTGGTTGGCGCTGCTGCTGGTTTCTACGGTTGTGTTGGAAATCCTGCGCCGCGAGCGCGCCTTTGCGCTGGCGGCCGTGCTGGCTTCGCTGGGCTTTGCCGCCAGTTTGGGCGCGATGAACGTGGACGCTTTCATCGTCCGCCAGAACGTAAACCGGACGCTGGCCGGGGAAGCGTTCGACGCCGCCTACTTGATGAACCTTTCGGACGACGCCGTGCCAGCGCTGGCGGCTGCGTATCAGACCAAGCCCCTGCCTGCCTCCGTCAAAGAGGGCGTGGGCGCGGCCCTGGCCTGTTACAACGCGGACCGCCGCTCGCAGGACGACGACCCCGTTTCCTGGCGCTCCTTTCACCTGGCGCGCTGGAACGCGGACAGACTCCTGGAATCCCTGCGCACAGACCTACGCCAATATAAAATTGAGGGAGATACCTGGTCGCGCCAGATCCTCTCTCCCTCCGGGCAGATCTATTATTGTTACCACTTTTGGGATTGATGCAGGCGAAGAAGGCCTCTGACCCTCAGCGAGGCCGAGCAAGGAATAGGCCTCACCCAGGCGCTTATTTCTTGCTTTTTTGCAGGCGGGCGGTCAGGTCCCTCAATTGCACGAACGAGATCGGTTTGACCATGACGAAATCTGCCATGTTGCCATACATCTCTGCCATGCGCGCGTCGGCGGTGGTGATGATGACAGTCACACCTTCCAGGCGCTCGTCCGCCCGAATCTTGCCCAGCAGGTCTGCGCCAGAGACGCGCGGCAGGTGCATGTCCAGCAAGATCAGGTAGGGGACGATCTCGTCCAGTCTTTGCTGCGCCTGCCCGCCGTCTGCTATCGTCTCCACTTCATAGTCAACTGACCGCAACGCCTCCGCAAAGATCAGCGCCAGATCTTCGTCGTCTTCGATAATCAAAGCCAGTTCGTTCATCGCCTCTCCTTTATATTTTATGGAACCTCGAGTGGAAGTGTAACCGAAAATGTGCTGCCAGCGCACGGTTCGCTTTTGACGGCGACCTCCCCGTTCATCAGGCTGACCAATTGTTTGACAATCGATAGCCCTAACCCTACCCCGCCATGTTCGCGGGTGGCGGCGCCTTCGACCTGCCGGAACGTGTCGAAGACGTACGGCAGGTCCTCTTGTGAGATGCCCCTGCCGGTGTCATGGACCTCGATCTGCCAGTGTTTCGCCTTCTGTTTCGACAACCGCACGTGGACGGAACCCTGGTCGGTAAATTTGACGGCGTTGCTGACAAGGTTGACCAGGATCTGTTGCAGACGGATGCTATCTCCTACGATTGTTTCGGGCAAGGCCGGGTCCAGGGCGCTGGTGAGCAAGAGTCCCTTTTCGGCGGTCAGGTTGTCCATGACATCGTGCATGTTCTTGAGCAGATCGGATACTTTGATGTTCTCTTTTTTGATCGTAAGTTTCCCGGCCTCGATCTGGGCCTGGTCGAGCAGGTCATTGATGAGGCCGAGCAGCCTGCGGGTGTTGGTCATGATGCGTTCCGACATGTTCACTTGCTTTTCATTGACCGGCCCGTAGACCCTTTCTTTGAACATCTCGGCGTAACCCAGGATGGCATTCAGCGGCGTGCGTAGTTCATGCGAAACCATGCCGATGAACGTGCTTTTCAGCCTTTCCACTTCCGCTTCGCGGGTGAAATCGCGGAAGACCGCCACCGTTCCGAGCAGGCCGCCTTCGGCGTCCAGCACCTGCGACGAGGTGACCGAAAGGGTCTTGTCTCCCCATTCGATGCGGCGGCTTGCCAGGCTGGTAGGCTGGCTCAAGATGTGCGCCAATGTCTCGCGCTCCATTGCCTCCATCGGGCTGGAGCGGATGAGTTCATCAACAGTCGAATTGATGATTTGATTGAAAGGGATACCGAGCAGGTTGGAAATGGCAGCATTGGCTTCGATGGCTTTTTGGTACAGGTCGAACACCATCACCCCGTCAGCGATGCTCCCCAGGACTGCCTGGCTTTGCCCTTCCTTGACCCGCTCACGCGTGAGGGACTCGGCCAGTTCGCGCGTGCGCTCTGCAACCACCTGGTCCAGGTTCGTGTTGATGATGCGGAGTTCCCGTAAGGCTTGTTCGAGGCTACGGGAAGAGAGCCAGGAAATGAGCGCAAAAATGAAGAAACCCGCAATGGCTGGCGCATTCGGCACGATGGAGATCGAAAAAGCCAGCCATGTAATGATTACGCTCCCCAACGCCGCAAAGATAAAACTGGCAGCCGGGAACAGGATCAGGCTGGCGGTGGCGATCGGGATGGTAAAGAGGAAAAGGGAACGACCGTCTGCCAATTGTTCGGGGGTATCGCTAAAGGTGAAAGCAACCGTCAAAAAGAGGAGCAATAAAAAGGCCGCGGCTCTCCCGGAATAACGATTGACGAAATACAGGCCAACGCTCCCAACCAGGAAGGCAACCACAATCCCCCACAGCCACCGGCTTTCCTCCGACGTAATCCTTTTTGTGGTCAGCGCATCCGTAACCAGCACCAAAAAACCGCCAATCGCTGCCAGGAAAAACCCAAACAACAAAATGTTGAGCAGCCTCCGCCGGCGGAAGTCATCCGGGTTGGTCGTTGGGCCTGTTATGCGCGGGTCAAGGATAGACTTGAGCATACCAATTCTCTTTTCGATCAACTTTCAAAATTTGGAACCCAAACGCGATTCTCCATTCTTCCCGTTCCAAAGGTGAATTGCTGGTGTTTCCGGTAGAACTGACGCAAATTTTCCCTTTCTTGTGTAGAGAGCATACTGTATTCTGCCTGCGCTTCCTTACGCGTATAGAGATGATCGTAAAGTATAGCGCGAAGTTGCAAGTCTGTCATGTACAGGGAAGGGGCAACCGTGAAATAGATATCCTCTTCTCCCCACCCCAAAAGCGGGTAATCATAGACAGCGAATTTATCGAAGCCGATGAAAATATCCACTGGCTTGACAGGTTCCCCATAATATCGCTCTACCAGGGCAGGCTTATCGGGAACGACCCCATGCTCGTTGTGGTAGCGGATTGCCAGATCCGCGATGGTCTCGGTAGCGTGGTCGGCAAACACGCCATAGAACAAGCGGCAGCGACTATTCCGCTTTGTCCTTTCACTGACATCATCGAACGATGCGACCAGGTGGGCGTAAGGCGCCGACGACATCTTCTTGCGATAATCCCCGTAGAAGCGGACGCGAATCCCGTACTCCTTGTAAAATGACAGGAAATCAGGATGGTCGGCAACCCGCGCCAGCCCCCTGGCGCCGAGTTGCTCCATGTAGTTTTCGCGCGTTTCCAGCATCTCGCGCCCGATGACCGGGATCAGCAGGGTATCGATGCCGTGCTCGAAGATCAATTTTGCCAGTTCGATGGTCTGCTTCCCGACAATATCCAGGTAGGCTTCAACCGGATCGTCCCATTTTTTATGCCCGTGTTCCAGCATGAACCAGCGCCGCGTGCCGTTGATGGGGAAGACGACCACCTTCGTCCCGGATTCCCTGACCAGGCGCGCAATTTCTTCACAAGGCAATTGCAAGAACGCATCCAGGCTGATCATGGACGCCTCCACAGACGGGGCAAGAAGCGCGGCGTGCGCGCGGCATAGGCGGCATAACCGGGCAGTTGCCCGGCGAGCAAGTCTTCTTCCTGGCGCGCCGCCCGCGAAAAATCCCAGATGGTGTAGGCAAGCAAGATTACCGTCAGGATGGACGGGTTGAGGAGCAGCAAGCCAATCGCCATGCCGAAAAAGGAAGTAATCACCGGATGGCGCGCCAGGGCGTACGGGCCTGTATCGACGACCTGGTGGCCGGGTTGCACTTCCACCCGCTCGGCGTAATAGTGCCTCAGGTGCAGGCGCGACCAGGCGTGAAGGCCAAGCGCAGCCAAGAACGTCAACGCCCCAACACCCTGGATGACCAGCCCCAGCGTTCCTGGAATGCGCCATCCCACTTGCGGAAGATAGACCGGCTGCAACACCAGCAAGGCGCCAGCCGCCAGCATCATCACGGTGAAATCCCAGGCCCGCCCGCTGCGCTGGTCCTGCCGCTGGCGGTCGTAGCGTTTTATCAGGAAAAAGTCCAGCCCGTAATACAAAAGGGCTGCAAGCAGGAAACTGAAGGATTGATAACTGCCGGTCAACATGCGTCACCCTTATCGAAATAGTTTACACACCAGGCGCGGGAAAGCGCCGATCCCTGCCAGCATGGCGTGGTTGTTCCGCTCCAATGTAAAACCCAAGCGCCGT
>JBMOMO010000294.1:0-2374 GCA_049324135.1 Chloroflexota bacterium
CAATTCGGCTGGTTCGTCTTTTTGTGTTTCTTCACTCTTTCTTGGAAAGGAGGCGGCGGCCTCGGTAACATTTTCTTTTGATAGAACGATTGCGGTTCGGTAACATTTTCATTTGACTTGACACGGGTTTATAATCGGGTCATGGATAAAGACACTCCTCGCGTATGGGAAATCACTTCACCTGGCAGGGCTGTAGAGTTGCGCCTGGCCGACCTTTCCAGTTTAGACGCCGTCACCCGCCAATTGCCGGACGGCTTTTACAGCACCTTCCGCACCTTTGGGGAGGGGCGGCGCGTGGTGGGACTGTCGGCGCACCTGGCGCGCCTGTATGAACCGGCTGCCGACTCGGGCCTGCGCCCTGCTTGTAGCGACGACGAACTACGGCAGGCGTTGGGCCGCCTGCTAGGGGAGTATCGCCCGCAGGAGGCGCGCGTCCGCATTGCGCTGGACGGTCAGCGCGGACGAGTTTTCCTTGCCATCCAGCCGCTGGTCCTGCTACCCCCGGATGTGTACAAACATGGAATTCGTGTAGCCACTATATCCAACAAAAAGCGCAATAAGCCAACTCTCAAAAGCACAACCTTCATTACCGAAAGCCAGACAGAACGCGCGGCGCTGGCGCAGGCGTCCGCCTTCGAAGGGCTGCTCATGCAGCGCGGGCGCATCCTGGAGGGGATGACGAGCAACTTCTTCTACATCCGGGATGGGGTGCTGGGGACAGCGGGTAAGGGCGTGCTGCGCGGCGTCACCCGCTCGGAAATCCTGCGCATCGCGCGGAAGGAGTTGTCGCTGCCCATCCATTACCGCGCCCTGCGGGTCGAGGAGATCCCCGCCATCCAGGAAGCCTTTATTTCCAGCAGTTCGCGCGGCATCGTGCCGGTGGTGCAGGTGGATGAGGCCAGGATCGGCTCCGGGAACGTGGGCCAGGTGACGGGTAGTCTGATGCGCGCTTACGAGCGGGATGTCCTGCTGCGCGCGGAAGCGATCGTGTAGGCGATCAAAATCCCATTCGATCTTGACAAGTGAATATATTGTGTATAGAATATGAACTAAAGGTTCATATATGTTGACTTCCGATTGGCTCCAACTTCATACTCACATCCTGCAACTTGAAGCGCAGGGACGGGTGACGCGCACTTTCCGGCGGCTCGATCCGGAGCGCCAACAAGCCGTGCTGCAAGCCATCCTGGACGAGTCCGCTGAAAAGGGGCCGGCCGACCTGAACATCAAGCGGGTGGCAGGGCGCGCCGGCGTCTCGGTTGGTTCGCTGTACCAGTATTTCGGCAGCCGCGAGAACCTGCTGGCTTTCACTGTGGAACTGGGCGTGCGTATGATGACCGACTTGTTCGCCATGTCGCGCCCGTACCTGTTGGAGATACCGCTGCGCGAGGCGTTGACCGCCTACCTGACCTATGGACTGGAGTGGAGCCGCACGCAGCCCGGTTTCGTCCACTTCTTCGGGCGCGCCGCCTACCAGGGCAACCCGCAGTTGGCCGAGGCGGTCGTCCGCCCGGTGGCGACAGCCATGCGCGGGGTGGTGCAGGACCTGCTGGCTGCTGCCGTCCAACGCGGCGAACTGCGCCCGGATCTGGACGTGGAGGCCGCCGCCCGCGTCGTCAACCTGCTGACCATCGCAGCCGGCGACTCGCAGTTGCTGCCTTACCTCAACAACTACTTCCAGGTCACCGACGAGTCCATGCTGGTGGAGCGCGTTGTCAGCACGCTCATCGATCTGGTGATGAATGGAATTGCAAAGCAGGGTAATTGAGGGTCGGGTAGCCGGTGCTTTTCCGGCGTATCGAGACCCGGAACCGTTGGTCTCGATACAAGCGGAAGGACACCGCTCTACTCGACCACCACAGGATACAAAATGACAGACTCAATCGCTCGCATCACATCCGGCCTATTGTTCCTGGCCTTTTCCGCCTTTGCCCTCTGGCGGCTGCGCTGGGAGTACAAACAATATGGCAAGCTGACCTGGTTCGGTACGCTCATCCATGTGCTCGTCTATGGCGTCCAGGGCGTGTGCAGTGGAATCATGGTCTGGGGGACGGCCTGGATGCCTCCTATGGGACGCCTGGCCTGGCTGGGTATCCCGCTGGTGGTCATCGGGCTGGGGATTACTGTCTATGCCATGGACCTGTTCCACACCTTCTCGCGCTGGCTGGGCAGCGGCGCGCCGGGCTTGCAGACGAATGGCCTGTACCGCTACAGCCGCAACCCGCAGTTTGTCGGATATGGATTGCTCATATACGGCGACTCGTATCGTGAATATTGCCAGCGCGTGCCGCGCTACATCGGATTGCCGAAACTGGAGTCCGAAGTCAAGTAAAGGAGTTTAACATGCCCCCACTCATGCGCCGCATCTTCTGGT
>JBMOMO010000294.1:2474-6711 GCA_049324135.1 Chloroflexota bacterium
CATATACGGCGACTCGTATCGTGAATATTGCCAGCGCGTGCCGCGCTACATCGGATTGCCGAAACTGGAGTCCGAAGTCAAGTAAAGGAGTTTAACATGCCCCCACTCATGCGCCGCATCTTCTGGTTTCTCAATAAATTCTTCATGGTTCCAATGTTCCGCCTGGGATTTGGGCCGTTCTTCGGCAACCCGTTGAGCGGGTACATCATGGTGCTGAAAGCCGTGGGCCGCAAGAGCGGCAAGGTGCGTTATGCTCCGGTCAACTACGCCATCCACAAAGGAGACCTGTACTGCATCTCCGGCGGGCGCAAGAGTTCGGATTGGTACAAGAACCTGCTGGCCAACCCGGAGATCGAGGTCATCCTGCCGGGCGGGGCGATCTACGGGCGCGTGACAGAAACGGGCGGGAACGAGGAGCGTCTCGTCATCATCCGCCAGATCCTCAAGAACGCCGGGTTTGCCGGGTTCTTCGAGGGCTACAATCCCCTCACCATCACGGACGAAGAACTGGCGCAAAAGTCCGCCGACCTGCCGCTGCTGCGTATCCAGCCCATTGGGATAGCCAACGGCGCCTCTGACCCCGGCGGCTGGGCGTGGATCTGGCTGTGGGTGATTACCGTCGTCGTGGTCGTCTTGCTGGCGCGGTAAGGAAGATACGCTGCGCCGCGAGGTAGAATGTACCTGAATTCGGCCAGGTTTTATGGATGACAGACATGCGCTTACAGCATAAAAATTCGGATACCGGACAGCGTTCTATCTTGTTGTTCAAGCAATTAAGAGAGAATGTTCACTGGATCCTCCTGGGTATTGGAGCGCAAGTGGTCATAGTGGCGTACTACTGGTTCGAATGGCGTACTTTCGAAACATTCGTCCTGGCCATTGACCACAGTCCCCTGTTTATGCCGGATTTTGTAGTGGTCTATTATCCAATGGGGAAGCAGGTTTTTCAAAACCTGACGCCTTCTTTTGGATACTTCTATACGTCGTTCTTTGCCCTCCTTCTTGCGCCAATCAGCGCGCAAACACTCCCGGCGGCCATGATCCTTTGGGAAGCGCTTCAACTCATAAGTCTGATCGCCCTGTGCGTCGTTTCGGCGCGCCTGCTCGAATTGCCGCCACTCGGAACGGTTCTCTATGTGGGGCTGTGTACGACATCTTTCCCGATCCTCCACAACCTCAAGTGGGGGCAAACCAGCATCTTGATTACCGTATGCGTGATCGCTGCGTTTCTCGCCTACAAACGGGACAGGCGTATCCTCGTTGGGATATTGCTGGGATTTGCGACTGCGATAAAGTTGTACCCAGGGTATTTCATCCTGTATTTCATTTTGAAACGCGATGTGCGCACATGCGTATCCTTTGTATTGTCCACGTTGATCTTTTACCTGGTCTTTCCGGCAACCATCATCGGCTTCGACAATTGGCTCGCGTTCGAGAGAACAACCGGCGCTGCCATTGCCGATGCAACATGGATCTCGAATAATATCAATTCCCAATACATCGTCCATTTCGGGCTCAGGTGGTTCGACATCCTCTTCGAGCGAACCGCGAATGGGAATGTTGCGAAGGCGCTAGAGATGGTTGGATATGGGATGGCCTTGTCTTGCATTGCGGTTGTTTGGCTGTTGCAAAAAAGCGCAGCAGCGAAAAGAGACCTCCTTTCACTCGTTGCTCTCTTTCTGGCTATTCCTTTCGTTCTAAAGACTTCATGGCCGCACTATTTCGTGTACCTGCCGTTTTGCCAGGCGGCAATTCTTTCCTACCTGGCTTCACATTCGCGCCAGTTTGGTCTACCTGGGAAAGGTCTTTTTGTGTTTCCCATGCTGTCGATGCTTTTCTCCAGTATGGTCGTGTTCAATACTTTTGCAAATTGGGCTTTATACAATGGCTTTGGGATGTTATTCCTGGCAAATCTACTCTTGCTGATCGCGGTGTATGGGATAACCGTCTACCAAGAGCGGAATGAATTCCGCGCTACGACATCATCGAAAGGACTGTATGCCTGAAACCGTCCTCCAAACCCAGGGGCTGACCAAACGCTTCGGCGCCCTGACCGCCGTGGACGACCTGTCGCTCGAAGTGCGGGAGGGCGAGATCTTCGGCTTCCTGGGGCCGAACGGCGCGGGCAAGACCACCTCCATCTCGATGATGTGCGGCCTGCTCAAACCGGACGCCGGGCGGGTGCTGATCCACGGGCAGCCCGTTCATGGCGGGGCGGCCGAGGTGCGCGCTCGGGTGGGCGTCTGCCCGCAAGAGACGGTGTTGTGGGAGAAACTCACAGCCTTGGAACAACTCGAATTTATCGGGAGCATGTACGGGGTGCGGCCCCGAAGCGCCCGCCAGCGCGGCGGCGTCCTGCTCGAAGCCCTCGGCCTGTCGGGCAAGGCGGACGTCCTGGCCGGGAAACTGTCCGGCGGCATGAAGCGCCGCCTGAACCTGGCGCTGGCGCTCGTCCACGACCCGGAAATCCTGGCCCTCGACGAACCCGAAGCCGGCCTCGACCCGCAGAGCCGCGTGCTGGTGCGCGAGTACGTCCGCTCGCTGGCGCGCCGCAAGACCGTCATCCTGACCACCCACAACATGGACGAGGCCGAGCGCCTGGCCGACCGGGTGGCGATCATCGACCACGGGAAACTGCTGGTGCTGGATACGCCCGACGAACTCAAGCGGACAGTGGGCGAAGGCGACGTGCTGGAGGTGGACCTCGGTTCATCCTCCCCCGAGCCGGCTGCCGTTATAGCATCCCCTTTGGGGATCGCAGCCCGTTTCTTCCCCAGTGTTTCCACCGCCAATCACACGCTGACCGTGCGCGGGCATGACCTGATCGAGCGCCTGCCCGAACTGCTGGCCGCCCTGCGCGCCGCCGGGCTGCAGACCGCCGGTGTGCGCCTGCGCGCCAACACGCTCGAAGACGTGTTCCTCTCGTTGACCGGAAGGAGGCTGCGCGAATGAGAACCTGGCAGGTATTCGTCAAGAGCGTGCGCGAGCAAAAGCGCGACCTGTGGGTCATCCTGTTGAGCCTGGCCTTTGCGCCGCTGTTCGTCGCCATTTATTACCTGATGACCGGCGGCACCGGCACCACCTCTTACGGCGTGTTGGTCATCGACCAGGACGCGCCCGTGACCCTGGCGGATGGGACGCGCTTCGCCGCCGGGGAGGACGTGGTAGCCGTCATGCGCGAACTGACTTACGAGAACGGCAGCCCGCTGTTGAAAGTGACGCTGATGGACGAGCGCACCGCCGCCGAAGGGAAACTGCGCGACCGGGCGGCCGCGGCGCTGGTGATCATCCCGCCGGATTTCTCGGCGCAATTGGCCGCCTTCCGCGCCGGCGATACGAGCGCCAGCGCCGACCTGACCTTCGTCGGCGACCTGTCGAACCCGTATTACACCGTCGCGGCTGTGATGGCGATGACGGCCGCCGACGCCTACACCCAGGGCTTCACGGATGCGCCGCGCCCGGTGGAACTGGTGGAGATCCCCATGGGCGCTTCGGCGGCGCGCACCGAGTTCGAGAACTACGTGCCGGGCCTGCTGGCGCTGGCGGTGGTGCTGATGGTCTTCCAGGCCGCCATGACCCCGGCGCGCGACATCGAATCGGGCGCGCTGCGCCGCCTGCGCCTGACGCCGCTGACGGCCTTCGAATACCTGGGCGGCACGTCGCTCTGGCTGGCGCTGGTCTCGGTCGGCTCGGTGCTGTTGACCTTCGCCGCGGCGGTGGGATTCGGCTTCCGTTCACAGGGACCGCTCTGGCTGGCCATCCTGATCGCGGCCATTACCAGCCTTTCGATCATCGGCATCGGGCTGATCGTGGCGTGTTTCTCCAAGACGGTGGCGCAGGCCTTCGTCATCGCCAACTTCCCGCTCGGTTTCCTGATGTTCCTGACCGGCGCAGCCTTCCCGCTGCCGCGCATGAACCTGTTCACGGTTGCCGGGCGCGGCGTGGCCCTGGCCGACCTTCTCCCGCCCACGCACGCCGTAGTGGCGCTGAACAAGATCTTCACCCTGGGCGCGGGGCCGGGCGGGGTGCTCTACGAACTGGCCGCGCTGACCTTGCTCTCGGGGTTGTATTTCGGGATCGGGGTGTGGCTGTTCCAGCGCACGCAGATGCGGGCGGAGGGGTAAGCGAGGCTCCTGGAAACTACAGATCCCCAAAAGGGACGCTGTACACACAGATGGAGGCCGATTTTTCGATGAATGCGATTTCCGGTTTAGATCAGCCGCTGCGTAGTTTAGTT
>JBMOMO010000295.1:0-6705 GCA_049324135.1 Chloroflexota bacterium
GGCCAGAATAGCATACAGAATGGCCGATAGGGTCGCCACGAGACCCCAGAACGGCAGCGCAAACGGCACCGCGATCCAGGCATACGGATGGTAGGTTTTCCTTTCTTCATCTTCCTTCGGCAGGCGCTTGTTGTGGAAGTGCGTAAACGCCGCCATCGCCCATATCACCACGACCCCCAGGCAACAGCTCCCGCCGCATTGTTGCCAGTACTTGAATAACATTTTTATCTCCCTGGTGGAAAATCTCCCCTGACGAACACGCCTTGATTATATGGGATTTTTTGCCAGTCGCTATCCCCAATTTTGCAGCGAAAAAACTACACGGCGATCCAGCCGCCGCGCACGCCCTGGCGGACGGCTTCGGCGCGGTTGGTGACGTTCAGCTTGGTGAAGATGGACGAGACGTGGAATTTGACGGTATGTTCGCTGATGCCCAGCTGCGCCGCGATCTGTTTGTTGGCCCCGCCCAGTGCAAGCAGCCCCAGCACCTCGATCTCGCGTTCGCTCAGGGCGGGATGGGCCGAGTCGTCGCTGCGGGCCGGGCGGGCGTTGATGAACTGCGGGGCGCTGACGACCAGTCCCTCGGCCAGGGCGTGGATGGCGGCCAGCAGTTCCTCGCGGGAGGTCTCCAGCGGGAGCGCGCCCCAGGCTCCGCCCGCGCGGGCCAGGGCCTGGACCGTGGGGCGGTCCTCCGTCAAAGCGAGGACGGCGGCGCCTGGTACGGAATCAGGCCCCAGGTCCAGAAAGGATGCGGAGGCGGAGGCGTGGATGACCACGTCCACCTCCGCATCGCTCAGGTCGGGGGAGTCCAGCCGTTCGGCTTCGCCCACGATCTGCACATCGGAATCGGCCAGCAGGGCGCGCAGTCCGAGGCGCAGGGCGGGGATGGGCGCGATCAGCAGGACGCGGATCAAGTTATTTCCTCTCGCCGATGGTGACGTGGACGGTTTGGGGCTGGCCGCCGCGCAGGACATCCACGGCGGTGGGCTGGCCGACGGTGGCGCTGGTGAGGGCCGCGAAGAGGTCATCGGCGTCCTGGAGGGCGTGGGCGTTGATCTGGGTGAGGATGTCGCCAACCAGCAGGCCGCCCTTTTCGGCGGGGCCGTCCTTTTCGAGCCAGAGCACGAGCAGGCCCGCTTCGACCGGCTGGGTGCGGACGCCGAGGTAGCCGCGTTTGACGGTGCCATGCTTGGCAAGCGAATCAGCGATCAGCCAGGCCACGCTGACAGGGATGGTGAGGGCTTCGCCGCGCGTCAGGCCCGAGGTGTTGAGGCCGAGCACGCTGCCCGAGACGTCGACCAGTGGGCCGCCCGAGAAGCCGGGGTAGGGGACGGTTTCGGTGGTCAGGAACTGGTCGAGCAGGCCGCCGCGCCAGGTGCGGGCGGGGCCGCCGATGGCGGTGACGATGCCGAAGGAGGCCTGCATCCCCGCGGCGGAGGGACGCCCGAGGGCGAGCACGAGCTGGCCGATCTTGGGGTCTTTGGCGGTCCTGGCGGGGGTCAGGGATTTTTCGCTCAGGCGCAGCAGGGCCAGGTCGCTGCCCGGGTCGCGGCCGGCGAGGGTCGCGGGCGCGGAGCTGCCGTCGGGCAGGCCCACGCGGATGTCCTCATCGCGGGTGACGACGTGGTCGGCGGTCAGGACGAGGTCGGCGGCGTAGGCGATGCCGCTGGCGGGGAACTTGCGGCGCGCGTCGACGGTGAGGGTGTAGGCGGAGGCCGCTTCGACGGCGGCGGTCAGTCCAGTGGATAAGGTTTGGATGTCACTCATGGTTGCTCCTTTTATATCACGTCAAGATAGGAGCATTGTAAGAGTTTCGTCCCGTCCGCGCATCGGGTGAATGGGGAGGTGGGGGGACCAGTCGTTTGGGGAGGGAGTGAAGTGAAGGTCGAAGGTCAAAAGTCGAAGGTCGGTTAATGTGCGGGTATTCGTTCCCGGGAAACGAAGGAGGAACGAATGGGGGGAGGGCGTTGAACGTTGAGGGTTGAACGTTGGGTATGAGGTTGTTAAGGTTCTGTTTCGTCCGTCCCCGGCTGGTTGGGGAGGGGGGGCAGGAATTTTCTGTCTTTTATGAGACCCTAAAGGTTTATCCGCAGAGCAGGTAGGGCGGCTGCTATGCGGGGAATGTGAATGCAATGGTTGGTTTGCATGAGCCGAAAACCTTTAGGGTGTGTGTATGGAATAAAAAAGAGTCGACGGGAGGACGACTCTTTTGCAATTTGAGGGAACGGTGGAGCGGGCTGGTGGCTTTGGATGGAACATACCCAAATTATAGAACAAATTTGCGATTATGCAAGGCTCCCGGTCATTCTTTAATAAACGTAGATCTTTCAAAACCCGGTTGTACGCTGAGCGAAGGAAAGGCCCAGCGTTTGTTTAAGCAGGTCATCCACCATGATGTTCAATTTATCATCGCGGAGATGTCGCACATAACGTGGAGCCTGTCTGTCGTCCATCCAGGGGTGCTCCCAGCCTGCCGTGGTCTGGATGAAATCAAGCGCAAACGATTCTCCAAAGGCAAGGCACCCAGACAGGATCACATCGAGGTAGGATTGTGTGATGGGGTATGACTTGGTTGGGAGCAAAATTTTCTTCACAACATAGGTCCAAATCCTGCCTGTTTCAGGAGCATGCAAACCTGTTATAGCCTTTCGTGGAATCTCCACCCGTGCATAGCCTGCATTGGATCCGCCTAATTCACGTTCGTCGAACGCCATGATCTGATCCTGGTCGAGTTCGACCAATACGCCATTGCACCAAGCCAGAGGATTGGGAATTACTCCTAGACCTGTTAAATGCATGGTGGGGGCCTGCACACACCAGGAACGCTCGAAACCCGACACCTTGACCGCAAGAGGATTTTTTGTGATGCCGGTCAGCGCGCGGCTTTCCTGGTTGATCAGGCTGCCGTAGCCGAAAAGGAATTGCGGGTTCATTCAGGCGACTGGGATTTGGATGCGGGGGCAGTATTTGGGCTGTATACCACCCCGTTTGTGACGGTAAACCCCAATGTGTAGGCCCAAAAGAAGACCTGGGCATGATAGTAGAAAACTGTCAGAGCGCTCAATCTAAGAAACAATCCAGGCAGGAGGAAGGCGAGCAAATAAAGCAGCAGGATTACGAAATCCAGATGGCTCCAATTCGACCAGACATAGGCAACTGCATTGTACGAAATACTCACCGTCAGCAGGAAAACAATATTCCTGAGGAAAATTGTGAAGCCCCTGACAGGTTCGACTGCGGCGACAATCGAAGGATACTTGATCTCCAGGTGGGTTCTGAGTTTTTCATAAGTGCTTCTCAAGTTTTTTTCATTCAAGCCGAAAGCAGATTTGGTTTCGGCAAACAGGTATTCATCCTGTAAAAAATCAAGGGTGGGCGTCAGCCTGGCGGGAATTTTGAGTTTTCCAGAGACGATCCTTCTCTCCAACACCTCCTGGCGGCCTTCGAGGAAGAACCAACTGATCACATTGATAAAAATGCCAATGGGCGTGGCCAGGAGAAAAAGCATCAGGCCGGTGAACACCAATACTTCAGATGGCAGAGCCTTGGCGATGCCTTCAAAATCCTTATAAAAAATCCAGATCAATGAAAGCAGGAAGATAAAACCAGCTGAGCTATCGGACAGGTAACGCCGATAGGAAAGTTTGACACTGTCTTTTGAGATTGCGATATCCGGGATTTCCTGTGCCATTTTGATCTCCTTCAGATCAAATCAACTTTCCCTGCTCCAGTTCACTTTCCCACCAATCGGCGGTGGTGTCGGTGACGACGCGGTAGTCGACGCCCAGGGCGGTGAAGGCTTTTTGAGCGCAGCGGATCTTGCGGGCTTCGTGCGGGAAGCGCAGCAGGTCGATATTGGTGCCGCCTTTGGTTTCGCGGACGAGTTCGAGCAGGACTTTGCCGTCCTTGTATCTCGCTATGCCCCAGTCGGGGTTGTAGTCGCCGATGATGCGGGGGAAGTCGATCTTGAAGGTGGATGGGAATTTGAAGTAGAAGAGGACTTTTTCGTCTTCGTTGAGTTTGAGTTTGACGAAGCGTTCCTCCACGTCTGAATCAACCTGCATTTGGTTGTAGAGGCTGGCTGGCGAGCCTTCGACCAGTTCCTTTTGCGGATATTCCTTTTCGGGCGGGAAGGCGTCGTCGATCTCCAGGGCCCATTTTTTGGCGGCGTCGTAGTCGATGGAGAATTCGATGCGTTCGGCGATGTGGTCTTTGAGGGCGTTTTGGATTTCGCCGATGAACAAGCCCGCGAAGCCTTCAGGGTTGAAGAAGATGGCTTCCTTGCGCTTTTCGCTCAGGCGGCGGAAAATTTCATTGAGGGTGGGACGGGTGAGACCCGTTTCCCTGGCGGCGCGGTCGATGAGATTGAAGACGGGGTAGCGGGTCTTCTCGCTCGGGACGTCGCGTTTGCTGGGTTTTTGCCCGAGTTCGGATTGGAAAACGATGGGCTGGTATTTGGTGACATCCTGCCCGTTGCCAAATTTGACGTGGGAGTTGTCGCCGTCATCGACGATCTCGACGATCTTGTAGCCGCGCAGGCGTTCATCGCGCAGGTCGCGGGCGAGGTCGGCGCGCAGGGTGAAGGTGTGGGTGTTGACGCTTTCGTCGCCGCCAGTGTCTTTTACGGTGATCTTGAGTTTGCAGGAATCATCCGCAGCGGACTTGAGTTCGATGGTGTACTCTGCAACGAGGAATTTGCCTTTTTCGACCACGATGACCGATTGCGGGATGGATTTGTTGCTGATGCGCTCGACGCAGGTCTTGACCAGCGCAGGCGTATCGATGCTGATCTGGTATGTGGTGTGACGCTGGAGCTTTGCCCAGAAATCGCGGAAGGCTTTGGACTGCGCGATCTTGTCATTGCGCGCGACTTTGGTGCGGGCGGCGTTGGTGGGCGGAGGCGGGGTTTCGCTGCCGGTCATGCCTGCGTCGCGGTATTCGGTTTGCAGGCGGGTGGCGTAGGATTGGTAACTTTCGTTGGCGATGACCGAGAGGATGTTGACATCCTCTTCGCGAACGCGCTCGCCATTTTGGTTGACGGCAATGCGCAGACCGCGCCCGATTTCCTGGCGTTTCTTGATCTCGGAGACGGTTTGATTGAGGGTGCAGATCTGGAAGACGTTGGGGTTGTCCCAGCCTTCCTTGAGGGCGGAGTGGGCGAAAATGAAGGAAACTTTTTTGAGTTCGTCCTTGTCATCGTAGAAGGACAAGAGGGTTTCCTTGTTTTGCATTATTAACTCAAACGCGACTTTCTCCAATTCTTTTTCTGCCTTGGTCTTTTTTTCTTCTTCGATGGTGGTGTCAATCGCTTCTGTTTCTTCGCCTTTGGCAGATTTTTTCTTCGCAAAGTACGCCTGGCGGACTTCTTCGGCTTTCATCTTCTCGTAGAAGGGATACTGCTTGCGGAGTTTGTTGAACTCTTCATCGAAAATTTTGCGGATGATGCCGTCTTTGGCGGTGTAGTTGGAGACGCGGTCGATGAAGAAGAGCGAGAGCACTTTGACATCCCTGCGCTGCATGCGCTGCTGCATTTCCATGTGCTGTTTGATGGTGGTGCGGATCTGGGCGCGGAAAATGTCGGGGCGCGAGGGTCCGATGGTCTCGTTCAGGAAGAGGCGGATGCCGTTCTCGAATTCGAGGAAGTTGCCAGCCGCGTTGACATCCACCACCACGTAGCCGCCCTTGTGTTCGTCGCGTTTGGTCTTGGCGAAGAGGTCGTCGCCGTGTTTGAGGGTCAGGTCGACTTCCTTGAGGCGGCCCTTGTCTTCGACGTAGGTGCGGACGGTTGCTTTGAGTCCGCCTTTGACCGTGATGCTTTGCAGGGCGAGGAAGGGCTGGTTGAAGTTTTCGCGTTCGGTGACGCCGAAGACTTGAATCTTTTTGACGAGGTCGAGGCGGTAGGCGTCGAAGGGCGTTAAACGGTAGACCAGATTGGGCGAGGAGCGGTGCGTGGCGCTGTAGCGCAGGGAAAAGAGCGGATGGAGGGTGCGCAAGGCTTCGCGCGCCTTCTCCGATTCCATGTTCTGGGGTTCATCCAAAATGAGGATGGGGCGGGTCTGCTGGATGTATTCGAAGGGCAGACGTTCACCTGGCAGTTTCTCGGAGGGTTTGAAGATGACGTTGGAGGTCTTGTTGAAGGAGTCGAGGGTGATGACGAGGATCTCGACGAAGGTGGATGCCCCAAAGGCGCGCAGTTGACTGAGGCGGGCGCCGTCGTATTCGATCAGGTTGACGGTTTCGTTTTCGTAGAGGGCGCGGAAGTGGTCGCGGGTGATGGCGAAGTTCTTGATCCAGCCTTCGTAGATGGCGATGCTGGGGACGACGACGATGAATTTGCTGAAGCCGTAGCGCTTGCGCAGTTCGTAGATGGTGCGCAGGGCGACGTAGGTTTTGCCCGTGCCGGTTTCCATTTCGATGGTGAAGGAGGGATGCCGCCATGACTCGCTGCCGACGCCTTCGAGCACCATGCCGTCATCCACGCTCAACATGCCTGCCAGGTCGGTGGCGAGGTTGTTGCCCTGCTGGATCTCGCGCAGGTTGTCGTAGAGCCAGGCTTCGCTGAGCGACTCGAAGGGCGGGAGGTTGGGGTTGATCTCGTCGCCGAGGGTGAAGTCCGCGGTTTGGCGCGGCAAACCTTCGAAGAGACGCGCGACGGATTCGACGGCGTCGTGTTGGTAGGGTTGGTTGGGGTCGAATTGAAGTTTG
>JBMOMO010000296.1:0-6666 GCA_049324135.1 Chloroflexota bacterium
CCATATCACACCGCTTTCCGAACTCCAGATCAAGATATTGGATCTGCTGAACATCCCTTCAAGCATTTATTCCGCTCTGGCAATCAATTCCGCGAATCCACCATGAAAATGAGCGAACCGTGAGTATGAGCACTTATTCCCAACAAATGGCTGTTATCCCCCACTCACCAACACTTGCGCCAGGCGCAAGTGCAGGTGTTACCAAAATCCGCACCGGATGCCCCGCCCACAACTGCGGCGGACGCTGTCTGCTTATCGCCCACGTCCAAGACGGAAAAATCACCCGCCTCGAGGCAGACGACCGCCCCGACAGCCTCGCCGCCCCGCAACTGCGCGCCTGCCCGCGCGGACGCGCCTACCTGCGCCGCCAATACCATCCCGACCGGCTGCTCCATCCGCTCCGCAGAACCGGAAAACGGGGTAACGGGGAATTTGAACGCATTTCCTGGGATGAAGCCCTCGAGACCGTCGCTGCCCAATTCGAGCGCGTCAAAGCCACTTACGGCAACGAAGCCCTGTTTGTCCCCTACGGCACCGGCTCCTACAACCAACTCAACGGCTCGCACACCGCCCGCCGCCTGCTGAACCTGTACGGCGGCTGCCTGGGCATCTACAACTCCTACTCGTGGGCCGCCATCAACGCTGCCACGCCCACCGTCTGGGGCACGCTCGTCACCGGCAACCAGCGCCAGGACTGGCTCAACAGCCGCTACATCCTGATGTGGGGCTGGAACCCCGCCGAAATGCGCGACGGCACCAACTCCGACTACTTCATCAAACTCGCCCGCCAAAACGGCGCCCGCGTCGTCTGCATCGACCCGCGCCACTCGCTCTCCGCCGCCGCCCTGGCTGATGAGTGGATCCCCATCCGCCCCGGCACCGACGCCGCCATGATGACCGCCATGGCCTACGTGCTGCTCACCGAAGGCCTGCTCGACATCCCCTTCATCAACCGCACCTGCCTCGGCTGGGATTCCGCACACATGCCCCCCGGCCATGAAAACGACGAAAGTTACAGCGACTACCTGCTCGGCGCGCGCGACGGGACGCCCAAAACCCCCGAATGGGCCGAAGCCATCACTGCCGTTCCCGCCGCCACCATCGCCCGTATCGCCCGCGAATACGCCACGCTCACCCCCGCCGTGCTCTACCAGGGCTACGGCATGCAGCGCCGCGCCTATGGCGAGCAAGTCGTCCGGGCAGGGTGCGTCCTGGCCGCCATCACTGGCAATTTTGGGATTTCGGGCGGCTGGGCCAGTGGCTTGGGACTCCAGGCCCCGGATGGCGGCGGTTTGTGGACAGTTTTCCCCACTGGAGAAAATCCCGTTAAAGCGGCCATCCCCGTTTTTCTCTGGACCGAAGCCGTCCTCCGTGGAAAGGAAATGACCCAGGCTGACGGCGTCACCGGCGTCTCGCGCTTAACCAGCGACATCAAGTTGATCTACGCTGTCGCCACCAACTGCCTGATCAACCAGCACGCCAACGTCAACCGCTCCGCCGAAATCCTGCGCGACGAATCGAAAGTGGAATTCCTCGTCGTCCAGGACAACTTCCTGACCCCCACCGCCCGCTTCGCCGACCTCATCCTCCCAGCCTGCACCCAATTCGAAACCTGGGGCGTCGAGGACGGCTGGAAATACTCCGACGAAGTCATCCTCCAGCCCAAACTGGTTGACCCGCCCGGCGAATGCAAATCTGACTACCAAATCTGCGCCGAAATCGCCCAGCGTCTCGGCATTGGCGACGCCTACACCGAAGGCCGTGACGAAAAAGCCTGGGTGGACTACTGCCTCGGCGTCTGGCGCTCAACCCGTTTCCCCGACCTGCCTAGCCTCGACGAATTTATCAACCAAAACCTCGGCGCCTGGAGCAACCCCGTCACCCAACCCGCCGTCGCCTTCGAAGATTTCCGCCGCGACCCCGAGCAATTCCCGTTACAAACCCCATCTGGCAAAATCGAAATATTCTCTACGCAACTCTACGACCGCCACAACCGCGCCGAAATCCCGCCCATCCCCAAATACATCCAGGAATGGGAAAGCCCGTTTGATGAAATGTCATTGCGAGGAGCGGGTTTTGCGACGAAGCAATCTCCCGTTAAACGGGACGAATCTACAGCTGAGGAGATTGCTTCGGGCGAAGAGCGCCCTCGCAATGACGTGTACCCATTGCAAGCCATCGGCCACCACACCCTGCATCGCGTCCACTCCACCCACGACAACAACGACTGGCTGGGCGAAGCCTTCCCGCAGCGCCTCTTCATCAACCCGCTCGACGCTGCCGAACGCGGCATCCGCGACGGCGACCTGGTCCGCGCCTGGAACGAGCGCGGCGAGCTGGTAATTCCCGCCCGCGTCACCCCGCGCATCCTGCCCGGCGTGGTGGACATTCCGCAAGGGGCGTGGTGGTCTCCCAACGAGAATGGCGTCGATTTCGGCGGCTGCGTCAACGTGCTGACCTCCGCGCGCTGGACGCCCTACGCCTTTGGCACGGCGCAACACACGATTATGGTTCAAGTGGCCAAGAAAGAAGAAAGAGGAAAGAACGACGGCAAACCTTCTTTCTTCTTTCCTCTTTTCTCGAAGGCAAAGCCATGACTTACGCCTTCACCTTCGACGCCTCAGCCTGCACCGGCTGTAAAGCCTGCCAGGTGGCCTGCAAAGACAAAAATAACCTGCCGGTCGGGGTTTTGTGGCGGCGGGTGTTTGAAGTTTCGGGCGGCGACTGGGTACAGACAGGCAGCGCCTGGGAAAACTCGGTTTTTGCCTACAACCTGTCGATTGCGTGTAATCACTGTATTCATCCAAAATGCGCGGGCGTTTGCCCCACGGATGCGTTCGTGCAGCGCGACGACGGGATCGTCTACATCGACGAATCCAAGTGTATGGGCTGCGGCTATTGCAACTGGGCCTGTCCGTATTCCGTGCCGCAGTACAACCCCGAACTCGGTCACATGACCAAATGTAATTTCTGCATGGACGATCTCGCGCTTGGCCTGCCCCCGGCTTGCGTAGCGGCCTGTCCGCTGCGGGTGTTGGACTTTACAGTAATCAGTGATCAGTGTTTGGTATTCAGTGAAAACTATCAGCCGTTATGGGAGTTGCCAGCGTCGAATCATCCATTTCCCCTGCCAGAGTTTTCGCGCACCCAGCCGCACCTGGCGATCAAGCCGCACCCGGCCATGGGCAATGGGCTGGAGAAGGTGCTTGCCAATCAGGAGGAAGTCCAACCGCTAAGATCGCAAAGCGCGCGAAGAAAATCCATAAAAATCTTAGCGCCCTTCGCAGTTTGTTTCGATGAATTACCGCTGGTAGCCTTTACCTTGCTGGGACAAATGGCGGCGGGGATGACCGTCTTTTCTTTCTTCTTTCCTCTTTCATCCCTGCACTTGCTCGCCATCGGTCTTTTGCTTGGCCTGGGCGGACTGGTTTCCTTCCTCCACCTCGGCAACAAGAAAAATGCCTGGCGGGCGGTCCTTCACCTGAAGAAATCCTGGTTGAGCCGCGAGATTCTGGCCTTTGGGTTGTTCGGCTTTTCCTGGTTGGCCTGGATGGTGGAACGCTGCTCATTGAACACTGAACACTGGTCACTGAACACTGATACCTGGTCACTGCCAACCGCCCTGCTCGGTCTTGCCCTGGTGTTCAGCATGGCGCGTGTGTACCATCTCCATGCCATGTCGGGCTGGAACACCTGGCGCACCGAGGCGGCTTTCTTCCTATCGACGGGGACGTTGGGTGCGTTCGCGACGGCCCTGTTTTCGGGGGATGTCCGCGCGGCTGTCCTGGCGGCGCCCTTCCTGGCAGGGGAAGCGGCGCTGGTTCTCTCGGCGAGAGAAAACGCCCATGAAACGGTGAGCAGGCCCAGGCTTGGATTGATCGCGGGCTGTATCGTTGGGGCTGGGGTCGCTGCCCAAGGGCCGGAGTCCGCCGGGGCGTGGATCACGCTCCCCATCTTCCTGCTGGCCTTGCTCGAAGAAAGCCTGGGCAGGCTGGCCTTCTACGCCCTGCGGGACGATAAACAAAAACTGCCGTAGCGTCCGGCGCTGCGGCAGTCCCTTTGAACGAAAAAATCTCAGGCCTTGTCGGGCGTCCCCAATACCTGGTCTACCACGCCATATTCCACCGCTCCTTTGGCGTCCAGGTAGAAGTCGCGGTCGGCGTCGCGCTCGATCTCCTCGACCGTCTTGCCGGTGTGCTTGGCCAGGATGTTGTTCAACAAGGCTTTCAGGCGCAGGATCTGTTTGGCCTGGATCTCGATGTCGGTGGCCTGGCCTTGCGCGCCGCCCAGCGGCTGGTGCAGGTGGATAGTGGCGTTGGGCAGGGCATAGCGGCGGCCTTTCGTCCCGGCGGTCAGCAGCACGGTGCCGAAAGAGGCGGTCACGCCCACCGCCACCGTGCTGATGGGGTTGGAGATCATCTGCATGGTGTCGTAGATCGCCAGCCCGGCGTAGATCACGCCGCCCGGCGAGTTGATGTACATCTGGATCTCTTTCTCGGGGTCTTCGTGGTTCAGGAATAGCAACTGCGCAACGATAATATTGGCAACATGGTCATCTATGGGTGTGCCGAGGAAGATGATGCGTTCCTTGAGCAGGCGGGTAAAGACATCGTAGGCGCGCTCGCCGTAGTTGGACGATTCGATCACCATCGGGGCAATATTTTTGAAATTGGGTAGCATCGGTTTCTCTCCTTCAAGTCTTGCCGCAATCATACCCGAACAGTGTTGGATTTTCGTTAATTTTACCAATGAAAATCATCGGGGCGACTATACGCCGCCCCGATGAGGTCATTCACTTTTGGTCTTTTTGGCCGCTTTTTTGGAGGGGGATTTGGGCTTTTTGGCTGCCGGTTCGCCGGATTCCGTTTCGGCGGGTTTTTCTTCGCCTTCGGCCTTCTCCTGCGCGCTCTTCCCGGACCTTTTACCTGCTGAGGCCTTCTTGGGCTTTTTCTCACCCTCGGCTTTTTCCTGCTCGATCTCGCCGGCGGCAATGGCCTTGATGCGCTCTAATGTGCGGCGTGTGAGCACACGGTTGGCCGATTCCATTGCGATGGCCTGGGCAACCTGCTGCTGGCCTTGTTTGCCGCCGCCCACCTTGTTCAGGTCGAGCCCCTGGTATTGCAGTTCAGATATAGTCTGGCCGAATTCGTTTTGCAGCGAGGATTCGTCTACGGTGATCTTTTCTTCGTGCGCCAGTTTGTCCAGGATCAAGGAGCGTTCCAGGCGTTTGGCGGCGACCGGCCTGGCTTCCTCTTTCATAAAGGTTTCCAGGTCGGTTTTGCGCATCTTGAAATACGTATCCAGGTCGAGGTTCTGCTGGGTCAGGCGCTGGCGCAGGTCATCTACTACGCGCTCGGCCTCGTGTTCCAGGACCTGGGGTGGATACTTAATGGTGGCGCCTTCTTTGATCTTGTCGAGCAGTTCGGCGTAGTACTTGTCATCGTACTCATCTTTGGAGCGGGCTTCGAGTTCCTTCTTGATCGTCTCTGTAAGTTCTTCCAGCGTCTCGAATTGGCCGGTCATTTTGGCGAAATCGTCGTCCAGGTCGGGCAGGGTCATGCTACGGACAGTTTTGACGGTCGCTTCGAAGTTGACCGTTTCGCCGCGCAGGGATTCGTCCAGGTCGTCTTTGGGATATTTGTGCTTGACCGTCTTGCCCTCGCCGGGTTTCAATCCAACCAGTTCCTTGGAGAAGCCGGGGTACGGCCATTCATCTTCCTGGCCGTCTTTGCGGACGACGATGGCAAAGCCGTTGCGGGAGAGCGCCGCGGTGCGGTCCTCTTCTGCTTTGGGCTTGGCGCGTTCACCCTTTACGTCTATCAGGATGAAATCTCCCAATTCGACAGCGCGCTCCACAGTCTCAGTGGTGGCGTACATCTGGCGCAGGTTGGTCAGGGATTCGTCCAATTCTTTTTTGCCGGGAGCAGACCATTCGTATGGGACGCGAATCGAGCGGTAGTCGCCCAGGTCCACTTCGGGGGCCAGCGGCACGCGGAAGATCAGTTTGGGCGGGTCTACCGCTTCGATTTTTTCCAGGGAGCCGGGCGCGGCTGGCTTGATCTCGGCCTGGTCCAAGACCTTTGGGTAAATCTCATCGATCAGCAGGTCCATAGCCTGTTCGACGATGGCGCCCTCGCCATAATGCCGGACAATAACATCGTAAGGCGCTTTCCCTGGCCGGAAGCCGGGGATCTTGCCGCGCTGCGCCAGTTGGCGCGCCGCGCGGCGCTTGCTGGCCTGCATGAGGTCAGCCTCTACTTCCACTGTCAACTGCATCTGGTGGTCGTCTTGAAGTTGTTTTTCGATTTTCAAATTTTCCTCCGAAGGCCCGTTTTAGGAAAGGTCTAAGACCTGTCCTACAGCGAGGCCTTGAAAATGTCAATGGGGACGGCGGGACTTGAACCCGCACGCCTTGCGGCACTTGATCCTAAGTCAAGCCTGTCTGCCAATTCCAGCACGTCCCCGGCGTTGTGCCTGGTCTTCTTACCGGCATTCAGTGCGGCGGAATTATAAGCCAGAGGAGGGGGAGCGTCAACACGACGCATTCTATCAAATAAAATGTTACCGAAGTGGTATCGTTCCGTCAAAAGAAAATGTTACCGAGGGAACGATGGCCGAAACAGACCCCATGACCATAGATGAACGCAGAAAATACCTGCATAGGAT
>JBMOMO010000297.1:0-47368 GCA_049324135.1 Chloroflexota bacterium
GACTTGCGCCTCCCATTGGGAAAGATGATGTACGCTTATCACTACCAATCCTTGGAAGGCGCGCTTGTTTTCCGCTATGACAATACTGCGCATCATAAGTCGATTTCGACATTTCCACTCCACAAGCATTTGAGTGATGGAGGCGTCACTTCCTCCGGGATTCCTTCGCTGGAAGAGGTTTTGATGGAAATCGAGGAGATCATTTTTCAAAGGGAGGAGTAATCGCTATGGAAACCATTGGCCGTGCCCTGATGCCTGGCGGGATCGTCCTGTTCCTGGTGGGCGGGGGCATCTACCTCTCCGCCAGGTTCGGCCTGACGCCACACCGTCCCGGTGTCCCCGTTCGGGCCGGGAGCCCGCCGCCGTTCGTCGCGAACGCCGAAGATGCTACGCGAGGGCGAGACGGCCTTCGGGAGGACAGGCAATCCCCTCGTCTGCCAGGAGATTGCTTCGCAGAAAGCGCTCGCAATGACAGGCAAAGTACACGGATCGCACGGACAACACAGACGAACACGGATTTTTCACAAGGAAAAAATCCGTGTACAGAATCAGGGCCATATCCAACAGGCCAATTTTTTGGAGACGCCGCTTTTTACGGCTTGATCACCCGATACACGCCCTTCACCCAATCCTCCAGCCCCGCCTTGTAGTACGGCGAGAAGCGCTCCCCCGAAGCGCCGCCTGACATGTTGATGTGCATTTCATCGGTTCCAAAATCGGTGATGATGCGCAAGGTGGGCGCAAAGGAAGTGTCGCGGCCGGCGCTGCGGTACAGTTGCGCCTGCGGGATGGTGGCGCGGCTGCCGAGGAGTTCGTACGGATAGTCGAAGCCGAGGAAGCGCGGAAGTTTCCCGCCGAAGAACAGGTTTTCGATGTAAATCCTGCGCGTCTCCCCGAGACGTTTGGCGGGCGCGGCCAACCCGCGCGTGATCGCCTCTTCGAACAATTCCTCGCGCGGCCGCCCCGCGAACCAGGCGGACGACTCGCCCAGCAGGATTCGGTCGAAGTCGCCGCTCGTCATCGGGAAGACGGCGGTCTCGTCCAGGAGGTATTGCAGCGCCTCCGCGCCGATGCCCATCTCGCCGAAGACGAGTTTCACCAACGCCATGTACACGTTCTCGAACAGCGTCGCGCCCAGCGAGTCGGCGGTGTAGCGCAAATCCCAATCGCGGAGGATGTTCCCGTCCGGCGAATCAGGCAGCAGCGGGCGGATGACCCGCATGTAGTTTTCCGCTTGCAGGGAGTAGAGGTCGTAGTGGATGCGCTGCATGTCTTCGATGCTGAATTTTTCCTTCTCCAACAGCCGCCTGCGGATCATGTTCGCGCGGTCGGGGGCGTCGGGAAGCGTCATCGGTTTGACTTCGCCGAGGTGGTTGAGGTCGTCGTTGGCGGTGATGACGAATCCCTCCTTCGGATTCAGCGCGCGCGGATATTTACGCGGGTCCGCCGCGCCTGTCCAATCGTCGGCGGGATCCCAGCCGAGGTAGGGGAGCAGGCCCGAGGTCCCGGCGCGTTTCGAGGGGAAGAGTCCCGCCAGTTGGTAGCCGATGTTTCCGTCCGCGTCGCCGATCGCCCAGTTGAACGGGGAGAAGGTCAATTTTGCAAACAGGTCGAGGGCTTTGTCCGTCGTCTTGCAATGGAAGATTTCTGTGAAGGCCGAGAGGCTTTGCGCGGCGGTGCCGGGATATTTTTTGATCGAGAGCGCGAACGAGAGGTGATAGCCGTTCCCTTGCGGCTCGCCTTCGAGCAGGCCGTGTTCGGTGGAATAGATTTTCAGCGTGACCGGCGCGCCCTTTTTCGGGCGGATGACTTCTTCGCGCACCGTGAGCGGGAGCCACGCGTCGCCGCGGCGATATTTTCCGTCTTTGATGTCTTCGATGTAGAAGTCGCTGATGTCCATGGTGCCGAAGGTGGCCGCCCAGCCCATGTGTTTGGAGCGGCCGATCGCCACGGCCGGCGCGCCCGCCACGCTTGCTCCCATCAGGAAGAAGTCGCCCGCGCGCAGGACGGCGGAGTACCAGATGTTCGGCAGTTGCAGGCCGAGGTGCGGGTCGGCGCTGAGGAGCGTTTTACCCGAGGCCGATTTTTGCGGCGACACCACCCAATTGTTGCTGGCTGAGAAGTTGGGGACGAGTCGTTTCCATGCCACATCTGGCGGCAGGATCGGCATCGCGCTTTTTGTCTTTTTGATGATCTCGATCAGTTCGGGCGCGATCTCTTCCTTGATGTACGGGAACATCTCTTTGACGCGCGCCGCGTCCACGCCGTTTTGCAGCATCTGGAAGATGAACTTTTCGATGTCCGCCTGTGTGGAGGCGAGGCCGACGTAGCCGATCATCTTTGCCGCCAGCAGGACGTCGGCGGGGGTCCACGTATCGGGTTTGTAGCCGACCATGCGGAATTCCAGCGGCAGGCCGGTCGCTTCGACGCCGGCGTTCACGCCCGCGCAATACGCCTCCACGATTGCGGCGGTCGCCGCGTCGAGCATGTCCACTTCGCGCGCCGCGTCGCCCGCCAGATCGATCCAGCGCATGTACTTGTCTGTTTCGATCATGTCGGGCGTGGACATCAACAATTCCGACGCCCTCCCGTAGCCGATGATCTTCATCAGCCACATCTGCACCATGCGGTCGGCGGCGTGCATGTAGCCGAGACCGTAGAACAGGTCGAGTTCCTCTTTTGCTTGAATGTGTGGATAGCCGTTCACCAGCCGTCGAACCTGGATTTCGCCCTTTACCCCTCGAATCGTGAAGTTGTCTTTCATGCCTCCGCCTCCAAGTGTAAGATCGTTCTTGGGTCGATTATACTGCCTTTGCGCGCGCCTGCGGCGCGTGGGATCAATTGTCCGGCATCGCATTGAGGGGCGAACGGTGAAAAAATAAACTTGATAATTCCATTTTTCATTGTAAAATGGAATTATGTACACCAGTTTCTCGCAGGGCAACCCCTGAATATCGCCGTGTGGCGCGCCAGGCGGCGGTGCATTGCAAAGTGGTCGAGGGCTTCTCGTTCTACTTTCCGCTGGCGAGTTCGATCCTGGTTTCGGTGGTGGTGACGATCTTGTTGAATGTAATCGTTCGGCTGATGAAGAAGTGAGGCGGAGGTAAGTGATTGTCCCTGAAAGGAGCATCTCGTATGTCGCCCTCCAAAACGTACATCCTCGATGACCTGCCCACCGATCAAGATGCGCTCGATTTCACGCCTTATGTCGAGACGCTGGTAGATGTTTGCAAAACCGCCAGTACCCCCTTGACCATTGGCGTATTCGGCACGTGGGGATCAGGCAAGACCTCGCTGATGCGGATGGTGAAGAAGGGATTGCCGCAGGACTACACGGTTGCCTGGTTCGACGCCTGGAAGTACGACAACGAGGAGACCCTCTGGCGCGCTTTCCTGTTGACCGTGCTGCTGGCCGTGGAAGAAAAAAGCGGGGAGACCGAGGAACTCAAGACCCTGAAAACCATGCTGTATCGCGGGCTGGAACTGGAAAAAGCCGGCGGCGTGACCATTGACCTGGCCAAACTCGGCGCAAAGGTGGCGCAGGGCGCGGTGCAGATCGGTTTGTCGTTCATCCCGCCGCTGGCGCAATTGACCAAACTGGTCGAGGAACTTCAAAAATCAGGGCTGCAAAATATCGGCGAGGAATCCGTGGACGCCATCCGCCGCGAGCGGACGAAGATCTACATCGAGCAGGTGCGTTCGCTGGAACAGTTCCAGGAGAAATTCAAAACGCTGATCCGTTCCTATGTCGCGCCGGGGCGGCTGGTGGTTTTTGTGGACGATCTCGACCGCTGCCTGCCTGAAAAGGCCATCGAAGTATTGGAGGCCATCAAACTCTTCGTGGACGTGGCCGAGTGCGTTTTCCTGCTCGGCCTCGACCAGGATGTGATCGCGCGCGGCGTGGAGATCCGCTACAAGGAGTTCAACAAAGCCGAAGACGGCGGGGTCAACAACCCGATCGACGGCGCGAAGTATCTCGAAAAGATCATCCAGTTGCCGTTCCAGATCCCGCCCATCGAATCCACCGATATGGGTGATTTCGTTTCGGGTTTGGTGGCGGAATGGCCGCGCCCTGAATGCCCCGAAATATTCGCCAAGGGATTGGGCGAGAACCCGCGCCAGGTGAAGCGCACGGTCAACACCTTCCTCATGCTGTGGGGACTGGCGGGGAAACGCAGCCTGCTGGAAATGGTGCAGCCGATCCGCCTGGCGAAGGTGGTCGCCATCCAGACCGTCGCGCCGCGCTTTTATGAACTGCTCAAGAAGAATCACGCCCTCCTGCGCGACGTGGAAGCCTATTACCGCGCGGAGGGAACCGCGCGCGGCGAAGGTCTGGCCGAGGAAGGCGCGCTGCCAGGCGGGAAGAAGGCCGCGCGGCCGGAAGCCTCATCCGTGCAATTGCCGCAGGATTTACTCACCCTGTTGAATAGAACGCCTTCTGTGGCGCAGATCGTCAAGCTCTTTCCCGCCCTGCCTGAAGCGAATTTCGAGGCTGTTTCCTACGACGAATTGGAAGCCTATTTCACGCTGACCAAACGCGCCGAGGCTCCCCAGCCGGTTCAAGCGCAGGCGGCGTCGCTCCTGCCCTTCGAGCCGCAAATGGTGCGCATCCCAGCCGGAAAATTCTTGATGGGTTCCACGCCCGAGCAGGCGGGGCGCGCTATTAAGGATGGCGCGGATAAAGATTGGGTGGAATGGGAACAGCCGCAGCACACCGTCGAACTCTCGGAATATTTCATCGGCAAATATCCCATCACCAACCAGCAGTACCAGGCCTTTGTGCGCGAAGGAGGCCGGTCGCCGCAGGGCTGGGACGGCGACCAGTTCCCGCAGGGCAAGGACGCGCACCCGGTGGTCAACGTGTCGTGGAAGGACGCGGCCGCCTATTGCAAGTGGCTGGGCGAGAAAACCAAGAAGAGTTATCGCCTGCCCAGCGAGGCCGAGTGGGAAAAGGCCGCGCGCGGCGAAGATGGGCGCATCTGGAGTTGGGGGAACGAGTTTGGCGAGAAAAATGCCAATACCGCCGAAGCGGGCATTCGTGTTACCACGCCGGTTGGGCAGTTTTCTCCGCAGGGCGATTCGCCTTACGGCTGCGCCGACATGATCGGCAATGTTTGGGAGTGGTGTAACGATTGGTTCGATCCAGAGGAATATAAGAACAGGAAGGACAGGGCAGTGAAAGACCCGCAAGGCCCTCAAAGCGGACAACGCCGCCGCGTCGTGCGGGGCGGGTCGTTCATCCTCAATGATAGGCACGCCCGCTGTGCGTCTCGGAACACGAGCTACCCCGACTACTTCAACTACAGCAGCGGGTTTCGGGTGGCGGCGTCCCCTTTCTCTCCTGGAAGTTCTTGGAATTCTGATTTCTGATTTTCTGGTTTCTGTTTGGGGATGGGGTCTGGGGAAGGGGCAAGCCCCTTCCCCAGCGCGAAGCGGGTGGTAAAATAAGCCTGCCGCCGATTCCAGGCGGCAGGGCCAACCGGTCAAACGCCGTCGCTTGCACCCCTGTGGGGCGTCGTTCGGGGCGGGTCGTTCATCAACAATGATAGGAACGCCCGCTGTGCGTTTCGCAATACCACTATCGTGGCACTTCGCAGGAACAACCCCGACAACCTCAACAACAACAACGGGTTTCGGGTGGCGGCGTCCCATTTCTCGCCAGCGCACGTAACGCAAGATGCCATCTTGCGCTACCACTTCTGCCAGGAATGCTCTCCGTTCACGGACGGAAGCCGAGGCAAACCAGGAGAGAAAGCGCGGTTGCGTCCTGTCTGGGCCCTCACCCCTGGCCCCTCTCCCGAGGGGAGAGGGGGACGGTTCAGGCAAATACAAAAGAGACTCACGCCTTGCGCGGCAAGACCGCCCCGGCGTGAGTCGCCCTTTTTCAGTTCCCATTCACTACTCTCTACTCTCTACTCCCTACGCTCTACTCTCCTCCCCAACTTGTGATAGGATTCACGCGCTTTCCAACACTTTCCCACCCGAGGTTCCCATGTTCGATCTGCCTGACGATGAAATCCTGCCCCTCTCGAAAGAACACGTCTTCTACACCTGGTCGGCGCAGGCCAGGGTCAACCCCATCCCGGTCAAGCGCGCCCAGGGGGTGTATTTCTGGGATACGAACGATAAGCGCTACCTGGACTTCAACTCCATGACCATGTGCGTCAACATCGGTCACGGCGACCGGCGCGTGATCCAGGCCATGCAAGCGCAGGCCGCCGAACTGCCCTACGCCGCGCCCGGCATGACGACGAAGATCCGCGCGGTTGCCAGCAAGGCCGTGGCGGACGTGACCCCGCACCAGGCCCTGACCAAGATCCTGTTCACGCTGGGCGGCGCGGACGCCAACGAGAACGCCATCAAACTGGCGCGCGGCTACACCGGAAAATACAAGATCCTGACGCGCTACCGTTCCTATCACGGCGCCAGCATGGGCGCTATGGCCGCCACCGGCGACCCGCGCCGCCACCCATGGGAGCCGCTCACCATGCCGGGGGTGGCGCATTTCCTCGATCCCTACCGCTACCGCTCCACCTTCCACCGCGCCAACCCGGATATCCCTGAAGCCGAGTTCGCGCAGGACTACCTCAACCACCTGGAAGAGATCATCCAATACGAAGGCCCCGAAACCATCGCCGCCGTCCTGGTGGAATCAGTCACCGGCACCAACGGGATCATCATCCCGCCGGAGGGCTACCTGCCGGGCGTGCGCGCGCTGTGCGACAAATACGGCCTGCTGATGATCGCCGACGAGGTGATGGCCGGCTTTGGGCGCACCGGCAAATGGTTTGCGGTGGATCATTGGGACGTGACGCCCGACCTGATGACCATGGCCAAGGGGCTGACCTCCGCCTATGCGCCGCTGGGCGCGGTCGCCATGAAGCCGGAGGTTGCTTCCGCTTTCGACCAGCGCGTCTTCGAATCCGGGCTGACCTACACCTCGCACCCGGTCTCGCTGGCGGCGGCGGCGGCCAACATCCACGTCATGCGGGAGGATCAGATCGTCGAAAGGGCAGCCGGCATGGGGCCGGTCTTGAAGCGCATGTTGTCCGACCTGGGCGAGAGTCACCCGTCAGTGGGCGAAGTCCGCAGCATCGGGCTGTTCGGCATCCTGGAACTGGTCAAGGACCGGAAGACGAAGGAGCCGATGGCGCCCTGGAACAGTTCTTCGCCGGAGATGACCGCGCTGCGGAAATTCTGCCTCGATCATGGCCTGTTCCTGTACACGCACTGGCATACCGTGCTGGTCATCCCGCCGCTCATCATCACCGAGGCGCAGTTGCAGGAGGGCATAGCGGTGCTGGGGGAGGCGCTGGAGATCACGGATCGGGCGGTGAAGTAGGGGTCACTGCTTGCGGTAGGCGAACCAGGCCGAGGGGCGCTCGCCGCGCTCGCTGCCGTCCTGCCGCCACAGCAGGGACAGCCAGGCGGGGATCCGCTCCAGGTCGGCCTCGGCAATCCCGGGGCCGGGCAGGGGCGCGGCGGGGGCCAGGAATCCGTAGGCCAGCCAGGTCCCGCCGGGCGCCAGCAGGCCCTCCAGTTGGCGCAGGTAGTCGGCTTTGCGTTCCCCCAAAGTGTGGAAACAGCCGATGTCGAGCACCAGGTCGAAGGGCGCGGCGAAGCGCGGCAGGCGCGTCACGTCGGCGACCAGGAATTCGGCGCGCAGGTTGGCGTTCTTGGCTTTGCGCCTGGCGGCGCGGATGGCGCGCGGGACGAAATCTACGCCGGCGGCGCTCCAGCCCGCGCGCGCCAGCGTGAGCGCGTTGGTGCCGGTGCCGCAGCCCAGGTCGAGGGCGCGCCCCGGCGGAGTCTGCGCGATGAAGTCCAGCAGTTCGGGCGGGCTGACGCCGGTGTCCCAGGGCGGGGCAGAGAAATAGGAAAGGATAAACTGCAAGCGGCGCAGCACTGCGCTCATTCGAGGCTCTCGCGTACCCGCTGCGCGTCCAGCCGCCCCACCTCGCGCCAGACCTCGTTGCCCTGCGCGTCGAAGTAGATGAAGGTGGGCGTATATTGAAACCTGTAGACCGGGGCCAGTTCGCGCCCCACGTCTTCCTGGATGTCCAGGCGGATGAACAGCGCCTGGCCTGCAAATTCGCGTTCCAACCCATCCACGATGGGTTTCATCTGCGTGCAGGCAATTCAGTACGGCGACTGGAATTCGAGCAGCACGGGCTTTCCCTGCCCGATCATGGACTGCACCTTTTGGGCGTCCTCCATCAGCGGCGTCTGTACCGGATGCAGGATCAGCCAGGCAACGGCCAGCCCGGCAAAGATGGCGCCCAGCGCCAGGAAGTCGCGCGCTCCGGGCTTGTGGCGGAAGAGCGTGGCCGCCACGACCAGCGCGAGCAAGGCGGCGGCGATCCACAACGCGGAATATTGGTTGAGAATTTGGCTCATTGTTCCTACCTTTAATGTGATAGTTCACACTTTGACAATTCACCCTTCTTCTTTTAGAATCAAGCGGTTGGCATTATCCCATTCATAGGAAAGGTTGTCATGAAAGAGTATACCACTGAGTTCCTCCGCAACGTTGCGCTGGTGTCGCACGGCGGGGCGGGCAAGACGATGCTGGCAGAGGCAATTCTGCATTTTTCGGGGGCCACCACACGCCTCGGCAAGGTGGAGGACGGGACGAGCGTGTCTGACCATGACGAGGAAGAGATTCGCCGCAAGATTTCGATTTACACCAGCGTTGTCCCGGTCGAATACCGCGACCACAAGGTCAACGTGTTGGATGCGCCCGGCTACACCGATTTCGTCGGCGAGGTGATTTCCACCCTGTCCGTGGCCGACGGCGCCTTGGTGCTGGTGGACGCCGTCTCCGGGCTGGAGGTCGGCACCGAGATCGCCTGGCGCTACGCCAGTGAGTTCAAATTGCCGCGTTTTGTGGTCATCAACCGCCTCGACCGCGAAAACGCCAATTTCAGCAAGGCCCTGGCCAGCATGGAAGCCTTTTCGGAGGCTCGCTTGATCAAGGCGCAGTTGCCCATCGGCGAGAAGCATGATTTCAAGGGCGTGGTGGATTTGATTTCGATGAAGGCTTACCTGGGCGACGGCAAGACCGCCTCCGAAATCCCGGCCGACATGAAGGACGCCGCCGAGGAAGCGCATTTTGCGCTGGTGGAGGCGGCTGCGGAAGGGGAGGACTCGCTGCTGGAGAAATACCTCGAAAACGGCTCGCTCTCCGACGAGGAACTGCTGCGCGGCCTCAGGCAGGTGGTGCGCTCCGGGAGTTTTATCCCGGTCTTTTGCACCGCTGGCGGGCATGAAGTCGGCATCGGCCCCCTGCTCAATGCTATCCTGGACTTGATGCCCTCGCCCGCCGACGTCCCTGCCCGCAACGCGCAGGGCAAGGGCGGCGAGGAAGCGTTGACCGCCTCCGACGCCGGGCCGCTGGCCGCCTACATTTGGAAGACCACCGCCGATCCCTTCGTCGGCAAGATGACCTACTTCCGCGTTTTCTCCGGTTCGATCCAGTTGGACGCGCGCGTGTGGAACCAGGCCAAAGGCGCGGAGGAGCGCATGGCCGGGCTGCACATCCAGCGCGGCAAGGAACAGATCGCCGTCAAGACCGTCCACGCCGGGGACATCGCCTCGGTCGCCAAACTGACCGTCACCGCCACCGGCGATACCTTCTGCGACAAGGGACACCCGCTGGCCGTCCCCGTACCGGAATACCCGTCCGCTCTCTATCGTGTAGCCATCGGTCCCAAGACCCAGGCCGACGCCGCCAAGATCAGCCCGTCCCTGACGCGCCTGTGCGAAGAGGACATGACCCTGTCCTGGTACAACGAGCAGGCCACCGGGCAGACCATCCTGCAGGGCATGGGCGACCAGCACATCGACGTGGCGATCCGCCGCGCCGAGACCAAGTTGCAGGTGGGACTGGTCACGTTCGAGCCGAAGGTGCCGTACCGCGAAGGCATCACCAAGAAGGCCAGCGCCCAGTACCGCCACAAGAAACAGACCGGCGGCGCGGGCCAGTTCGGCGAAGTGCACCTGCGCATCGAGCCGCTGCCGGAGGCCGATTTCGAGTTCACCGACGAACTGGTCGGGATGAACCTGTCGCGCTCGTACCTGGCTCCTATCGAAAAGGGCATCGCCAATACGATGACGCAAGGCGTGGTGGCCGGGTATCCGATGAGCAACGTCAAGGTCATCGTCTACGACGGCAAGGAACACCCGGTCGATTCCAAACCGGTGGCCTTCGAAATTGCCGGGCGCGAGGCCTTCAAACTGGCCGTGCATGACGCCGGCCCGGTGTTGTTCGAGCCGATCATGAATGCCCGCATCGTCGTCCCGGAAGCCAACATGGGCGACGTGATGAGCGACCTGAACACCCGTCGCGGGCGCGTGCAAGGCACGGAGTCCGAGCGCGGCAACACGGTCGTGATGGCGCACGTCCCGCTGGCCGAGATGCTGCGATACACCACCAACCTGCGCTCCATCACCGGCGGGCGCGGCTACTTCACGATGGAATTCGACCATTACGAGATCGTCCCGCAGCACCTGGCGGCGGAGATCATCGAAGCGCACAAGAAGGAACTGGAAGCCAAGAAGGAAGAATAGCCCCCAGATGAGCGAATTCGACCTGAAGCCGTTTATCCCCTCACTGGAACGTTACTTTGCTTCGCTGCAGGATGCTGTAGCGGCTTATCTCTTCGGCTCATACGCGCGCGGCCGGGCCTGGGCGCAAAGCGACCTGGACGTAGCCGTGTTGCTCGACGGCCGGCCGGACGATGAAACGTGCTTAGACAGACGCCTCGACATCATAGGCGGGCTGATGGACATTTTGCACGTCAACGATGTGGATGTGCTGATTTTGAATCAGGCGCCGCCAGCGTTGTGTTACGCAGTTCTTCGGGATGGCATTTTGCTCTTCTGCCGTGACCCGCAGGCAAGGGTCATGTTCCAGGTACAGACGCTCAATGCGTACCTCGACTTCAAGCCGATTTTGAAGCGTCATGGAGATGCCCTGCTGGAAAAAGCGCGGAAAGGAGAATTGTCTCGTGGATACAACCCCTATCAAGGCGCGCTTGAGCGTTATCGCCAGGTGCGTGAACGCATTGCGCACCTTCAAAAGCCTGACGTATGATGAATTTGCACGCGACTATATCCTGAAGTGGTATGGCAAGGCCGGCCATACTACTTCGCACCATTTCATACCATTTCATACCATTTCATGGCACAAGTGGCACAGGCAGGCTGGCGACGCTGTGTGCAACCATGATCGTTTATACCTTGACAAATCGGATAAGATATGTAAAATATCTATCAAGTTTTTCTAGTAAATTCCGTGGAGATTTGACGATGTATTATTGCTCGTGTCTGGAGCGGGGTTCGTAACTACCGCTCCTGCCCACCAAACGGCCAACACCAGTAGGACGGTAGACGACCCCGCATGTAAACCCAATGTTTGCATGGCGTCGCACGCCGTCCTTTTTGTTTACGTGTTGGCCGTTTTTGCTTTCCCGGAAGCGTTTGGGAACCTGTTTCGACCTGTCGAGTCGATCGACCAACCTGAACACCCGAACGCTGGCTTACTGTCAAGGATTGTTACCTATGAACGAGACCCTTAAACCTGTCGACCACGCGGCCATCAAAGTCAACCAAATTTCGGTGGTCGCGCTCAACCTCCTGGCTTTTGTATTCAACCAACCCTGGCTGGTAGCCTTGGCGGCTGTCGTCATGCTGACCGGCGCGGCCCTGGGCAAGGCGTACTTTGGCCTGCTTGCGCGCATTTTGATTCGCTATAAACCGGAAATCATCCCCGATAACCCCGAACCACACCGCTTTGCCCAGGGATTGGGAGGGCTGTTCATGCTCGGCGGGACGCTGGCGCTGTTGGCCGGTTTTCCCGCCTTGGGCTGGGGATTGGTGTGGATGGTGGCTGGCCTGGCCGCGCTCAATGCCTTTGGCGGCTTTTGCGTCGGCTGTTTTGTGTATTACTGGCTGACCCGCCTCGGCGCGCCGGGCTTCTCCAAGAATCCCCCGGCTGGGACGTTTCCCGGCCTGAAACCGAGAGAGGGCTGACCATGTTCGAACGACTATTGATCGCCGCTGCCATCGCCGGACTCGGCCTGCTCGCCTACCTGTTCATCAACCGCCGTACGCTGGCCGTTGCAGGCGGCAAAATCCACTCCTTTGAGTCGTACCGCCCTGGCCTTCCGGCGCTGGTTTACTTCACCACTCCCACTTGCGCCCCGTGCAAGACCATCCAGCGACCGGTCATCGAACAACTCAAGGCCGCGTACGGCAAATGGTTCCAGGTCATCGAAGTGGACGCCAGCCAGCAGCCCGCAGTGGCGCAAGCATGGGGCGTGATGACCGTCCCCACCACCTTCGTCATAGACGCCAGCGGCAAACCGCGTTATGTGAATCAAGGCATTGCTGCGGCGGGAAAACTCATCCAACAACTCGAGATCGAGGATTATTCGATATGAAAATCGCATCTGACGTCACTGAATTGATCGGCAACACCCCGCTCGTGCGCCTGAACCGCGTCACTGCTGGCATAGACGCGCAGGTGGCGGCCAAACTCGAATTTTTCAACCCCGCCCACAGCGTCAAGGACCGCATCGGCTTTTCTATGATCGCAGCCGCTGAGAAATCCGGCGCGTTGACGCCCGGCAAGACCATCGTCGAGCCGACCAGCGGCAATACCGGCATTGCCCTGGCCATGGTGGCCGCCGCGCGCGGCTATCGCTGTACGCTGGTCATGCCGGATACCATGTCCAGGGAGCGCCGCATGTTGCTGCGCGCGTATGGCGCGGAGTTGATCCTGACGCCCGGTAGCGAGGGCATGGGCGGCGCCATCCGCGTGGCGACCGAAATGGCCGAGTCGGACCCTGGAAAGTATTTCCTGCCGCAGCAGTTCCAGAACCCGGCCAACCCGGAAATCCATCGCCGGACGACCGCCGAGGAGATCTGGCGCGATACGGATGGACAAGTGGACATCCTGGTGGCGGGCGTCGGCACCGGCGGGACGATCACCGGCGCGGGCGAAGCCCTCAAGGCGCGCAAAGCGTCGCTCCGGGTGGTCGCCGTCGAGCCGGACGCTTCCCCCGTCCTCTCCGGCGGGCAGAAGGGTCCGCACAAGATCCAGGGCATTGGCGCGGGCTTCGCGCCGGAGGTGCTAAATACGACCGTTTACGATGAGATCATCCGCGTCACGGACGAGGATTCCATGCAGACCGCCCGCCGCATGGCGACCGAAGAAGGCCTGCTGGTGGGCATCTCCTCCGGCGCGGCCACCTGGGCGGCGCTGCAAGTGGCTGGCAGGCCCGAAAATGCGGGCAAGTTGGTCGTGGTCATCATCCCGTCCTTTGGGGAGCGTTACCTGAGTTCGCCGCTCTACCAGCACCTGGCAGAGTAGCGGTTTTGCAGGAGGTTTGCTATGTCAATCGAATTGGTCTTCCCTCGTCGCTTCGTCCAGCCTTTCAAGGATGTCGGCGAATATTTCACCCTGATCCGCCGCGACATCGCCTCGGTGCTGGAACGCGACCCGGCGGCGCGTTCCCCTCTCGAAGTGCTGCTGGTATATTCGGGGCTGCACGCCATCTGGATCCACCGCATCACGCACTGGCTGTGGAAGCGGGAGGTGCGCTTCCTGGCGCGCTGGCTCTCGCAGGCGGCTCGCTCCCTGACCGGCATCGAGATCCACCCCGGCGCTACGGTCGGGCCGGGTTTCTTCATCGATCATGGCATGGGCGTGGTCATCGGCGAGACGGCTGAGATCGGCGCGGATGTGACCATCTATCACGGCGTCACCCTGGGCGGCACGAGTTTGAACAAGGGCAAGCGCCATCCCACCATCGGCGACCGGGTCGTCATCGGCGCGGGCGCAAAGGTGCTGGGCAACATCACCATCGGCAGCGACAGCCGCATCGGCGCCAACGCTGTGGTGGTCAAATCCGTGCCGGAGAATTCGGTCGTGGTCGGCGTGCCGGGACAGATCGTGCGCCGCAGTACGCCGCACACCGCCGCCGACGCGCCCGACCTGAACCACACCTCCCTGCCCGACATCATCGGCGTCACGCTCAAAGACCTGCTGCAGCGCGTGGACGACCTGGAGTCCCGCCTGGACGGGCACGAACACCACCGCCAGCCGGCCTGGTTCGCGGTCGAAGAAGCCTGGGAAAGCGCCGATTATTCGATCTGATCATGCTTTCCCAGGCAGGTCATTGCGAACCGCCGCAGGCGGTGAAGCAATCTCTTAGTTGGAAAAAGCAAGAAGAAAAATCGGCGACATCGTACCCAAAGGGTAAATCTGCGTAATCAGCGGATGCAGAACGGGATAAAATAGGGACATGCCAACCCTGAAACTCCCGACCCCCTATCGTTATTACACCGCCGGGCAGGTCGAAGTCCCCGTGCGCGGCGCGGACGTGGGCGCTGCCATGCGCGACCTGGTGGCGCAGTTCCCGGCGCTCGAGCCGCACCTGTACAACGGCGACGGCCAGTTGCGCGCCTTCGTCAACCTGTTCGTCGGCGAAGACAACATCAGGGACCTGCAAGGCCTGGACACGCCGCTGGGCGAGGACGACCTCCTGCGCCTGATTCCCTCCATCGCCGGCGGTAACCACAGATGAACGCCGATAAACACGGACTTTCCCACGAAGAAATCCTGCGCTACTCGCGCCACCTGCTCATCCCCGAAGTCGGGCTGGAGGGACAGCGGAAACTCAAAGCCGCCTCCGCGCTGGTGATCGGCGCCGGCGGGCTGGGTTCGCCCGTCTCGCTCTACCTGGCAGCCGCCGGGGTGGGGCGCATCGGGCTGGTGGACTACGACGTGGTGGATACCTCCAATCTCCAGCGCCAGATCGCGCATGGCGCGTCTACGCTCGGCAGGCGCAAGGTAGAAAGCGCCCGCAGCCGCCTGCTGGACCTGAATCCCGGCATCCAGGTAGATGGTTACGATGAGCCGTTCACCGCCGAAAACGCCTTCCGCATCGCCGCGCCCTACGACATCCTGGTCGATTGCACCGACAACTTCCCCACCCGCTACCTGACCAACGACCTGTGCGTGCTGACCGGCAAGCCCAACGTCTACGGCGCCATCTTCCGCTTCGACGGGCAGGCCAGCCTCTTCGACGCCCGGCAGGGCCCCTGTTACCGCTGTCTCTTCCCCGAACCGCCCCCGCCCGGCCTGGTGCCCTCTTGCGCCGAGGGCGGCGTGCTGGGCGTCCTGCCCGGCGTGATCGGCGCCATCCAGGCCACCGAGACGATCAAGGCGCTGCTGGGCATCGGCGAGACCCTGGTCGGCAGACTGCTGCTCTACAACGCGCTCGACCTGTCCTTCGATTTCGTCAAACTCAAGAAGAACCCCAACTGCCGCGTCTGCGGGCCGAATGCCGACATCAAGGGACTGATCGACTACGAAGCATTTTGCGGCCTCCCCGGCCGCGACCACGACGAAGGCTCGGCCGGCGACGAATGGGACGTGACCGCCTCCGACCTGGCCGCCCGCCTCGCCCGCGACCCGGGCCTGCTCCTGCTCGACGTGCGCGAGCCGCACGAACAGGCCATCTCCGCCCTGCCCGGCGCCGTCAACATCCCGCTGGGCGCGCTGGCCGCGCGCCTGCCCGAACTGGACTCGGCGCGCGAGATGGTCGTCTTCTGCAAGGCCGGCACCCGCTCCGCGCGCGCCCTCGAACTGCTGGTCAGCGCCGGATTCAAGAAGGTCAAACACCTCAAGGGCGGCCTCAACGCCTGGGCCAGGGAAGTGGATGGGAGGTTGCCAATTTACTAGGTTGTCATTGCGAGCGGTTTTTGCGAAGCAATCTCCCCTAACCAGGAAAGACGAAAGAAGAAAGAACGCCTCCGGCAGGAGGTTTTCTTTTTGGCGGTTCTCTCGCCAATTGCCCTCACTTGTCATATAATTGAAGCGACGGGGTCCTGCCCGTTCATTCGCAGCACTTTGTATTTCATCTTTCATAATTTGTTTATGCGTCCCCTGCGCGTCTTCCTGTGCCACGCTTCGCAAGACAAGCCCGCTGTGCGGAAATTGCACCGTTACCTCAAACAGCGCGGCGTCCAGCCCTGGCTGGACGAACTCGACCTGCTGCCCGGCGAGAACTGGGAAGTGGAGATCCCCAACGCGCTCTTTGCCTCGGACGTCATCCTGGTTTGCCTTTCGAAGAATTCGGTGGACAAAGAGGGCTACGTCCAAAAAGAGATCACCTTTGCGCTGGACAAGGCCCAGGAAAAGCCCGAAGGCACCATCTTCATCATCCCGGTCAAGTTGGAAGACTGTGACGTTCCCCCGCGGCTCAACCGCTACCAGTGGGTAGACCTGTTCCGCGCGGACGGCTACAAGCGCCTGCTGCTGGGCCTGAACAAGCGCGCGCTGGGGCTGGCGGCGGAGGTCTCTCCCGTCCTGCTGGCGGGCGAGAGCGGCCCGAAACTGGCCCCCAAAGCGGAGATTGCGCCGCCTGACATCGAAAGATTGGAAGCCCAGAAAGCAGAGCAGGCTGCCAGGGAACGCGCCGAGCGCGAAGCCGCTGAAACAGTTGCCTTCGAACAAGCCGCGCGCGAAGCGCAGGAAAAAGCAGACCGCCTCGCTAGCGAGCGGGAAGCGGCCAGGCGCGAAGAGCAGGCAAAGTCAGAACGCGAAGCCAGTCGAACGCCTGCGCCAGCATCCCCCTCTCCCAGAGGGAGAGGGGTTAGGGGTGAGGGAAAACCTGCGGGCAAACCCGCGCCGAAATCCCCCCTGCGCTCCCTCGTCATTGGCGGCCTGGTTGCATTGCTCCTGCTGTGCGGCGGCTTGGGTTTGAATTACCTGATCAATAATATGCCGGTCCCAACTGAAACAAAAAATTCCCCAACAAAGACAGCCGCCAGCGCGCCCGCAACATCTACTCTCCCACCTACTGAACCGCATCTCTCTACCCCAACTCCCTTGCCCATGCTCTCCGAGAAGGACGGCATGGTCATGGTCTATGTCCCAGCGGGCGAATTCACGATGGGCAGCGATAGCGGCGATACTGATGAAAAGCCCGCTCACACCGTTTCCCTGGACGCCTTCTGGATCGACCAGACCGAAGTGACCAACAAAATGTACGCCCTGTGCGTCGAGGCGGGCGTATGCGACCCTCCCAAGCAAACCAGTTCTGATACGCGCGATTCGTATTATGGAAATCCCGACTTCGACGATTATCCCGTCATTTATATGGATTGGAACAGGGCGAAGACCTACTGCGAATGGGCCGGCAGGCGTCTGCCCACCGAAGCCGAGTGGGAGAAGGCCGCGCGCGGCGTGGATGGTTTTGTCTATCCATGGGGGAATGAATTTGATGGGACGAAAACGAATTTCTGTGATAAAAACTGTACGTTCAATTGGGCGAATCAAAACTTCAATGACGGCTATGTGGATACTGCGCCGGTTGGTAGTTATGAAAGCGGACGCAGCCCTTACGGCGTCTACGATATGGCCGGCAACGTTTGGGAATGGACAGCGGACTGGTATGGTGAAAACTATTATTCAACCTCACCATTGGAAAATCCTTTGGGACCCGATTCGGGAGATGCTCGAGTGTTGCGGGGCGGCTCATGGAACTACGATAGTAGCTACGTCCGCGCTGCCAACCGTAACGGGGTCGATCCGTCGAGCACCGACAGCATCCTTGGTTTTCGTTGTTCCCGCTCATCGCCCTAGTTCTGAAATTCTGACCTCTGGTTTTCTGAAATTCTGAAGCGGTTTTGCTCTTCACCTCTCGCCGTTAGGCGAGTCGAATTTTTTGAAAAATCAGCATGGGCAAAAAATACCACAACCTGTACGAAACCATCTGCAACCCATTGAATATCTGGTGGGCGTATAAAGACGCGGCGCGCGGCAAGCGGTATCACCCCGCCGCTGCCTCCTTTTGTTGCGTCCGTGGTACATCCCCGTAGGGGGCTCACCTTGATTCTGTGTTCTGTAACCTGCGCAGTGTCACTGCCTGCGTAGCGCCCGCCCCGAGCGCAGTATGGGGAAGTAGTTCCCTGTTGGCAAGTGGTCAACGGATTCGGCAGCGGATAAGCGGATGGCGACGGTCGCATCCGTGTGTCCGTTTTGTATCCGCTGGCAACTGATCGAGCGAATCAACGCCGGTGAGTATAGCGCCGCCCCGCAGGATATTATTCGTAATACCTGGCTGCGCCAAACGCCGCGAAGTGATATGGCAGGGCCGACCATACCATTTCATACCATTTCATGGCACAAGTGGCACAAGTGGCGCAAGCAGGTCGGCGGTACAATGCTTTGTTGCTAGAAGCCTGAACAGCCCTGGAACGAAGAACCCCAAGCCATTTGACGTATTGTCAATTTGGCAATACAATCAATTGATGCAATTCGAATGGGACGAAAAGAAGCGGCTTGCCAACATCAAAAAACACGGCATCGACTTTGTTGATGTCCCTGCCGTGTTCGACGATGACATTGTTACTGTGATCGATGACCGTTTTGACTATGGCGAGACTCGTTATCAAACACTCGGACTGTTGAAAAGCCGCGTCATCATGGTTGTCCACACCGAATCTGATACTGTTATCCGTCTTATCTCGGCCCGGAAGGCAAACAGATATGAAGAAAAAACCTGGTTTTCCGAAATCTCAAACTGACTTTGCGCGTCTCGATAAAATGAAAGATGAGGACATTGATTATTCCGACGCGCCTGCAATCACACCTGAAATGTTCGCAAAAGCGGTCGTGCGCCGCGGCGGATTGAAACCGCGCGCCAAGAAGCAGGTCACCTTACGCATGGATAGCGATGTTCTGGAGTGGTTCAAAAAACAGGGCAGCGGGTATCAGACAAAAATCAACCTGTTGTTACGGGCTTATATGAATGAGCACATAAGATAGATAAGATAGATATGAACACATTCAGTATCGAATATCCGCCCGAAGTGCTATGGGCCTTGCAGCAGGAACCGCAGGAGTTCGAGCGCGAGGCGCGCCTGCTGTTGGGGATCAAGTTGTATGAAAGCGGCAAATTGACCACAGGATTGGCCGCCCGGATCGCGGGCGTGCCGCGCCTGACCTTTATGTTCCTGCTGGGCCAATATGGTCTTTCCCCGTTCGGTGAAACCCCGGAAGACCTTGCCAGGGATTTGAAACATGCCCGCCAGAACCGTCGTCGTCAATAGTACACCCCTGGTGGCTTTCTGGTCCATTGGACGGCTGGATATTCTGCGCGACTTGTTCGGCGAGATAGCGATCCCGCCAGCCGTGCGGGATGAGTTTTTGTCGGCTGAAAAAGAGATGCGGCGTAAAACTTTGCGCGGCGTGCTGCTGCTTGCAAAAGAAGAGGGGATGATTTCCCTTGTTTCTCCCTTGTTGAAAGCGCTGCAAGAAGTGGGTCTTTATTTGCATGACGACCTGGTCCGGCGCGTCCTGGAATTGGCAGGGGAATAATTACACTATCACTGTCACTGCGAGCACTTCGACAGGCTCAGTGTAAACTCCGCGAAGCAGTCCCCTGTTGGCAAATGTCACTGCGAGCGATAGCGAAGCAGTCTCCTGTTAGCGAGGGGATTGCTTCGTCGGGAAGATCACCCTCCTCGCAATGACAGGGCAATGTCGCTGCGAGGTACGAAGCAGTCCCCTGTTGGCAAATGTCACTGCGAGCGATAGCGAAGCAGTCTCCTGGGGACAGGGGATTGCTTCGTCGGGAAGATTACCCTCCTCGCAATGACAGGGCAATGTCGCTGCGAGGTACGAAGCAGTCTCCTGTTGGCAAGTGGTCAACGGATTCGGCAGCGGATAAGCGGATGGCGACGGTCGCATCCGTTTGTCCGTTTTGTATCCGCTGGCAACTGATCGGGCAAATCAACGCCGATGATTGGGTGAATCAACGCCGATGATTGGACAAATCAACGCCGATGATTGGATGAATCAACGCCGATGATCGGGCAAATCAACGCCGATGATCGGGTGAATCAACGCCGATGATTGGGCAAATCAACGCCGATGATTTAGCAAATCAACGCCGATGATTCGATGAATTGACGCCGATGATTGGGCAAATCAACGCCGATGATTACAGCGCCGCCCCGCAAAGCGCCCGCAGGGTGAAGTTTAGCGCGAGAGCGCCTCGCCAGCCTCCCGACCCTTCGGGGCAGTTGTCATAAAAGTCGTTCGTTTTCTGCCAGTCTTTGCTATTCCCCCCTGGCTAACTGTTCGATCTCCTCCCGGTCTTCGATGACGCGCACCAGTTGGCCGTCGCGCATTTGCAGCATGCGGTCCACGTACTTGCACATGCGCAGGTCGTGCGTCACCATGATGCCGGCGCGCTCGTTCTCGTGGATCAGCCTGGCGAAGGTTTCCACCACTTGGAAGGCGCGCTCGGTGTCCAGCGAGGCGGTCGGCTCGTCGGCCAGGACGACGGCCGGGTTGTGGATCAGGGCGCGGGCGATGGCCACGCGCTGCTGCTGTCCGCCAGACATCTGCCCGGGCAGGTTGCGCAGCCGGTCGCTGAGTCCGAGGCGGGCCAGCAGTTCGGCAGAGCGCGTCCGCCCGGCCTTGTCCGCCAGGCCGTTCAGGCGCAGCATGAATTCCACGTTCTCCTGCGCCGTCAGGAAGGGGATCAGGTTGTTGGATTGGAAGGTGAAGCCGATCTTCTGGCGGCGCAGTTCGACGCGCTTCTTCTCGTTCAGGCGCGCGAGGTCCTGGCCGTCGATCAGCACCTGCCCGCTGGTGGGCGTGAGCAGCGCCGCCAGGATGGACAGCATGGTGGTCTTGCCCGAACCGCTCGGCCCCACCAGCGCCACGAACTCGCCGGAGCGCACCTCGAACGAGACGTCGTCCACGGCGTTGATCGTCCCGCCGCCCTCGACGGTGAATGTTTTGATTACGTTATGAACTTCCAGTGCAATTGCACTCATAATTTCTCCTGCTTACAATGTCACTGCGAGGAGGGCTGGCGGTTGAGTAGGGCGTAGCCCGTATCGAAACCCAGCCCGACGCGGCAGTCTCATGGTTCCAGGAGATTGCTGCGCTCCCTGTGGTCGCTCGCAATGACAGGTGATAATTTACGACAACTTCAAGGCCTTGAGCGGCTCGATGCGCACGGCGTAGATGATCGAAACCATGCCGCCCAGCGGGCCGATCAGCAGCAGCGCGATCACCGCCAGCAGCGAGCGCGCGCCGTTGAACGCCAGCGGGATGGTGGGCGGGAAACCCAGCGAGAACAGGTAGGTCAGCCCGCCGCCGATGCCCACGCCCAGCGCCGTCACCACGATGATCTGGATGACCGCCGCCAGCCCCACCGCGCCGTTCGAGGAGCCGATCGCCTTCAACACGCCGATCTGCGGCACCTTTTGCAGCACCTGGATCTGGAAGAAGCCGCCGATCACCAGGATGCCGATCAACAGCGTGAACGCGCCCTGCGTCTGCACCGTGCCTTGCTGCGCCGAGTAGCCGGGGATGTTGTCGATCACGGTCGGGATGTCGGCCACTTCGACGTTGCTCACTTCCGCCAGCAGGCGCGCGCTGACCGCTTCGATTTGCGACGGGTCGGCCAATTTGACGGCAATGATGTTCGGGTAGGGGGTCGAGTCGTCCAGGTCGGCTTCCGGCTGCGGGCGCACCTTCTCCCAGGTCGCCGGCGGCACGAAGATGGTCGGCTGGAAGGCATAGGATTGCTTGCCGGTCAGCCCGACCACTTTCAACCTGAAGAACTGGTCTTCGGTGCCTTGCGTGGATCGGATTTCGATTTCGTCCCCGATCTGGATGTCGGTGCGCAGCGCGACACCCTGGTCGATGATGGCTTCGTACGCTTCGCCCCCCCGGAAGGGCTTGCCTCCGATCAAGGGGGGCATGCCCGGCCTGCCGGGTTCTACCGCCACCAGCGAGATCTTGAGCGCTTCCTCCAACGAGACGATCTCGCTGGTAGAGGTGAAAATCTGCCCGGCGTCTTCCACGCCCTCCACGCGCCGCACTGCGCGGATCGCATTCGTATCCAGGCGACTGGAGGGGATGATATAGTCCGACTTCTCCAGGAAGACCACCAGTTGCGCGTCCAGGTTGGCAACGTATTGGCGGTTGCCGTCCGCCAGTCCCTCGCCGAGCGCGGCGATGAACAGCACCAGCAGGGTGATCAGCGCGATCACCAACGCCACCAGCAAGAAGCGTCCCTTGTTGCGGATGACTTCTTTGACAGCCAGGTAAAAAGCAAGCAAAAATGTTCTCATATATACCCTTTGGGACACGGGTTTCACGGAAAGCGCGGATTCCGTTTGAAATTACGGAAAATCCGTTTTATCCGCGTATTCCGCGTCCAACCTTACGGCGCGACCGGCCCCTCGAAGGGCTGGTTCCAGTCCAAGCCCATCACCCCATGCAAGAGCAGGTCCACGGGCGGGTGGTCGGCGATGTCATCGTAGTAATACGGCAGGCGGATGCGGCCATCCTTGCCGATCACGAACGTCCCGGACATCTGCATGGCGTCCTGCCCCGGCGGCGGCATCTCCGGCGTCCAGCCGCGCGCTTCCTTCAATCGCTGGTTGGACTGCCATACCCGCCGCGAAAGGAACGCCTGCCAGATGGAGGCGCGTTCCAGGCCATAGGCGCGATAGGCCTCGCGTCCCGGGTCCGACAGGCAGACCACGCCCGGCGCGCGCTCCTGGCAGAAGGCCCTGGTCGCCTCGGGCGTACCCTGCGTCACGATGGCCAGCGCCAGGACCTTTTCCTGGAACGACGGCGCGGCGCTCGCAAGCGCGTCCACCATCTCCTTGCACTGCGGGCAGCCGAAGTGGCGGGTGAAGGCCAGCACCAGCGCCCGTTCCTTCCACAGGGAAGAAAGATGCACGGGGCTGCCGTTTGCCTCCAGGAGTTCCAGGTCTGGGGCGGGATCGTTGAATTTGAGGTGGGCAAGTTTTGGCATGGGGAAATTTTACACCTTTATCGGTACAATCCAAAATCTGGCCCGTTCATCACGGGTTTTGCACACTATTATGCCTGGTTTATACCAGGATGCACAGATTTTGTCAAGGTTTAATCGAGATTTTAAGGTCAGCGTTCGATGAGCGAAATGGTATAATCCGGGATGGGAAGCGCAGGAAACTTACAATTTTGTTAACTGCTTCCTGGACAGGTATTGCGGCTTGCTTGACACAATTTGTTCCCTGTGCTAAATTTGAAAAGTGATTTCCCTGGGTCCGGTGGAACGGATCGCCGGGCCGTATACCTTTATCCCCCAGGAGGGCTGTGTTGTCCAAGTCTCGTACGCAACAAATGGTAGATTGTTTGCGCGAGCTTCAAGCCTCCTCGCCAGACATCGAAGCATCGGCAGTGGTCAGCGTGGACGGGTTGAGCATCGCTTCGGCTTTGCCGCAAGGTGTAGAAGAAGACCGCGTGTCCGCCATGTCGGCGGCAATGTTGTCCCTGGGCGAGCGTATCGCGACCGAATTGGGACGCGGCTCGTTGGATCAAGTCTACATCAAAGGTGAAAAGGGGTATGTTGTCCTGATGTCGGTTGGCGAAGAGGCGGTGTTGACCGCCCTGGCGCGGGAGCAGGCCAAATTGGGCCTGATCTTCCTGGACATGCGTCGCGCCGCCGAAAACCTGACAAAATTAATCTAGTGGAGTACGTATGAGCCCCATCCAAAAGAGCGGACTGTACTATAACAACAAGTTTGGCTTGATTACCATCAAGTCTTTGGAAGAGGTGATGGGTAAGAATGGCCTGAACGCTATTCTTAATCTTGCCGGTCTGAACCACTACATTGATAATTACCCCCCGGACAACCTCGAAAAGGGCTTCGATTTTGCGGAACTTTCGGCAATTGGCCTGGCTTTGGAAGAGATGTATGGGCCGCGCGGTGGGCGTGGGCTGGCGTTGCGCGCCGGTCGCGCCACTTTTTCGGATGCGCTCAAGAATTTCGGGGCGCTGGCCGGCGTCGCTGACCTGGCCTTTGTCGTCCTGCCGCTCCAATCGAAACTTCGCATCGGCTTGCCGGCCTTTGCCAAGATCTTTACCCAACTGACCGACCAGTACACGACCGTCGAAGAAAAAGACAACGAATTCATCTGGACCATCCATAAATGCCCATGCTGTTGGGGGCGCACAGGCGCAGACAGGCCAGTTTGTTTCATATCTACCGGCCTCCTGCAGGAATCGTTGAAATGGGTTTCGGGCGGCAATGAGTTCCGCGTCAACGAATCCAAGTGTGTTGCTATGGGCGATGAGGTCTGCGAGTTTGTCATCCAGAAAGACCCGATCAGTTGATCGAGAGGAGAGGGCATGGCAGACGTCAAAGCCAAAATCCTGGTAGTGGAAGACGATCTCGACGTCGCTGAGATGTTGAACGCCTATTTCCGCGTTCAGGGTTACGAAGTATTTACCGTCAACTGGGGGGAGGATGGCGTGCGCGCCTGCCAGACAGTCAACCCCGACCTGGTCGTGCTGGATATCCGCCTGCCGGATATAGACGGGTACGAAGTGGCCCGCCGCTTGCGCACCGACCGCCGCACACAGGATATCCCGATCATCTTCTTGACCGAAAAGCGCGACCGCGCCGACCGGCTGCACGGCCTGGAATTGGGCGCGGACGATTACATCACCAAGCCTTTCGACGTGCAGGAATTACGCCTGCGCGTGCGTAACGCCCTGCGGCGCGTCAGCCAGGGATCGCTGACCAATCCTGTCAGCGGGCTGCCGGATGGCGCCTTGGTGGATGAACGCCTGGGCGAAGTGCTCCAGAAAAGGGGTTTTTCGCTCCTGCTGGTGTCGCTCATCAACCTGGATGTCTTCCGCGACGCCTACGGCTTTGTGGCCTCCGACGACGTCATGCGGGCAGTCAGCCTGATGATCCATAACGCCATGCGCGAAGTCGGCGGCGCCGATGATTTCGTGGGACACCTGACGCCCACCGATTTTGTGCTGGTCGTCTCTTCCGGGAACTTGTCTGTTTTGGGGGAGCGCGTGCGCACACGCCTGGAGCAATCCCTCGATTACTTCTATCCCATCAAAGACCGCGACCAGGCGGCCACGCGCAGCGACCGGCTGGTGATCAAGGTCGTGGAAGCGCCTTCCCTGAGCGGCCGCTTCCCAAGCGTGGACGCGCTCAAAAAGGAACTGCTGCGCCTGATCCGCTAGGAGATCGCTTGAAAATCACGGTTGTGACTCCAACCTATAACGAAGCGGAGAACTTGCCCAAACTGGTCTCCGCTTTATTTTCGCTTCCGCTCGACCTGCGCGTCCTGGTCGTGGACGACAACAGCCCGGACGGCACCGGCCAGATCGCCGACGAACTGGCGCGGCAGGACAAACGCCTGCAGGTGCTGCACCGCCCCGGCAAGTTGGGCTTGCGCGCCGCCTATTTGAACGCCTTCCAGCGCGTCTTCCAGGGAGATGCGGAAGCGGTGGCGCAGATGGACGCCGACTTTTCCCACGAGCCGGCCACACTGGTCGAGATGGCGAACCGCCTCGAAACCTGCGACGTGGTGATCGGCTCCCGTTATGTCGAAGGCGGCTCGGTCGACGAGCGCTGGCCGCGCTGGCGCAAGGGACTTTCGGCCTTCGGCAACCTGTATGCCCGCACCATCCTGGGTTTTCCGCTGCGCGACGTCACCACCGGGTACCGGCTGTGGCGGCGCGAAGCCCTGCTGGGCATGCCCCTGGAACGCATCCAGTCGAACGGCTATGTCTTCCTGGTGGAAATGGCCTACCTGGCCTACTGCCTGGAATACCGCATGTGCGAAACCCCCATCTACTTTGCAGACCGGCGCTGGGGGCAGTCGAAAATGTCCTTCCGCATCCAGGCGGAAGCGGCGGCGCGCATCTGGCAGGTGTGGTGGCATTACCGCGACGTGCGCAAGGTGGGACGCCAGGCGCGCGTCGGCCAGGCGTATAACAATCACGCTTGAGCAAATCGTTCGCTCAGTTTTCCCCATTCATCCAGGTTCAAAGTCTCTGCCCGGCGCTGCGGATCGACGTCCGCCGCGCGCAGCAGGGATTCGACCTTGGCGGGGGGCTGGCGCAGGCCGGCCGAGAGCGCGTTGCGCAGCGTCTTGCGTTTCTGGCTGAAACCGGCTTTGATGAGTTGGAAGAAGGTCCCCAGCAGGGAAGGCTGGATGAGGGGCGCGTCGTAAATGTCGATCCTGGCGACGGCCGAATCGACCTGCGGCGCGGGGAAGAATGCGCCGGCCGGGATGTGCGCGGCGATGGATGGCCGCCCATAGACTTGCACGCTGAGCGCCAGCAGGCTCATGTCTCCCGGCGCAGAACAGATGCGTATAGCCACTTCCTTCTGGATGGTGAGCGCGATGCGGCGCGGTTTGGGGGCGCTTTCCAACAGGCGGCGGATGACGGCCGAGGTGATGTAGTAGGGGATGTTGGCGACCACCAGGTAGCCTGGCTGCCGGATCAAATCGCCCGGTTCGAGATCCAGGATATCGCCGTGCACCAGTTGCACATTCCGGTAGGGGGAGAGTACCGCTTCCAGGGGCGGGAACAGCCGCTCGTCCAGTTCGATTGCAACGACGCTTTGCGCGGCGGCTGCCAGGTAGCGCGTCAGGCTGCCCAGGCCGGGCCCGATCTCCAGCACGTGGTCGGTCGGCAGGATTTCGGCGGCGGCGACGATCTTTTCCAGCGCGTAGGGGTCTTGCAGGAAATTCTGCCCCAGGCGTTTGTCGGCGCGCAGGCCGTACTGGCGCAGCAGGCCGGCGGCGTCGAGCGGCGGGATGGGCGGCGGGAAGCGGGTGGAACTCATGGGCAGGTGGAGGCGGCGTCCTCATCGGGCGGGGATTCGCCCTCGGCAACGGGGGCAGGCCAGGTTCCGAGGTTGAAGCGGGCCACGTAGTCGCGCAGGAGGAGGAAGTCCACGTCCCAGACGAAGACGCGCGCCTTGAAGACCGGGTCGTATACGCGCGTGCCGGTGAAGAGTTCACGCGGGAAACTGACGAAGGTGATGTCTTTGGCCCTGAGTTTCGTCCCCAGGCAGGCCAGTTGGGTGATCTGTTCGGGGGTCAGGTCGGTCTGGACAGCGCCCTGGAAGGATTGGATGAGGGCCGGGATGCGCATAACCACCATAGGGCTGATCAATTTTTCCTGCAGGGCGCACAGCACCAGGTTCTGGTTCTCGGCGCGTTTGAAGACGCCCTCGTTGCGGATGCGCGCCAGGGTGAGCGCCTGCGCGCCGCTCAGGGTTTGATTCCCGGCGGGGAAGACCAGGCGCGCGCTGCGGTCTTCGGCGGTGCGGCCATCCATGCCGTCTGGCAGGTAGACATCGATGCCGCCCACCGCGTCTACGATCTTTTCGAAGGTGCGCATGTTGACGCCCACGTAGCGGTCGGGCGCCAGGCCAAAGTTGAGCGCCAGGGTGCGCGCCAGCAGGCCGGGGCCGGCGCCGGGGCCTTCGTAGTAGCCGTAGCCGGGGTTGCCGTACAGGTAGGCCTGGTTGAGTTTTTCGTGGTCCTGGCCGCCCAGGTTATCGCTGATGTCGGGGATTTCCACCCACAGGTCGCGCGGGAATTCCAGGATGGTCACTTTGACGTTGACGAAGTCCACGCGCGCGATGCGGATGACGTCGGCCAGCCCGTACAGGTAGGTGTTGCCGCGCGCGTCGGAGCCGACCGCCAGGATGGTCATCGTCTCTGGCCCGTTGCACTGCGCCGATACCATCATGGGCAAGGGGGTATTGGTGGGCAGGAGCGCCTCTTCGAGCAGGGCCGGGGTGGGAGAGAGGGGGGCTTGCGTGGTCGCCAGGGAGGAGGTCAGCAGGCCGGGGCTGGGGGTGATCGTCCCTCCTTGGGCAAGGCGGGTCGGCGTGGGGGTGAGGATGGACGGCGTAAGCGTCCAGGTGGGGGGCAGGCTCCAGGTGGAGGTGGACATGGCGATGGGCGAACCCAGCGGCGCGGTCCAGACATCCTGGTAGACCTGGTAGCCAAACACGGCGATCACCGAGAGCAGTCCACAGGCGGTGAGGGATAGGAGGGCAAGGATGCTTTTCTGGGTCTTGGTCATGTTATTGCAGCGCGGGCGGGATGGAGGCGGGCGCAGGCGCCAGGAAGTATACCGTCACCCAGCCGGTCATGTCTACCAGGTTGTCGTCGTCGAAGCCCAGGTCGATCCAGCGGTAGCGCGAGACGCCCAGGTTCTGTTCCACGATGTAGCCGCCGCCCAGGTCGCCGATGACGGCGTACCCATAGCCCGGTACGTAGATGCGCTGGCCTTGCAGGGTACTGTACAGCGACGGGTCAACCGCCACCACGCCCTTGCCGGCGCGCAGCCCGCTGGCTGTGCCATACGAACACCCGCTGACGCCGGAGTTGCAGGGCGAGTAGACGGTTGCGTACATTTGCATCACGTACCAGTAGTCCAGCGACACGCCGCCGACTGTCTCTGTGCTTATCACTACTTTCGTACCGGTCTGGAGGATGCGCGATACAGGCGGGCGCACCACGCTCTCGGCCTCGGTCGCGCGCGCTGTTTCCTGCCCGTCCTCGTAGCGGATGCGCACGCGCGTCATCGCCAGCCCCTCCTGGCCGGCTTGCAGCACCTTCTGTTCGCCCAATGCCACGTCAGGCGACGAGACGGTCTCGGTCTCGAAGGGGATGGATTTTTGGATGACTTCGAGCGACTCGTGGACGCGCACCACGCGCACCAGGCCGTCGACTGGCAGCGCCTCGGACTCAGCCGGGAGGCTGCGATCCAGCCCGATGAGCGGCATCCCGGCCCCGGCCAGCGCCGCGCCCACCGTCCCGGCCGCGGAGCGGATGCGCACGTCCCCGCCGCTGGAGACGACCATCATTTCCTGCGCGGGACGCCAGGTGATGCTCATGCCGGCGTAGACGGGCGTATGCGCGGGCGGGTCGAGGAAATCGGCGGCGAAGAGTTGGTAGCCGGCTTCGTGCAGCGCCATCCCCACCGTCGGCGCGGAGGTCGAAACGGCCTGCCCTCCCCCCGGCGTGACCAGCGTTACGTTGACCGCGCGGCGCACTTGCAGGCTGCGGGCGTTCGGCGGCAGGGGCTGGTCAGGGGGCGCCGGGCTCCCGTTCACCAAGATGCGGTCGGCGGGCGTGATGCTGACCCCGGCCCCTGCCAATATCTCGATGGGCGTGTTGGCGGTCGTGGAAACGGAATAAACCTGCTCCCCGTCCATGATGGCGAGGGCAATGGATTGAGGCTGGCAGGAAGTCAGGAGCAACCACAGATAAATCAGATAAACACAGATCAAGCAGGGGCGCAGCCAGGCAAGGTGTCGCATGGGGAGATTGTAATCCAAATCACTGGCTAATGGTATTATAGGGAATAACGGACGAGAGTGTCAGGAAGAAGTTGTGAGGGTTTTATGCGTTCTGAACAGGAAATGCTCCAACTCATTCTCGATTTCACCAGCCGGGACGATAACATCCGCGCCGCGCTGTTGAACGGCTCGCGCGCCAACCCGAACGCGCCGCGCGACCCCTTCCAGGATTTCGACGTGCTTTGCCTGGTGCGCGATGTGACTCCCTACGTCAGAAACCGGGACATCCCGCCCAGGTTTGGCGAGATCATGATCCTTCAGTTGCCCGATGAGATGGGCCATCCGCGTTGGCCGGCGGAGGTGCATTATTCGTACCTGATGCAGTACATGGACGGGAACCGCATCGACCTGGGCTTTCATTCCCTGGCAAGGCTCGAGGAGGTGATCCACGATAGCCTGACCGTTGTCCTTCAAGATAAGGATGGCATCCTCGAGGACGTTCCCCCGCCGAGCGACAAGGATTACCTGGTCGAGCAGCCAACCGAAAAGGCGTTCCAGGACTGCTGCAACGAATTCTGGTGGTGCAGTCCCTATGTTGCCAAGGGACTGTGGCGCGGCGAACTCACCTATGCAACGTACTTCCTCGAAGAAGCCCTCCGCCCGGAACTGATGAAGATGCTTTCCTGGTATTTTGGAATTCGGACCGCTTTCAAGAAGTCCCCCGGCAAGGCTGGAAAATATCTCAAGGACGGGCTGGAGCCGGGGACCTGGGCCGAACTGGAAGCCACCTATCCGGACTCGAAGTTCGACCATATTTGGGACTCCCTGTTCGTCATGGGGCGGCTGTTTCGGCGGATCGCCCGCGTGGTGGCATCCGCCTACGGCTTTGAATATCCGCAGGGTGACGATGACCGCGTCAGCGACTATCTCTTGAGAATCTATCCTGGACATTCGCCAGGATATTCACAACGCGAAGATTTGTAGCGCGAAATTTATTTCGCTTTTGGTTGCCTGCCTGTCGGCAGACAGGCGGAAAAGTCCCCAGTATGGGGAAAGTCCCCAGTATGGGGAAAGTCCTCAGTATGGGGAAAGTCCCCAGTATGGGGAAAGTCCCCAGTATGGGGAAAGTCCCCAGTATGGGGAAAGTCCCCAGTATGGGGATGAATTCCGCGCTGCGCAGTCGCCCCATCATTACATGTTCAGATACTTCATCAACTCATAAACCAGCATGGCAGGCCAGAAGATGCCTTTGAGGATGCCCAGCGCGCCCAACCAGAATGTGGTCGCGTGGGTGAGATAATAGAACCACGCGCCGAGCAGGCCGAGTCCATAAACCGCCTCGGAAGCGCCGCCCCGATAGATCACTTTTTGTTTCGCTTGCGTTTGTTCGAAGGGGTTCGTTTCGTTGGTCATTTTTTCTCCTTTTGCGGAATGAATTCCGCGCTACGGTTTGCTAAAGATATATACGTGGTTCGGTCGAGTTGGGTTGCCAATCGGCATTTTTCATGGACATACCGGCGTTATGGGAACGGTTGGTGCTAAAATAAGCAATCTCCCTTTGAAAAGGAAAGGCCCGGTTCTATTTGAATGACATCACACTCCTTACCCTGAACGGTTCGCCCCGCCTGCGCGGGCAGGTTCACGGGGAGCAACTGCGCGCGCAGATCGCAGCGGTGCTGGATTTATGGAAAGCAGACATCGAGGGCGAAACCGGCTTGCCCGCCGGCGAATATCTCCGGCAATTCCTGGGCGGGACAAATTTCCTGGCGGCGGTCGAACGCTGGTCTCCCGGCCTGCTCGAGGAAGTGCGCGGACTGGCCGAAGGCGCAGGGCAGGATTTCCCGACCATGTTCGCCTTCCAGTGCATGGACGAGGATTGGTGGTTCCGCTCGTCCCTTTCGCCGCGCGCGCATTGCAGTTCCATCGGGGTCTATGGCGAGGGCGGCGCGCCCATCCTGGCGCAGAACATGGACATCCACATTATGACCGACGGCAAGCAGGTCTTGCTCCATATCCAGCAAGGTGAACGCGAGTCCCTCATCTTTTCATTTGCGGGCTTTCTCGGTCTCACCGGTTTGAACAACCGCCCGCTTGGCGTGTGCGTCAACACCCTGCCGCAATTGAGCGTCAGCGCGGGCGGCCTGCCGGTCGCCTTCATGGTGCGCACGCTGTTGGAACAGTCAACGTTGGAGGCAGCGGAAAAATTCCTGCGCCAGGTCCAGCACGCTTCCGGGCAGAATTACATGCTTGGGGACGGGCGGGAGATGCGCGATTTCGAATGCTCGGCCAACGCCGTTGTGCAGGTCACAGCGCATGGGCGCAGGCTCCGGCATACCAATCACCCTCTTGCCAGCGCGGATTATCATCCTGATTTCGAACCGCCGGATGGAAAGACGTTCAGCGCGAACAGCGCGCGCCGGCTGGAAATGCTTGCGTCGCGTTTGGATGCGGGGGAAGTCAGCCCGGGCGCGGTAAAAGACATCCTGCGCACGCCCCCGGTCTGCGTCCGGAAAGAGGCGGGGGATAATTTCTTCACCTCCGGCTCTTTGGTCATGACTCTCGCCGCGTCTCCGCTCCTGGAACTCACGGCGGGTCCCCCGTCCCAGGGCGAATACAAGGCTTTTACTTTCCCTTCGACGCCCAAAGGACAACAAGGCAACTAACATGCCCAACCACCTCATCCACGAAACCTCCCCCTACCTGCTCCAACACGCCCACAACCCGGTGGACTGGTTCCCCTGGGGGCCGGAGGCGCTCGAAAAGGCCAGGCGCGAAGACAAGCCCATCTTCCTCAGCATTGGTTACGCCGCCTGTCACTGGTGTCACGTCATGGCGCACGAGTCGTTCGAAGACCCTGTCACGGCCGCCTTCTTGAACGAGCATTTCGTCAACATCAAAGTGGACCGCGAGGAACGCCCCGACCTGGACAGCATCTACATGACCGCCACCACCGCCCTGACCGGCTCTGGCGGCTGGCCGATGTCGGTCTTCCTCACCCCGGGGCTGCAACCGTTCTACGCTGGCACGTACTTCCCCCCGGCGCGTCGTTATAATATGCCCTCCTTCCACGAAGTGCTGGAAGCGCTGGTCGCCGCCTGGCAGAACGAGCGCGAAAAGGCGCTGCATTCCGCCGGGCAGGTGGCGGCGCACATCCAGGCGAGCGCCTCCCTGGCGCGCTACGAACTCGTGCTGGCGCCGGAGCATCTCGACCAGGCTATCAGGAGCCTGCTCGATTCCTACGACTGGGGCTACGGCGGCTGGGGCGGCGCGCCCAAGTTCCCGCAGCCCATGACGGTCGAGTTCCTGCTGCGCCGCCATTGCGCGGGCAACCCGGACGCTCTCAAGCCGGCCGTTCATGCCCTGCACAGCATGGCGCGCGGCGGCATGTACGACGTGGTCGGCGGCGGCTTTACGCGCTACTCCACCGACAATTCCTGGCGTGTGCCGCATTTCGAGAAGATGCTCTACGACAACGCCCAACTGGCGCGCGCCTACCTGCATGCCTGGCAGATCACCGGCAATCCGCTCTTCTATCGTATCCTGGTCGAAACGCTCGATTTCGTCGCCCGCGAGATGACCCATCCCCAGGGCGGCTTCTACTCCTCGCTGGATGCCGATTCAGAAGGCGTGGAAGGCAAGTTCTACGTCTGGACGATAGAAGAGATCAGGGAGCGGCTATCAGAGAGCAGTGGATTTTTTGAGGCTGCCTATGGGGTGACCGAACAAGGCAATTGGGAGGGCAAGACTGTACTCCAGCGCGCCCTGGACGACAAGACGCTGGCGGCCCGCTTCGGACTCGACCCGCAAACGGTTCCCGCCAAACTGGCCGAGTGCCATGCCAAACTGCTGTCCGCGCGCCAGGGGCGCATCCGCCCAGCCACCGACGACAAGGTCCTGACCGCCTGGAACGGGTTGATGCTGGCAACCCTGGCCGAGGCGGCGCGCTACCTGCCCGATGATGTCATTGCGAGCGAAGCGCAGCAATCTCCCAGGAAAAATGGGGCGACGCTGTTTCACAATGCCAGATATTACAATATGGCCGCGCGCAACGCCGACTTCCTGCTCACCGCCCTGCGCCCCGGCGGCGAACTGCGCCGTTCCTGGAGGGATGGCCGCGCGACCGGCGCCGTCTTCCTGGAAGATTTTGCCGCGCTCATCCTGGGGTTGCTGGAACTGTACCAGACCGATTTCCAGGAGCGCTGGTTTACCGCCGCGCTGGAACTGACCGACGAGATGATCGCGCGCTTCAGCGACCCGCAGGGCGGCTTCTTCGACACGCCTGCCGATGGCGAGGCGCTGGTCATCCGCCCCAAGGATTTGCAGGACAACGCCACGCCCTCCGGTAACGCCCTGGCCTGCGAGGCGCTGCTCCACCTGGCGGCCTTCACCGGGGACGGCGCATACCGCGACCTGGCGGGGAAGGCGCTGGCGAGCGTCGCCGAACCGGCCGTGCGCTACCCGACCGCCTTTGCGCGCTGGCTGTCGGCGGCGGATTTTGCCCTGGGGAAGGTGAAGCAGGCCGCGGTCTTGGGAGAGGCGGGCGGGGAAGATTTTCAGGCGCTGCTCGGCCTCATCCGCGCGACGTACCGTCCCAACCTGGTGGTGGCTGCGTCCGCGTTTCCCCCGTCGCCGTCTGCCCCGGCCTTGCTGGCAGATCGTCCGCTCGTGGATGGCAGGGCGACGGTCTATGTCTGTGAAGGCTTCGTCTGCAACCGGCCTGTGACGGCCCCTGAACACCTGAAAGGGTTACTTTGACATGGAGGAATGATGGTGATTTCAATGGAAGATTTGCTCAAACTCGGCCTGGCGATCCTGGTGGGCGGGTTGATCGGTTTCGAGCGCGAATACCGCGACAAAGCCGCCGGCTTTCGCACCAACATCCTGATCGCGGTCGGCGCGGCGCTGTTCACGATCTTCTCGCTGCGCGTCGGCCACGAGGTCAACCCTACCCGCATCGCGGCCAACATCGTGACCGGTATCGGCTTCCTGGGCGCGGGCGCGATCATGCGCGAGGAGGGCAAGGTGGCCGGGCTGACCACAGCCGCCACCATCTGGCTGACGGCGGCGCTTGGGATGGGGATCGGCGCAGGCGAGTATGCTGCCACCCTGATGGCAACCGCCGGTATCCTGGTGATCTTGTGGGGCTTCCCATTCCTGGAGCGCTGGATCGACCGCATCCACCATACGGCCGCCTACGAGGTCTCTTTCAGGATCGACGAGGAAAAATGGGAGCAACTCAACCGCGCCCTGGACGAGAACCGCTTGATCGTTGCCGGGAAGAAAAAGCAGAAGGTGGACGGCGCTTACCTGTGCGTCTGGAAATTGATCGGCGAACCGCGCCAGCACCAGCGCTTCCTGGAATTGTTGTTGGCCGACCCTGAGATCGAAGCCGTGCGCTACTGATGGGCGCATAACGAACAACCCCTCCGGATGGAGGGGTTGTTTTTGATCTGCTCTGAACTTGCCTAATTTTTGGAAGCGCCTTCTTCAGGTTTCTCTTCGGTTTTTTCTTCTTGGGAAGCGCCAACGCCGTCCTTGAAGGAGCGGATGCCTTTTCCCAGTTCGCCCGCGATCTTGGCGATGCGCCCAGGGCCGAAGAGCAACAGGACAACGACCAGAATAATCAGCAGTTCGGGAAGACCCGGTTTCCAAGCCATAACTTTCTCCTTTAGTAGTATTGAAAATATCCTACCACAATCAGGGCAAATTGGCTATATCTAGGAATCGCGGCCCCAGATGAGGCCTTCGATGAAGCGCGCGACGCGCCGCAAGATCGAGCGCAGGCGCGCCCACAGCCGATAGCGGGACGGGTGGACTTTCTTTTCGGACGGCAGCGGGCCGCTCCATTCCGCCGTCAATGCGCCCCAGGTCAGGCCGGCCCCGAAGCCGACGAAGACAACTTTGTCCCCGGGCTGGAGCCTGCCATCTTCCACCGCCTCGACCGTGGCAATCGGGATAGAGGCGGTGGAGGTGTTTCCGTATCGCTCCAGGTTGACGACGAAGCGTTCCATGGGCAGTTTCAAGCCGCGCGCCGCCGCCTCGATGATGCGGATGTTGGCCTGGTGCGGGATGATCCATTTTGCCTCCTCCATCGTCAGGCCGGCGCCCGCCAGCGCCTCCCTGGTGGCTTGCGCCATGACGCGCGTGGCGAAGCGGAAGACCTCCTTGCCGTCCATCTCGATGTAATGTTTCCCGGCTTGCACGGTCGCTTCGGTGGCGGGGTGTTTGCTGCCGCCGCCTGGCAGGATCAGCAGGTCGCCGCCGGAGCCGTCCGAGCGCATGACCGCCGACCTGACCCCGCCGGGTTTCTCGCTGGCTTGCAGAACGAACGCGCCCGCGCCGTCGCCGAACAGGATGCAGGTGTTGCGGTCCTGCCAGTTGACGAAGCGCGAGAGCGTCTCCGCGCCGATCACCAGCGCGTTTTTGATGGATCCGCTGCGGATGGATTGCGCCGCCATGTTGAGCGCGTAGATGAATCCGGTGCAGGCCGCCAGCAGGTCGAACGCCCCGGCCCTGGTTGCGCCGATCTGGTCTTGCACCAGGCAGGCGGTGGCCGGGAAGATATGCTCCGGCGTGGAGGTGGAGCAGATGATCAGGTCCAGGTCGGTGGGCTTCAGGTTGGCGACCTGCAGCGCCTTGAGCGAGGCCGCCACCGCCAGGCTGGCTGAGGACTGGTTCTCGCGCGCGATGCGGCGCTCGCGGATGCCGGTGCGTTCCCGGATCCATTCGTCGTTGGTGTCCACCATCTTGGACAGGTCAGCGTTGGTCAGGACCGGCTCTGGCACAGACATGCCCCATCCGGTGATGTGTGCGTAAGGCATTGGCTCCTCTTTTTGTGTAGCGCGAATTGCCAATATGCGCTACATGCGCGAAAGGATGAGCGTGGCGTTGTGCCCGCCAAAGCCAAATGAATTGGACATCACGTGGGCTGGGCTGGCCTTGCGCGCCTGGTTGGGGACGTAGTCCAGGTCGCAGGCGGGGTCGGGCGTCTCGTAGTTGATGGTGGGCGGCAAGGTGTTTTCCTGCAACACTTTTGCGCATACCACCGCCTCCAGCGCGCCGGAAGCGCCCAGCAGGTGCCCGGTCATGGATTTGGTGGATGAGACGGGAATCTTGTAGGCCTGCTCGCCGAACACGGTCTTGATGGCGGCTGTCTCGCTTTTGTCGTTCAGGGGCGTGGACGTGCCGTGCGCGTTGATGTAGCCGATGTCGGCCGGTTGCAGGCCGGCATCCTCGAGCGCATAGCGCATCGAGAGCGCAGCGCCGGCGCCGTTCTCGGCGGGGGCTGAAATGTGGTAGGCGTCGTCGGAGGTGCCGTAGCCTTTGAATTCGCACAGGATGTTTGCGCCGCGCGCCTGGGCGTGTTCCAGCCTTTCGAGGATCAGGATGCCAGCGCCCTCGCCCATCAAGAAGCCGTCCCTGTCCTTTTCGAAGGGGCGCGAGGCGCGCGTCGGCTGGTCGTTGCGGGTGGAGAGCGCGCCCATCACGTTCATGCCGCCCATGGCGATTGCAACGATGGTCGCTTCGGCAGCCCCGGCGACCATGATATCCGCCGCGCCGCGCCGGATCATTTCGGCGGCCTCGCCGACCGCGTTCGAGCCGGAAGCGCAGGCGGTTGCCAGCGACATGTTCGGGCCGCGCGCGCCGATGCGGATGGCGATCATGCCAGCCGCGCTGTCCGAGATCATCATCGGGATCAGGAAGGGGCTGATGCGCTCCGGGCCGCGCTCGCGCAGGACTTCGACCTGCTCCAGCAGGGTGCCGATCCCGCCGATGCCGGAGCCGATCAGCACGCCGGCCCGGTCGCGGTTGCCCTCGTCGAGCGCCAGGCCGGCTTGCGCCAGCGCCTCCAATGTGGCGGCCAGCGCATATTGGGCGAACAGGTCCATCTTGCGCGCTTCCCGCGCGCCGAACAGGGCAGCGCCGTCGAAGCCTTTGACCTCGGCGGCGAATTTCGTCTTGTGCTGGCTGGCGTCGAATTTGGTGATATGCGCCGCGCCGGATTTCCCCGCGACCAGGGATTGCCAGGTCTCTTTGACTGAATTTCCAACCGGGCTGACGCAGCCCAGGCCAGTGACCACTACGCGTGTTCTCATCGATAAAATCTCCTGTTCTAAAGGATCGAGCACAGAAACCGAAAGCCAGGTCGAGCCTTGCGCAGGTTCCAAAACCCGGCAAGGCTTGATGGTGTGAAAAAACCGGTTGGCAGTTATAACACAGGGAAAAGGGATGCGATGCGCAACTACCGCGCGGCTTGCGCCAGCGTTGCGCGCGCCTGGCGGACGTGCAGGCGGTCGTGCTCGGCCATGAAGCGCACCAGTTCCCCCAAATGGGTCGGGCCGAAGATGGCGTGCCGCGCCTTGCGCTGCCAGTCGGCCTCGTTCAACCCGCGCACGATTTCCAGCGTTTGCAGGCGCGCTGCCGTGAAGTCTTGTAGGGCTTGCAGGCCGTCCTGGTCGCGGTAGCCGCGCTGCTCTGCCCATTCGTCGGTGTTGCGCGCCGGGATGAACGGTTCGTCCTGTTCCAGCAGCAGGCGCAGGCGCGGCTGGTAGACTTCCCGCTCGGTGTCGCGCAGGTGACAGAAGATCTCGGCCAGGCTCCATTCGGCCGGTTCCGGGCGGCGCTTCATCATCGCACCCCGGGCCTGCCCTGCCAACCCGGAGAGGACGGCTGGCGTGGAGCGCATCAGGGCGGCGAGCGCGCCGGGGGTGGAAAACGCAGGCTCGAGCGTGGAAAGATCGCAGGCCTCCAGCCAGGAGCGCAGGTCTGCAAGTGAACCGCGTCCGGTTAGCGTGTAACCATCCGGTACGATTGCATCTGGGGCGCTGACCCACCAGGCGGGCAGTCCCAACCCGTGTGCGGCGGGCAGGTCCGCTTCTGCGTCGTCGCCGACGGCAAGCACGGGGCCATCCGGCCAATCCATGCTCCCCAGCACTTCGGCCAGGTAAGCGGGGTTGGGTTTGGTGAAGTGGAAGGTTTCGTAGGACGAGACGACCTCGAAAGGATACTTTCCGGGCGGCAGTCCGGCCCAGGCCATGCGATGCTGGATGGCCCTGAGCGGGAAGACGGGATTGGTGGCGATGCCCAGGCGATAGCCCTGCGCCAGCGCCCATTCGACCAATTCCGCCGCGTGTGAGCGCGGCTGGGTGAGATGGCTGAGGCTGGGGAATACTTCTTCGTAGAACTGGTCGATGCGCGGTTGCAGGCTCTCGCGCGGCAGGCCGATCTTGGGAAAGAACTCTGCGTCGAAGACCTGTTGCAGGGTGCGGGAAGGGTCGGTGTTGCCCAGCATCTTGCGCGTCCCGGCGATGAGCGCCGGGAGCATGACATCTGGCTGCACCTGCCCGGCCAGGAATCCCGAAAGCGCCTGGAAGTAGGCCGGGATGAAGGTATTCATGTTGGAGTCGAGCAGGGTATCGTCCAGGTCGAGCAGCAGGGTCAGGGTCATGGTTCCTTGACTTGGAATGTGAATGGCAATTGGTGGCACTCGCCGCAGCCGACGTGCGGCTCGCTGACGGCGCGGCGGGATTTGTTGCACCAGGCCGTTACCTGTACGCGGCGCTGGAAGGCGGCCTGCAGCGGGCGATTGACGCTGCCGGTCAGTTGCAGGTGTTGGCAGGCGTTGGCAAGTTGGATGCCGGGCGCCGGGCAGGTCTTACACAGATCGGGCGTCCAGCGCTGGCCGGCGGTCTTGAGCAGGCGACATTCTTCGCGGTTGCGCCCCCGGTAATAGTCGCCATGGAAATAACTACATTCTTTTCCAGCGGGAGTTTTCATTGGTAAAAATAATCCGCAGATTGCGCTGATTACGCCGATTTTTTTTCTCTTCCCGATGTCCAACTCTGCGCGGTCTGCGCTATGTGCGGATGGTTACGAATGACGCAGTACGAACTGCGGAACGGGGCGCGTGGCGCGTACTGCGTATTCCGAAAGGGTGGACAGGTTAGACGCGCGTGACGTATGCGCCCGTGCGGGTATCGATGCGGATGGTATCGCCCACGTTGACGAAGTTCGGCACCTGCACCTGCAGGCCGGTTTCCACGCGCACTTTCTTGGTCACGCCGGTGGCGGTATCGCCGCGGATGGCCATGTCCGCTTCGACCACTTTCAGGTCAACGGAGGTGGGCAGTTCTACATCTATTGCTTCGCCTTTGTAGAACGTCAGTTTGACTTCCAGGCCTTCGGTCAGGTAGAGCGCGTCATCGCCGAGCAGTTCGCCCTTGATGGCCGGCTGTTCGAAGGTTTCGTTGTCCATGAAGTGGTAGAAGTCGCCGTCCGTGTACAGGTATTGGACGTTGTGGAAGTCCAGGCGCACATCCTGGACGGACTGCCCGGAATTGAAGGTTTTCTCGATGGTGGCGTAGGTCAGCAGGTTGCGGGCTTTGATGCGGATATTGGCGTTGCCGCGCCCGGTCTTGTTGTGGCTGTAGTCCAGCACTTTGAAGAGTTGGCCGTCGAGTTCAAAGGTCACGCCTTTGCGCAGTTCATTTACATCGATCATACTTGCCTCACTTTGAGAGAATTGCAAACGGGCGGATTATAGCGCAAGGAGCAGGGGGCTGGCAAGGTCTAATGGCCTGCGTCCTCTTCCCGCAGCAGGTGGATGGCATGTTCCAACGCCGGCAGGACGACCTGTAGATTCTCGGTCGCGCCTGTGGGGCTGCCCGGCAGGTTGACGATCAGTGTCCGTTTGCGGATGCCGGAGACGGCGCGTGACAGCATGGCGTGGGGGGTGACTCCCAGGCTGGCGGCGCGCATGGCCTCGTCCAGGCCGGGGGTCAGGCGCTCGACAATGGCGCGGGTGGCTTCGGGGGTCACGTCGCGGGGGGCAAAGCCGGTCCCGCCGGTGGTCAGGATGACGTCCACTTCGCCGCTGTCCGCCCACATGCAGAGCGTTTCGCGCAGCATCATCTCGTCGTCGGGCAGGATGTCCCGTCTGGCAACGCGCCAGCCCTGGGCTTCCACCAGGTCGGCTAACGCCGGCCCGGAGGCGTCGGGGCGCTCGCCGCGCGAAGAGCGATCAGAGACCGTAAGGATGGCAAAACGTATCGCGCGCGCCGGCATTTTCAGGAGGTCTTCAGGTTGCGCTTCAACATGCCCAGCAGGTCATCGGGCATATAGGGTTTGAGCAGGAAGGCGTCGGCGCCGTGCGTCAGGCATTCTGTTTCCAGGTTCAGGCCGGAGGTCATCACCACGCTGGTGTCTTTGACGGCTTCATCCGCGCGTAACTGTTCCATGACTTCCAGGCCGCTGACATGCGGCAAGTGGACGTCCATCAGGAGAAGGTCTGGCCGTTCGCGGCGGACAGCCTCGAGAATGTCATCATCCGTGTCCAGGGCAAGGACGCGGTAGCCCTCCATGCCAAGCAGGGTCTTGAGCAGCGAGATCATGGTCAGGTCGTCTTCAGCGAGCATGATGGTCGGCATCGTTCTTCGGGGCCTCCAAAGGTGTCGGTTGCGGCGTCGTTTGTGGCCTGGCGTTCGATTTGCGTTGTTTTTCGAGCGCGGCTTCCAGGACTTCGTCCACAGTTTCGACGAACACAAATTTGATCTTCTTCTTGACTTCTTGCGGGACATCGTCCAGGTCGAACTCGTTATGCTTGGGCAGGATGACCGTCTTCAGGCCGTTGCGGTGCGCAGCCAGGACCTTTTCCTTGACGCCGCCAATGGGGAGGACGTGCCCCCGCAGGGTGATCTCGCCGGTCATTCCCAGGTCGCGTTTTACCTTGCGGCCTGACACCAGGGAGACCAGGGAAGTCGCCATCGTCACGCCCGCCGATGGGCCATCCTTGGGCGTGGCCCCGGCCGGGACGTGCAGGTGGATGTCGGCCTTCTCGAAGAAGTCTCCCTCCAGGCCCAGTTCTTCTGCCCGCGCGCGTACATACGAAAGCGCCGCGCGCGCCGATTCTTGCATCACGTTGCCCACCGAGCCGGTGATCTGGAAGCCCTTGTTGCCGGGCATGCGCGTCGCCTCGATGAACAGCACTTCGCCGCCGTAGGGCGTCCATGCCAGCCCAGGCACCACGCCCGGAACGGCCGTGCGGATGCTGATCTCCTCCGAGCCGTGGAAGACGGGATGTTCCAGGAATTCCTCTACCGTATCCGGGGTGATTACGAAAGCCTGGTCCTTGCCCTCGGCAATGCGCGTGCCGGCTTTGCGGCAGATGGCGCCAATGCGCCGTTCCAGGTTGCGCACGCCGGCCTCGCGGGTATAGCCGCGAATGATCTTGTGCAGGGCCGAATCGGTAAATTTGACTTCCTTCTTGCGCAGGCCGTTTTCGCGGATCTGGCGCGGGATCAGGTAGCCTTTGGCGATGGCGACTTTCTCGCTGTCGGTGTAACCCGAAAGGAAGATGATTTCCATGCGGTCGCGCAACGGGCCGGGGACGGTTTCCAGCGAGTTGGCGGTTGTGATGAAAAAGATCTGCGAGAGATCGTAGGCCACTTCCAGGTAGTGGTCGCGGAATTCGCTGTTTTGCTCCGGGTCGAGCACTTCCAGCAAGGCGGAGGCCGGGTCGCCGTGGAAATCGAAGACCAGTTTGTCCACCTCGTCCAGCATGAAGACCGGGTTGCGGGTCTCGTTGCGGCGTAAGGCTTGCAGGATGCGCCCGGGCATGGCGCCGATGTAAGTGCGGCGGTGACCGCGGATCTCGGCCTCGTCGCGCACGCCGCCCAGCGAAACGCGCACGAATTTGCGTCCCATGGCGCGCGCAATGGATTGTCCCAGCGAGGTCTTGCCGACGCCGGGCGGCCCCACAAAGCACAGGATCACCCCTTCGCGCTCGCGGCGGATTTTATCCTGCGAGACCTCGCGCACTTCATCCTTGCGTTCCAGGCGCAATTTGCGGATCGCCAGGAATTCCAGGATGCGTTCCTTGACATCTTCCAGCCCGTAGTGGTCCGCGTCCAGGATCTTGCGCGCGTGGGGGATGTCCAGGTTGTCTTCGGTCATTTTCGACCAGGGCAGCGTGACCAGCCAGTCGAGGTAGGTGCGGATGACGCCATACTCTGCGGCGGCGGTGGGCAGGCGCGCCAGCCGGTCCAGTTCGCGGCGGGCCTGCTTGTCGGCTTCTTCCGGCATGTGGGCGTCTTCGATTTTCTTGCGGAATTCTTCCGCTTCGATGGCTTGTTCGTCTTTCTCGCCCAGTTCGCGCTGGATGGCTTTCATCTGTTCCCGCAGGAAGTATTCGCGCTGGACCTTCTCGATCTCTTCGCGGGCTTCGTTCTGGATCTTCTGCCCCAGCGTCAGCACTTCCGTTTCGCGCACCAATAGGCCGACCAGTTTGCGCAATTTGTCGGTGGCCGAATCCAGTTCCAGGAGTTGTTGCGCGTCTGCCAGTTCGATGCGTTGGAAATTGGCGATGGTGTAGGCGGTTTGCAGCGGGCTTTCGATGGACAGCACGGAAGAGACCAACTCCTCCGGCAAGGAGGGGATGAGTTGCGCGATCTGGTGGAACTGGTCGCGCGCGTTGCGCGCCAGGGCGTCGATCTGTAAACCCTCTTCGACCGTTTCCGGCGCGAGGTGGATGTGCGCCTTGAGATACGGCTCTTCGGCCACGAATTGCCCCAGGCGGAAGCGCTCCATGCCCTGCACCAGCAACCGCACCGTGCCGTCTGGCGCGCGCAGCAGGCGGTGCACAATCGCGATCGTCCCGACGCGGTACAGGTCGGTCGGGCCGGGCGTCTCCAATTCGGGGTTGACCGCAGCCACGAGTCCCACCAGTTTATCGGCGGCAACCACATCGTCCACGAGTCGAACCGAGCGTTGTTGTCCCACCGTCAGGGGGACAGCGGTCTGCGGGTATACGACTACGCCGCGCAGGGGCAGGATGGGCAGGACGTCCGGGTAAGCGGACATTTCCTGCTTGAGCGGTTCTTCGATTGGCGGGGCGTCTTCCTGGTCTCGTTTTTCGGGTGTGGGCAGGAGCGGCGGCATGAAAATATCCAGCAGCGCGGAATCGTGATCCGAGATCCAATCGAACAGGTCGATCATGTTAGAGTGCCAGCGGGTTGCGGCCATGCGCAGTTAACTCTTATCCTTGGGTTGGTTTTTGGGGAGGGTGATGGTCAGGAAGCCATCTTTGTATTCGGCGCGGGCCGCATCCAATTCGACCGGGCCGGGCAGGCCGACGGCCGACTCGAATTTCCCGAAGCGAATTTCCATCTGCTGGTACGCGCGTCGCTCCGGAATGTCTGGCCGGGTTCCGGTGATCGAGAGGAAGTTGTTCTCGACCGTGATCTCGAAGTCATCTTCGCGCATCCCGGCGATCTCCACGCGCACGACGTAATCGTTTTCGGTGTCGTACACGTCTGTTGGCGGACTCCATACCCCGGTGCGCACCTGTACCTGCCAGCCAACGGCGTGGAAGATTTCGCGTCGCATCTCCGTCAATGAGGCTGAGGAATGTGATTTTCGAATGGAGGTGGGCATGGGCTTGCTCCTTTCACCCGCAGTTACCGATTAAACTAAGGCGGCCTTGGCTGCTTCTAAAACCTGGCTGTAATCCGGTTCGACGCCCAACGCGGGCATGTAGGCGGCGTAGGCGACTATTCCCTGGCGATCCACCACAAAGACAGCCCGGCGCAAGATACGGCGCTCTTTGATGAGACAGCCGTACTTCTCGCCAAATTCAGCCGACTGGTGGTCGGAAAGCACCATCACCTGGTCCACACCCGCCGCGCCGCACCAGCGTTTTTGCGCGTAGGGCAGGTCGGCGCTGATGACCTGGATAATGATGTCCTTGCTCAGGCCGGCAGCCTCCTGGTTGAAGCGGCGCGTCTCGCGGTCGCACACTTCCGTGTCCAGCGAGGGGACGGCCGCGATGATGCGCACCTTGCCCTGCGTATCGGCCAGTCCGCGCACGACCGACCAGTCCAGCGCGTGGGCGCTGAAATCCGGCGCAACCTGCCCGACCTGGATGTCGTCGCCAACGATCGTGGCGTCCCTGCCAGCCAGTTGGATCAAACCTGTTCTTTCGATTGCCATGTCATACTCCTAAAGGTGTTCTGCGTTCTTGACGCAACCATGCGGCAAGATAGCGCCCCCGGCGGGACTCGAACCCACAACCAACAGCTTAGAAGGCTGCTGCTCTGTCCGTTGAGCTACGGGGGCGGGAAAAGGATGTCGCCGTCACTGTAACGGTCTCAGCCCCTTGTACACGCGCGGCCCGCTCAATGTCCGCAGGACCGTTTCCGGCGGGCGGTTGAGGCGCGCGCCCAGTTCTTCGGCCGTCATGGGCATATTGTCGTTGGTCAGGAACAGGCGGAAGACCGCCTCGACCATGGCGGTATGCTCGGTGACGAAATCCGGCTGGCGGGCGCAATGCGACATGAGCAGGTGCTGGATGCCGTCCACCGGTTTCACCTCGGCGGTCTTCGGGTCTACCCAGTCTATCATCTCACCTTCGCGGAAGTTTGCCAGGATTTCCTGGTGCTCGGGGCATAACAGCGAGCGCAGGTACACGTGCCAGTCGCGTTCGTTCTGCCGCCACCACTCGAAATCGATGTGGAAAGGCGTTTGCAGGGTGGGTTTGACCAGGCTGAAACGTTTCACTTGCTTGTCTGTGACAGGGGGGGATATACCTTCTGCCATGGTTATTCATCCTCCCGATGAGTTTCTGCCAGGCGGTAATGCAAATCGCCAACGTGGATAAAATCGTCCGGCCGGCCGGCCAACAACGCCATCAGCGGCGCCGGCGGCGTACGGCGCAGGATGTTCACGGCCGCATACAACTCCTGGGCGTGGACATGTCCCTGCGGGTTGAGTTTGGTCAACTCGCGCATCACCTGGATGACCAATTTGTCGAAGGGGCGCTTCTTTTGCGCCGCCTGCTCCCACAGTTGGTCTACCGCGCTTACGGAGGGGATGACAAACGCCATGCGGTCGTTGAATTCCGCCGCAATGGTTTGCTTGAGCAACGCAAAGACGATCCCGCCGTCCGCGCCTACGATGACAGTCCGCACCCAGTCTTTGGTGGCGCGGTGGGTCTGGGCCTCGATGATGGCTTCGCCGGGGTTCTTGCCGCGCTTGAGGCGCACCAGGCTGCCAGGCATCAATTCGTTGGCTTCATACCACTCGCGCAACCCGCTCACATAGCCGTGCGACCGCACCACCCAGGCGGGCATCTTATTCCCGGTCTTTCCGTCCACCAGCGTGAAGCGGATGCGCGGCGATTCCAGCGCCGTAGGGAACAGGGACTGGTAACGCGGGGCGATGGGGAGCGTACCGGCGCGCCAATGCGGGTAGATCAGGCTGACCGTGACATCCGCCTCTTCCCCCGACCCCGGGCCGGCTTCGCTCAATTCATCATCCAGTTGCGCTTCGAGCGCCTTCATCGTCCCATCCAGCAGGGCGGGGTCGTATTCGACGGCGGCGTAACGCAAGAAAAGCGGCGCTTCGCGCACGTTTTCCGGCTCCAGGCGTTGCAGGCACCACAGCACCTCCCCCGCCGGGCCGACCTCATCGAAGCGGCTATCTTCATCCAAGGCCAGGTTGAGGGAAAACTCAGCCAGTTTGGGGTTGACTCCCTCGGGCAGTTCGACATCCGCGAGCAACTTGCTGGTGGGCAGCGGCTCGCCGCCCGCCATGTCCAGCACGGCTTCGGCCAGGTTGAGGTGTCCCTGGTTCACGTCCACCAGCAGCGCGCGCGGGAACCAGCGTCCGGCGATCCGCACCAGGCCGTCGTCGGCGCTGAAGGCTTCTTCCAGGCTCTTCTCGATGCGCGTCCCATGCGCGGATTGGATGTCTTGCGGGAGGGCGGTTTCCTCTTCGGCAGCGGAGGCCGGCTCCTCGTTCAGGAAATGATCCGCGAGTCGGGCGGCGAACATGCGGCTGTCCCCGTTTTCCATTTCGACCGTGAGGACGTCGAACTCGCCCACTTGCGGGTTATTGCCGGGGCGCAGGTCTTTCACGCGGCCTTTCTTCCATTCCAGGGTCGGGAAGATCAATTGGTCGCCGGTTTTGTAGGTCTCTTTGGGGAGGTAAGGTTTGCCGCTTGCCTTGCGTTGCCTGGCTTGCGCGTCGCGCTCTGAGCGAATCCGTTCTTCGATCAGGACGCCGGCCAGTTCCCTGGCCGACATGGGTGTTTCGCTTTCGAACAAATGGTTGTGCAAGAATTCGATGTCTTGCCTGGTGATTTGAAGAGTCTGCCAGTATTCGGCAGGGAGCGAGAGGGAGATGCTTGCCATAGAATGCCTTGTGCTGAGTTTCGGTCGTGTCTGCCGGGGCAGACCTGCCTGTCCTTATTATACCCTAACCGTGTTTTTTCGGCATTTCCCCTTGACGTTTGGCGACGCTCGGCATATACTTATGATTAATAGTAATAATCCGATTAATCATAGGTATTGATGATGTTGCGCGAGCGAAATGGCACTGACGCCTTGTCTGAGTTTGTCCGTTACCTGGCCCAGCACGAGGAGGCCGAGTCGCAGGGGTTGCCTGCCCTGGCTGCCCTGAGCCGTGAACTGGGCGTGAGCGTGGCCTCCCTGCGCGAGCAATTGGAAGTGGCGCGCGCGCTGGGGCTTGTGGAGGTGCGCCCGAGGACCGGGATGCGCCGCCTGCCTTATAATTTTTTACCGGCCGTGCGCCAGAGTCTTGCTTATGCGCTGGCGCGCGATAAGAACAACTTCGAGGTGTTTGCGAATTTGCGCCAACACATCGAGATCGCTTATTGGTATGAGGCTGCGCAAAGCCTTACGCCCGACGACCACCAGAAATTGACTGGCCTGCTTGCTGGCGCTTGGGAAAAATTGCGCGGCAATCCCATCCAAATCCCGCACGAAGAACATCGTGAATTGCACCTGGCGATCTATCGCCGCCTGGACAATCCTTTCGTGATGGGTATCTTGGAGGCTTATTGGGAGGCTTATGAGGCGGTTGGATTGAATTTCTATACAGATTTGAATTACCTGCAAGAGGTTTGGGGCTATCACCAGAAAATGGTCGAGAGCATTTGTAGCCGCGACTTCGACTCGGGCTATAAGGCATTGACAGAACACACCGATTTGATCCACCAATTGATGGCCCTTAAGCCGTAGCGCGGAATTCATTCCGCAACCAAATGATGAACATCATACAAAATCTTTGCGGTTAGCATAGTTTTCATAGAGCAATACTGTAGCGCGGAATTCATTCCGCCTGTCTGCCAACAGGCAGGCAACCAAAAGCGAAATAAATTTCGCGCTACAAATCTTCGCGGTTAGCA
>JBMOMO010000298.1:0-6458 GCA_049324135.1 Chloroflexota bacterium
CGCAGAGGGTAAATTGGGAAATTGGTTGGTAATAGTCTTGTAGTCGCGTGGTCGCGTGGTCGGTACGTTCAACGAAAGTCATTGTCCGCAGATCGTAGTTGCCGCGGTTGTGACAGGTGTTGCATTGGGTGTAGGGGATGGCGGTAGTGAGGGTGTGAACCCCGCCCCCCTCGTCCCTGCGGGACACTCCCCCCAAATTCGCAGAATTTGAGGGGAGACGGAGGGGGGTATGGCAGGCCGCGCAACCCGTTTGACGCGCGTACGCCTCGCCTTCCTGCGGTTCGGCGTGGAGGTGGCAAGTAAGGCAATTCTCGCCAAATTTCTGGATGGATGGATTGGTTTCGCTGAATGGATCAAATGCCAGGAGCGATTTGACGCCTGTCCGCGTTTCGTCATCGGTCACGGCGCTGATGCCGTAGCGCGGACTTAAGTCCGCCTGTGCGCCGAAGGTGTAGCGGATATTGGCAATTGCGCCCGTGTAGGTGGACTGGACGCTGGTCATCACGCGCTGGATGTGATGACGGTCGTCCGCTTCGCTGCCGCTGTGACAGTTGCTCCCGCCGCACGAGGCTTCGACTACGCTGAGAGCGGACGGGTTCGCCCCTCCGCGCATTGTGCTGTGAGCCAAATCTTCATCAAGCGCGAGTCGTTCCCCGCCATGACAGGTGACACAGCCGAAGGTCTCGACGGGATGCGAGGCGCTGATTTCGGGCAAGTCCGCGTGGCAGGTGAGACAGTATTCGGGCTGGCCTGTGAGGGTGGGAATTAATTCGATGGGCTTGGGTTGGCGCGAGTCATTCCACCAAATAAAGATGATGGAAAGAAGAAAGCTTGCACTGAGCAAGGTCGAAGTGAAGAAAGAGGAAAGAGCGAGGAGGCGGCGCATGGGGAAAGGGGAAAAGATGAAGGATGAAGGATGAGCGCGTAGGGCGTGTTGCGTGTTCCGTGTGTACCTGTGTACTTGTTACGTGTCTACCTGTTTATAAGCGTGAGAATGATGATGAAGATTGCAATCACTGTAACTACAATCTGCGCAAGCCAATTGGATTTGGGAAACCAGCGGCCAATGTCACTGTCGGCGGGTTTGGGGAAGATGTAGGGGATGAGGGCAAGGAGGGTGAGAATGGCTAACGGGATGAGAACGCCAAAGAGGAACGGGTCTCCCCATTTGAGCATTTGTTGAACCCACAGGAAGAACCACGGCGCGCTCGCTTCGGCGCTGGGACTGGGCTTCCCGACCATGGCGGGCGCGATGGGCGCGGGGAAGAAAATGGAGAGCAAAATCAGCAGGATGCCAACAATGAACATCGCCAGCACTTCGCGGCGGACGAGTTCATCGCGCGGGATGCGCTCGTTGTTGCGCAAATTGGCAATTTGCGCTACTGGCGGCGCGGCGATCCCCCCGTCGCGGCGGACGCGGAAGGCGTGCCAGACGCCGAGGATGACGAGGGGTAGGGTCAGCGCGAAGATGTGCCAGGTGTAGAAACGCAGCAGGGCGGTCTCGCAGGCGTCCCCGCCGCCAACGGCAATGCGGAACAGGAAGTCTCCCACCAGCGGGATCGTTTTGAGCAGGTTGGTGCCAGTCGTCAGCGGCCAGCAGATGTCCACGTCCCAGCGCAGGATGTAGCCTGTGAAATCCAACATGATGGCGAGGACGAAGAGTCCCAGCCCGAGCAGATAGTTGAAGCGGCGTGGATGACTGTACGCGGCGGTGAAAATCACGCGCAGAAGATGAATTGCCGAAACGATGAGCAGGAGTTGCGCCGACCAGTAATGCAGGTTGCGGACGAATCCACCGAAGGGGACGTGATAGGTGATGGCCTGCACCGAGAGCGCGGCTTCTTCTGGATTCGGGACGTAGTAGAACATCTCCAGGATGCCTGTCACGCCCAGGATGAGCATCAGGAAGATGGCTGTCCCGCCTGCGCCCAGGGTGTGACGCCAGCGCGCCTGGGCGGCGGGGATGGTGGGAGGGTGGAGGTGGTGGAAGAAGGAGGGGCGCATGGGGATTCAGTAATCAGTATTCAGTGATCAGTTATCAGTATTGCGTGGTGCGTGTTACGTGTGTACCTGTGTACGTGTTTATGTGTGTACCTTCCCGCCAATTGTAAACCTCCCACCGTTATTTTGGCGGGAGGTTTGAGGGTGGGCAAATGCCCGTCGAAACGGAGGCAGGCTGAGGGTCAGGGATGATGCGAGGGGTTAGTCGCCCGCATGCGCTCCGTGAGGTTCCGTCTCGAAAACGGGGAAGTATTTGGCGAGCAGTCCGAAGGCCATGATGCCTGCCGAGAAGATGCCGATGGAGACGGCGACTTCGGGCAGGGTCGGGAAGTAGTCCACGTTGCCCATGAAGGTCGGGGCGTAGAAGAGCGGGTCGGGATGCTGGACGGCGAACCAACTGACGTTGAAGCGGTTGAGGATCAGGCCGAGCAGGGTGATGACCGCGCCCGTCAGCAGGCCGCTGGGGCTGGCCTGGTTCTTTTTGACCGAGAACCAGATCATCGGAATGACGACGCCGATGAGAATCTCCGCCCAGAAGAGCAGGCTCATCACGCCGCTGGTGAAGAGATAGCCGAGGTCGCCCGCGATGGCGAGTTCGCCGAATTTGAGCGCGAGGTAGACGCCCAGCGCAATGGGGAGCGCCTTCGCCAGTTTCGCCAGCAGGTGCGTTTCGAGGCCGCGCTTGAAGTAGCGCGAACTGAGCGAGGACTCGAGGATGATCATCGAGAGGCCGACCGCAATGGCGGAGGCGAAGAACAGGATCGGCAGGATGGGCGTCCACCACAGCGGATGCAGTTTCTGCGGCTGGATGAGCAGCAGGGAGCCGAGCGAGGATTGGTGCAGGGTGGAAAGCACCACGCCCAGGATCACAAAGGGCATGATGAACTTGTGGATGAGGTGCGCGACGTGGTGCAGTTTGGGGAAGCGCTCCAGCACCACAGGCGCGAACTCGATGGCAAGCACAGTCAGGTAACTCATCACGCAGATGCCGATCTCGAGCAGGACGCTGGTGTGGTTCCAGTGGATCATCATGTACCAGATGCGCAGCGGCTGGCCGAGGTCAACCAGCAGCGCAACGGCAACCATAATGTAGCCGAGGAAGGCGGTCAGCACGGAGGGGCGGAGCAGGGGCTGGAGTTCCTTGATGCGCAGGATATAGACCGAGCCCGCCATGAGGAAGCCGCCGCTGGAGATGACCACGCCCGTGAACAGGTCGAAGGAAATCCAGAAGCCCCAGGGATAGGAGTAACTCAGGTCGCTGATGACGCCGATGCCGAAGGCGTAACGCGCCATTGCAACGACGAAGGCGATGCCCATGAGGGTTAATAGGATGACGGGCAAAACTCCGATCTTGAAGTCACGGATGCGGGAGGGAAGAGTGAGATTGAGTTTCATTTTTTACCCTCCGCTTCCTTGCCCGATTCGGCTTTCTTCTTTTTGTTGTTATCGTAGAGCGCCACGCCCGCGCTGACAGCGGTCAGCACTGCGCCCCAACTGAGGGCGAACGGGATGGTCATTTCCATCACCTTTTCGCTGACTTCGTTGATCGGCTCCTCGGGCAGTTCGGGTAGACCCAAATCTTTGAATGGGACGTGCGAGAGGATCAGGTAGGAAGTGCCGCCGTTCTCGTGCTCGCCGTAGACGTGGTCAATGTAGCGTTCGGGATGCGCGGCGATGCGTTCGTGCGCTTTGGCGATGAGTTCATCGCGTTCGCCGTATTCGAGCGCGTCGGTGGGACAGGTCTGCACGCAGGCGGGTTCCTGTCCGTTGTAGATGCGCTGTGGGCAGAAGGTACATTTGTCAATGAACGCGCCTTCGATGATGCCCTTGTCATAGTCAAAGTGCGGCACGCCGAACGGGCAGGCGTTCATGCAGTAGCGACAGCCGATGCACAGGTCGGGATTGTAGGTAACGGGGCCATCTTCGGCTTTGGTGTACGCGCCGACAGGGCAGGCCGACATGCAGTCGGGGTGCTCGCAGTGCATACAGTGATAGACCATCGTGCCGCGTTGCAGGTCGGGATACTCGCCCGTGACGCCGAGTCCCGCGACCCAGATGCGGGTCTTGTCCATTTCGATGTTGTTTTCCACGCTGCAAGCCACCATGCAGGCGCGGCAGTCAATACAGCGCGTGGCGTCGAAGAGATAGGCGTGATGTTTGATTTCAGTCATGGTTTTTTCCTCTCCCTCACCCCTTCACCCCTCTCCCAATGGGAGAGGGGACGGGGGCGAGGGATATTGCTCAAGCCTTTTTCACCGTGACGAAGGTCTGGCTCAATGCCTGCCCGCCGCTGATCGGATCAGTGTACGTGACGTGCAAGGCCGAGTCGCTCGCGCCGACGCCGTAGGCGGTTTTGAGTCCCTTGGACAGATGTCCGTAGCCTGGAGTCAAATAAACGCAATCAGGGCGGATGGCTTCGGTGGCAAGCAATTTGCTATGGGCTTTGCCAACCTGGCTGGCGATCTCCACCCAGTCGCCGTCCTCCAGTCCCATCTGCGCGGCGGTCTTGGCGTTCATCCACAGGCGCGGCTCGTCGGAATATTTGTGCAGGAGTTGATTGTTCTGCGTGCCGAACTGCGTGTGCTGCGCCACCTTGCCAGTGAGCAGGTAAAACTCGTCCGCGCCAGGCATGGGAGGTTCCTCCCAGGTCGGCCAGGGCGAGAAGCCCGCGTTCTTCAAGGTCTCGGAATAGATTTCGATCTTGCCAGACGGCGTGTTAAAGGTAATCTCGCCGTCGTGTTTTTCTTCGGGCATTTCCGCGTAGCCTTTTTCGATCACTTCTTCGAGGCTGGCGCCCAGCGGCGCAAGTTGCTGGCGAATGTAATCTTCCTCATCGGCGTATTGGAAGAAATCGCCTAGGCCGAGTCGCTCGCCCAGTTGCTTGTAGATCCACAGCGCGGATTTGGCCTCGCCCTGCGGCTCCACCACAGGCTGGCGCAGGAAGGCCTTATCGCCCACAGGCAGGAGCGGGTCGTAGCGTTCGAGGTACGAGGCTTCGGGCAGGACGACATCCGAGAACCAGGCCGTGTCGTTCATGATGATATCCACGGTGGCGATGAAGTCCATCTTGCCGAAGGCTTCGAGAGTCTTCTGTCGGTCGGGCAGGGACAGGATCGGGTTCTGCCGCGAGATAAACCAGCCATGCGCCTGGTACGGTTCGCCTGTCAGGATGGCGTCGCGCAATTCCTGGAAGACGCCCAGTTTCAACGGCACGAGCGGATACTTCCACGGCGCGCCGTCCAAACGCAGGGCGGAGGCGCGCGGATACGGAGGCTGGGGCGGCGCGCCCAGTCCCGCTCCCTCCGCCGCTACTTCGGTGGAGAGACAACCGCCAGGCGTCAGCACGTTGCCGCTCAAGGCGTTCAACGTGGCGAGGGCGCGCTCGGTCTGGAAGGAGTTGACGAAATTGGAAGTCCGCCAGCCAGGATGCGCCAGAGCGTTGTGTTTCGCGGCCGCGTATTCGCGCGCGATCCGCTCGATGGTCGCGGCAGGCACGCCCGTGATCTGCTCCGCCCAGGCGGGGGTGTATTTCTGCATTTCTTCGACGATACCGTCGCACCCGACCGTATACTTTTTAACGAAGTCACAGTCCGCCAGTTCGTTCTGGGTGATGACCTGGATCATCGCCAGCAGGAAGGCCGCGTCCGTGCCTGGGCGGAGGGGAATCCACTCGGTCGCTTTGGAGGCGGTCTTGGTGTAGCGCGGGTCGAGGTAGACCAGTTTCGCGCCGCGGTCGATGGCGCGCGCCAGTTCGCCCGTCTCGGAGGTCGAGATGGCCTCCATCATGTTGCGTCCCACCATCAGGATGAATTCAACATCCTCGTAATTGCGGGCAGGCTCTTCCACGCCGTAGGTCAACTGGAAGGCGGTGATCATGGCGTTGAAGCACAGGCTTCTCTGCGTGCCATAATTCGGCGAGCCAAACGCATACAGCAGGTTCTCGAACTGCACCTGGCTCAAATTATGCGTGGACGAAAAGACCATCGCCTCCGCGCCGTACTTTTCCTTGATCGCCAGCATGTTCGAGGCGACGATGTCCAGCGCTTCGTCCCACGACGCCTGGCGGAAGAGGCCTTCGCCGCGTTTTCCCACCCTGACGAGCGGAGTCAGCACGCGGTCGGGGTCGTAGGTGTTCATCAACCCCGATTGCCCGCGCGGACAGAGTTTCCCGCGCGAATGCGGATGCTCGGGATTGCCGTCCAGTTTGACGACTTTCCCGTCCACCACCTTGGCGACCAGTCCGCAGCGCCACACGCACATCTCGCACATGGAGGGGATGTAGCCGTCGCCCTCCGCGTTGAGATGACCCGCCTGCCGCGCCGCCTGCGCCACCTTCGGCGGGAGCATCGAGCCGACCGCCAGCGCGCCCGCCGTCGCCGCGCCCATCTTTAGAAAATCTCGTCTTGAGATCGTTTGTGTCATAGATAACTCCAGTGGTTTCCCTCACCCTAACCCTC